>JAKPUX010000240.1 GCA_029554865.1 bacterium | reverse complement strand
GAGGCGGGCGACATCCCCCTCGCGCTTGTCGCCGAAGCGGAGATGCATCCATTCGGCCATGGTCATCACCTCGGCACGGCGGTTCCATTTGCCCATAAAGATCATCAGGAAGGCCATGATCAGGGTGACGCCGCCGCGGATTTCAATGAAAAAGCCGGTGGCGCCGAGGGCGAAGATGAAGGCGGTGTTGATCATGGTGCCGCTGACGTCGAGGTTAGAGGCCATTCCCGATGCTCCTAGCGCCCACCAGGGCAAGGAACGGTCACCCAAAAAATAAGAATCGATATTCTGCTTGGCTCGGCGCTCGCTCCACAATCCGACCGTCAGGATACCGATGAGATAAACAACAACAATGCCATAATCAAGTGGAGTCATATGATTTCCCTTCGCTTGAGCGGTTCATGGCTTCAGATCAGGTTATGCTCAAATGTCAATGCAAAAGATAACCGCGGCTTAAAACTCACAGATCTTTTACTGAACGTTTTTGATTGAGTGGAAGTCGGATCACTTTGATAAAAAACTTGACGACGAAAAAGATCACAACCGCCCATGTCGTCAACATCATAATCCAGGCACTGGTTGTCATTGTTTGACCTCCTTTCTACGCCACGCAAGATACACCGCCACGCTGATCGCGATAAATGTCGATAGGAGTAAAAGACGGGTCATATTGAGTATGAAGATCTGCGTGGGCACACCATCGATAAACCATCGTTTCTCCGTAATGCCGATGTTTAGGACCGTGCCAATGATGCTGTCTGTCGCAAACGGCCAGCCTTGTCCATGCAGGAGATCGGAAAACGCCGCCAGCCAGTTGCCGCCATCAGGCTTAAAGACCGAACCGACAAAGACCGCTACAAGAAAGAGCGGAGTCACATACTTAATGACATATTTAAAGATGGGATGAATCTTAATATCCGCACCCCGTGTAATTTCAGCCCAACCCTTGTCTATGCCGAAAATCCAGGCAAAGGCGATAATTTCGAGCAGTGCAAAAACGACCAGGGAAAAGGTCCCCGCCCAGTAGTCAAACTCGCCAAAAGCCCCCATTTCGTAAAATAGGATGCAAGGAAGGGAGAGCATCAGCAGGATTCCGCCCAAAGTGATTGCAGAACGCCTTCGGTTTAACCCATACTCATCCTGAAAAAATGCCATTACAGGTTGTCCCATGGCCAAAGAACTTGTAACTCCAGCGCAAAAGAGCAGCCCGAACCAAGCGATACCTGCAACTGCTGCCAGGATAGGGCCCCAATTCTGGAAGAGCATCGGCATAGTGCGGAAGCCCATTTCGAAACCAACATTTTCCTTAATCCAGGGCAGACCCAGATAAGCAACGGCGATGGGGATGATAAGAGATCCGCCGAGGACTACTTCGACAAACTCATTCATCCACCCCGCCGCTGCTCCGTTGAGGGCGATATCGTCATTTTGACGCAAATAAGAAGCATAGCAATGGACAGTACCCATGCCCACAGACAGAGTGAAAAAGATCTGTCCGGCTGCCGCCAACCAAATTTTAGGATTACTAAGTGAATCGAATTGCGGCTGCCAGAGAAAATTGAGCCCTTCGAAGGCATCGTTTACTGCTCCAGCCTCGCCAGCATTCAATGTGAGTGCACGGACTGCCAAAAAGGCACCAAAAATAAGCAGCAAAGGCATTCCGATTTTGCTCGCAATCTCTACACCTTTGGCCAGGCCGCGCGAGAGAACCAAGATATTGATGGATAGGGCGGTAAGAAAGAATAGAATTGCTTTTATAGGCAAATTGATAGATTGTCCTGTGCCAATGTTGAGATAGGCACTGAAGAATTGTGATACCTGTTCCGTTGTTTTTCCGTTAAATGCCCCGGTCAATGAAAACCAAACATAGCTTAGTGTCCAAGATTCGATATAGACGTAATAGGCCAGAATGGCGAGATTTGTAAAAATGCCAAAAACTCCGACATACTTCCATAGACTCGAACGGCCAATCGATTGCATCATGCCAGGCGCGGAGTGAAAACCGTGCTGGCCGCCATGCCGGCCAATTGCCCATTCAATCCAAAGTAGGGGGATGCCCATTAGAAGAAAGGAAACCAGATACGGGATGATGAAAGCTCCACCACCATTTTGTACTGCCTGCGCTGGGAAGCGGAGGAAATTACCTAGCCCGACCGCGTTTCCTGCCATGGCCAGGATCAGTCCAATTCGGGAACCCCATCTTTCATTGGTATGCGTCATGTTCAGCCTCTTTTTGGCTGTGTTCTGGTCAAAAAACTCCTAACACCTTTAAAACGACTGCAACTAAACCAATACCCAGAGTTACCACGAACACAAGAGCGAGAACGGGTGAAAAGTCATCGCTGGTTTGTGGGGTTTTATTTTCTTCGGATTTCATGAGTAAATCTCCTTGATATAGAATAGCCGTGCACATTCCATCGACTCCGATCATGCAGATCGGATTATGGCATGGTATAATTTATTTCCTGGATTTTAAGAAAAAGAATTAAGCTGAAGGGGGATCGCGTGGCAGAAAGCGGTAATACGCAAACAAACACAGAAGAGGGGAAGGTTGCAAATAATGAAAGCTTTGCCATTGTGAAGTTTCGGGGAAATGGAAGCTGGAAATCACCGCAGGAGGTTTGCTATCTAGTTTGGGGATTGCAGGAATGTCGCTTTTTTGAGTCAGGGATTCACGCTTGGGGGGAGAGTCATCTATTTTTGCTATTTTGAGCGTTCCGCTTTTGCTAGCAGAAAAGAACAGTAGTTGAAAATTAAAGCAAGATCCCGCGTATACTATTATGCAATAGACAACAAGTAGTAAAAATATTCCAGAATTTTTCATAAATTTATTCATGAAAACAAGGTATAGTATTTGTCTGAAAATGGCAAGCAAAATCTCATGCAGAAAAAACAGCGCATTGACTCATAAAAAAGTAACTATGCGTCAATGGCATGATATTCGTTGCCCCATAATTAATGTAACCATGACAATAAATGGAGACATTGATTATGAGTCCGGATTCTCGCCGTGAATATCGAGACAGCATAAAGCAGAGATATCACTTAGCGCCAAAAGCGGAAAAGGGTCAAATCCTTAACGAATTTTGTCAAGTTACCGGATATAATCGCAAATATGCGATTCGTGTTCTGAATAAAAAAGATTTGAAGGCCATCAAGAAAAAGAGACGCGGTAGAAAAAGAAAATACACTAATCCACTGATTACCATTATTCTCTATCAGCTGTGGAAATGGACCAATTTGCCCTGTTCAAAAAGGTTAAAGGCGATTATCCCAATCTGGCTGCCGTTCTACCCTTCGCCGATTTCACGCGAACTCTACAAAGATCTTTGCGCCATTTCCCCGTCAACGATCGATCGGCTGATGAAAAACCATCGATCCAGATACATGAAAATGGGGCTTTCAACGACCAAACCTGGTACGATACTTAAAAAACAGATTCCCATTGCCACCAATCAATGGGACCAGAGACAACCAGGATTTATTGAAGCTGACACTGTGGCCCATTGCGGCTCTTCCGTAATGGGTAGTTTTGTCTATACCATAAATTGTGTGGATATCGCCACCCAATGGACCGAACAATTTGCGATCTGGGGAAAAGGCGAAACAGGCGTCCTTAAAGGCCTGATAAATATAAACAAAAGACTCCCCTTTGATCTTCGTGGTTTTGATTGCGATAATGGCTCCGAATTCTTAAATTGGCCTATCCAAAAACATTATCTCAACCGGAAAAGACCGGTGAACTTTACCAGATCCAGACCCTATTATAAAAATGACAACGCCTATATCGAACAAAATAACTGGACGCATATCAGACAGTTACTCGGCTATGCCCGCTTTGGTAAACCCGAACTGGTTGGAATGCTTAATGATCTCTACGAAAATGAATGGCGACTCCTGCTAAACTTCTTTATACCCTATGTCAAACTGCTCGATAAAACTCGACAAGGCTCCAAGACCACAAAAAAATATGATCCTCTCACACCCATCAGGAGAACGAAAACATTGGATATTCCACGGATCCATACCATCAGCGAAAGCGCTCACCGCATCCATAACCCGTTCACACCCGAAAAACTCGCCACCCTCGGCGCGGCGCTGCGAATGCATCCAGGAACCTGCGTGCTCGACCTCGGCTGCGGATCGGGAGAGATGCTCTGCACCTGGGCCCGCGACTTTGGAATCACCGGCACCGGCATCGACATGAGTCCGTTGTTCACCGAACAAGCGAAAGTTCGCGCTGAGGAGCTCGGTGTCGTTGATCAAGTCACCTTTATCCATGGTGATGCTGCCGGTTATGTCGCTGAAGAGAAGGTTGGCGTGGCCGCCTGCGTCGGCGCCACCTGGATCGGTGGGGGAGTCGCTGGCACTATCGAGCTTCTGGCCCGGAGCCTGGACCCGGGCGGGGTCATCCTCATCGGCGAGCCCTACTGGCGGCAGCTGCCCCCGACCGAAGAAGCCGCCAGGGCGTGTCTTGCCGGCGCCATTGCAGATTTTCTCCTGCTTCCGGAACTGCTCGCCTCTTTCGGCCACCTTGGCTATGACGTCGTGGAAATGGTTTTGGCGGACCAGGACAGCTGGGATCGATACGAGGCGGCCAAGTGGCTCACCATGCGCCGATGGCTGGAAGAGAATCCTGACGATGACATGGCAAAAGAGGTTCGCGCCAATCTGTCTTCGGAACCCGTGCGCTACGCTACTTACACACGGGAATACCTGGGCTGGGGCGTGTTCGCGCTGATGAAGCAATGATGTACAGGTGACCCTGTTGACTGGAGGTCATTTTTACTGGCTGCAAATCCGGAACTGACAATGCAGTGCAACGACCCGCTGCCTTGATTTCTTCCACAGCCGCCTGCAAAAAGAGGCCGGCTGGATATTGTTCGGGGGCATTGTGAGGCCGCCGGTCTGCCTGGCCGCAGTCGCCGCAGTCGCCGCTGGCGGACTGGTGTGCCCTGGATGCCGCAGCACTTCCGCTAACGGTCACTCTCCAGCGCGGCCATAGCGGTGAGCGCCAGAGCGGCGAATTCCTCCAGTGATATCCCGATCATTTCGCACTCCAGGATATTTTCGCGTCTCACTGAAGCGGCAAAGGCTTTTTCCTTCATGCGCTTGACCACCGATTTCGGCTTCACGCTGGAGATCTTTTTGTCCGGGTAGACCAGTGAGGTCGCCACAATGAGCCCGGTGATGGTCTCGCCGGCAGCCAGGGCATGGTGGAACTCACTGGTCCGGGGCTCTCGGGCGGCCATTTCATTGTGCAGCCGGATGGCTTGCACAACCTCCGGGTCGATGCCCATCTCCGTGAGCATCCGTGTGGTTTCCAGTCCGTGGACCGTGGGATCCGCGGCGGTCATCTCCACATCGAGGTCGTGCAGCAGGCCGGCCTGGCCCCATTGTTCTTCATCCTTTCCCAGCCGCCTGGCCAAAGCGCGCATCACGGCTTCGGACGCCAGGCAGTGGAAGATCATGCGCTCGTTTTTGATATTCTGCCGCAGCAGATCAATGGCTTGTTCTCGGGACAGGAGCATAGGTTTTGGTCTCGCTATTTCGTTGTGCAAAGGCGCTTCTATTATCAGGGCATACCTGTGGTACTGCTGCCGATCCGGAGCTGACAACTCCGCCTGCTCCTTTTCTGCAGAATCGGCTATCGCGCCGATTGGTAGAGGGCAAATAATTCCGAATCCATCCGGGCGCTGCGGAAAAGCTCCCGCATCCGGGCGGTCACCTCGGGGTGGGCCTCCGCAACGTCCCGGCTCTCGTGCGGATCGCTCTTTAGATCATAGAGCTCCACGGCGGCAACCGGGTTGCGGCTGACCTCCAGGCGCACCGCTTTCCACTCCCCCATGCGGATGGCCTGACTGCCTCCCCTCTCATGGAATTCCCAATAGAGATATTCATGGTGGAGCTGCTGCTCCGGATGGCCTCGCAGGGTCGGCATGAGCGAGAGTCCGTCGATGCCGGCGGGTGCCGCTCTACCGGCCGCCTCGCAGAAGGTGGGCAGAATATCCCACCCAGCGGATACCTGCCGGGTGACCTCTCCAGCCGGTACCGTGCCCAGCCAGCGGGCGATGAGGGGCACGCGGATGCCGCCTTCGTAGAGGTCGCGTTTGATCCCGCGCAGACCGCCGCTGCTGTTAAAGAAGTCCGGCCTGGCCCCGCCCTCCTGGTGCGGACCGTTGTCCGAGCTGAACATAACCAGGGTATGGCGATCGATTCCCAGTTCCTTGAGCAGCGCCATAAGCGCGCCGATGTGGGCGTCCATGCGTGTGATCATGGCCGCGAAACGCTGCATCTCTGGCGGCCAGTCCGCATCTGCATATGGGGCGATCTCCGGGACCTGCAGGGCAAAATGGGGGATAGTGAAGGCGAGGTAGAGGAAGAAGGGCCGGGCGCGGTTGCGGCGGATGAAATCGAGTGCCTCGCGGGCAAAGAGATCGCTGCTGTACTGCTGGCCCCCCAGCTCGACGCGCTCATGGTTGCGCCAGAGGTGCTGAGGATAGTGATTGTGCGCCTCGCGCTGACAGAGGTAGCCGAAAAAGTAGTCGAAGCCCTGGCGATTGGGAACCCCGGTGCTGCCGGGGCCACCGAGGCCCCACTTGCCGATGAGGCCGGTGGCGTAGCCGACCTCCTGGAGGAGGGTCGCCAGGGTCGTGGTGCCGACCGGGAGGGGTTCCTGGCCTTCCGGATAAAACTCACGGTTTCCGCGGATCCAGGTGTGACCGGTGTGGTTACCGGTCAAGAGCGAGCAGCGCGAAGGTGCGCACACGGTGCTGCCGGCATAGTGGTCGGTGAAACGCAAGCCCTCGCCGGCCATGCGATCGAGATTCGGGGTGCGGATCAGCTTCTGGCCGTAGCAGCCCAGATCGCCATAGCCTAGATCGTCGGCGAGGATATAGATGATGTTCGGACGCATCTTTCGATCTCGCGAACAGTGGATCTCGGGCAGAGCCAGCGCGGTCGCGCCGATACCCACGGCCTTGAGGAATTCCCGCCTGGTCTGCAGATTCATGCCCTCCTCCCTTTATGATTGCACAGCAATAAATTCCACAAACCCTCTCACCAGCCGCCCGGTGCTGGGGCGAATCAGAGCTTGCCGCAGCACTGTTTGTACATGCGGCCGCTGCCGCAGGGGCAGGGTGAATTACGGCTGACCGGGCCTTTGTTACGCGACGCTTCCATGTTATTCCGGATTTGCCCGGCCAGTTGTCGCAAGGTGGGATCGGCATGGGCGAAAAACCGCTGCAGAGCCAGGCAGAGATGATTTTTCCCCTTATCGTCCGCGATGCGCAGGCGGTCTTTTGGACAGCCGCCGTGGCATAGCCTGTACCACCGGCAGAGCCGGCATTCCGCGGGGAGCAGGGTCTTGCGACGCCGGAACTCTTGCTGGCGCCGGGAATGGAACATCTCCGCCAGATCGTCCTGCAGGATATGGCCCAGCCTCCATTCCGGGGTGACAAAGAAATCGCAGGCGTAGCAGTCGCCGCTGTGCTCGACCACCACATACGACCCGCACTCCTCCATCAGGGAGCATTCCGGCGGGGTCATCCCGACATAGTTATAGAGCAAGGCCTCAAAGAAGCGGATCGAGGTAGTGGGGCGATCGCCTGTGAAATCGTCACGCCAGAGGTCAAAGATGCGGCAGAGAAAGCTCCCATACTCCTCAGGCGCAACCGTGAAAGGCGCAGCATGTCCATGGGCATCGGCCTCGACGCAGGGGACAAACTGCATCCAGGAGAGTCCGAGTTCCTTGAGGGTAGCGTAAATCTCATCCGGAAAGCGAGCGGCATAATCGCTGACCACGCTCATGGCGTTCACGGAGACTCCGGCATCGAGCAGCCGTTTGGCGCTGTCGCGAACGCGCGCCCAGCTCCCGCCGCCTGCATAGTGACGGTAGCGGTCATGCACATGGGCGGGGCCATCCAGGGATAGCCCGACGAGAAAGGAGCAGCGCCGGAGAAAGGTTGTCCAGGCTGCATCGATGAGGAGTCCGTTGGTCTGCAGGGCGTTGGCGACCGTCATCCCCCACCCGTAGCGCGCCTGCAGTTCAACGGCCTGCTCGAAAAAGGGCAGCCCCATCAGTGTCGGCTCGCCGCCTTGCCAGCAGATCGAGGCCGTCCCCCCGGCGCACGGCATGAACTGCCTGATTGTTGCCTCCAGCACCTCCAGGCTCATTCGATGTGGTGCCGGCTCCGGGAACAGCGCCTGCGTGCAGCAATAGAAGCAGTACGCGCAATGCATATTGCAGTCCGGGCCCGCGGGCTTGATCAGGATACTCTGCAGCGGCATCCTGTCCATGGCGTTGTTCATGAAAGCATCGTCTGTCATTTACCTGTTAACAGAGTGAAAGTACATCATCCCACGCGCCATCGCCGCTTGTCTGCCGGTTTGGGGCAAGAATGCCGCCGCTCCTTACTGGGGTTGATAGTTAATCAGTCCCTGGCCCCAGGGAAAGTTGGTGAACGCACACCATTCGCCGGAAATCAGCGGCGAGTGATAGCGATATTTGCGCGGTCCCACGAAACGGGGATGTTCATTCAACTCAAAGGCCATCTCCGTCTTGAAGGTGAGCCGGGTGCCTTCAAGAATGACTTTCGACGTCAGTTTATTGCCTATCGGCCGTTCCTCTGTTGGGTGATGACAGACGGTGCCCGGCTCATTACAATGTCGAAGCCCCTGCAATGGCCTGCGGTTCGGTTTCATGAAGGTCAAAAACGATGATCTCGTTGATGCCCTCCAGCAGCCATTCGGCGGGGCAGTAGAGTCTTTGCTGGGGTCCAATGTTCCAGTAGCGCCCGAGATTGTGTCCGTTGATCCAGACCAGTCCTTTTGTATAGGCTGAAAGATCGATATACGTATCGCAGCCGGCCGCTCCGCTATCCCTGGTCAGCTCAAAACTCCCCTTGAAAAAAAGGCCCGGTTTCTTGCCGGGAGTAGCGGTTGATCTCAGGTTGGCGATGAATTTGTTGTCCATCGGCAGTTTGCAGACCTGCCAGTTCATCAGGGTCATGCCATTCAGGGTGACCCGGTCGGTGATACCCTTGCGGTCGATCAGCTCCTGGGCAAAATTGATGCGCCCCATGCCCTCGACCAGAATTTCCAGCACCGGCTTTTCCACCTGGCTTTCTGGCAGCTCGATGGAGTGGATCTTTTCTCTCCGGTCCAGGGTGCCGATATAGCTCCCGTTGAGGAATACAGTGGCATAATCGTGCACATCGGTCACGGTGAGCCTGCCCGATTTGTGACCGATCAGCTCCGTTTTATAAAGAATGAAACCATAGTCCTGGCCATAGGCCTCGAACGTTTTCGGCTGAACAGAATCCACCGGTTCCGGGAGATTGTCCCATAGCGAGGTGAAGGGCTGCAGGATAAATGAGGCCAATTCGATCGTTGGAACGGGTGCCGGAACGGGAGGCAGCTTTTTACCTTTCGGGAGGTAGGAGGTGATGAGATCCCGGAGGGCATGGTATTTCGGGGTTGCAGCGCCCTGTTCGGTGATGGGGGCGTCGTAATCGTAGCTGGTCACATCCGGTTCATAGCCTTTCCGGCCCGAGTTGGCGCCGGCGGTGTAGCCGAAATTGGTTCCGCCATGGATGACATAAAAGTTGAAGGATTTCTTGCTGTCCATCAGCCACTTCACCTCTTTGAGGAGGCCGGGGGTGTCCCGCCTGGCCCACTCCTCGCCCCAGTGCGTCAGCCAGCCGGGGTAGGTTTCGCTGCTGAAGACCGGCACACCAGGATTCATCCTTGCCGCCAGGGCGAAACCCTCTTCAGAGTCGCCGGAATCCAGTCCCACGGCGCTTCCAGGCAGGCTGCCCGCCTCGAGCATATAGGTGGTCGCGCCATCACCGGTGAAGGTGGGCACCACCATCCCATTCTGCTGCCAAAGCTCCCTGAGACGAAACAGATAGTTCCTGTCGTTGCCATAGCTGCCATATTCGTTTTCGATCTGGATCATCAGCAGTGGTCCCCCATCGGTGATCTGGAAGGGTCTGATCACTTTTGCGAGCTCGCCGATGTAGCGTTCCACAGCCTGCATGTACCTCGGATCCATACAGCGGAACTTGATATCCGGTATCCTGAGGAGCCAGGGCGGAATGCCTCCCAGGTCCCATTCGGCGCAGACATAGGGGCCCGGCCGGATGATCAGCCACATCCCTTCGGCCTGGACAAGCCGGAAAAACTGCGCGAGATCCCGGTTTCCGGTCGTGAAATCGTAGATCCCTTCTTCCTGTTCGTGATAGTTCCAGAAGAGGTAGACGGAGATGGTATTGCAGCCCATCGCCCTGGCCATCCTGATCCGGTGCTGCCAGTGTGAGGCCGGTATTCTTGCCGGGTGAAGTTCGCCGCTGATGATCTGGAAGGGCTTGCCGTCCATGAGAAACTCTGACGTTCCCAGTGCAAAGGTGTGTGTACTCTTCTGCCCCTGCGACTGGGCCGCAGAGGCCAGCACCAGCAAGAGGAACAAACCAGCGTTTCGCTTGATCATGGTAAGCCTTTTTAAAATATTTACCTGGTATTAAAGACATCCGGCGAGAAGCGCCAAAACCCTCAACAGATCCAAATCGTACCTGCTTCTCATGGCCATAGACCATACCAGACAATCTGCTCTCCTTTTGTCGGCAAATTAATCCATTAGCAGCCGGCCTGCTGCAGGCCGTTGGCGGCGATGGCATCGGCGATTTCACAGATGATCTGTTCACTGACCTCGCCCTCAATCAGATTCCAGCTGTTCCAGCCCATGGGCAGGGTCAGCGCCAACCCCGCTGCTTCCTGACTGCAGCAGGGGAGGTGCTGGAGAAAAGAAGGATGAGCGTGGATGTAAAGATGGTTTTCAAGGATTATTTTCTTTGCAGGGCCTGCTTGAGCGGGGTGAGGCTGATCTCGGACCAGCTTTCGACGGAGGCCTCGCTGTTCTGGCTGATCTCCTCGAGCTGGCTGACCGGCATGAAGCCGCCCCAGGCGATCTCGGCATCGGCCGGACGCACGCCGCGGTCGCTGGTCAGGATGAGGTAGAGCAGGCCGAAGTGGACCGAACCGACCTCGGTCTCATCGTCGTTGATATAGCCGAGGATGACGGGATCATCGTACTGTTTGATCTCCACCTCCTCGCTCAGCTCGCGCAGAAGGCTGGCGAGGATGGGATCGCCGTTCTCGATGTCGATCTTGTCGATGTGGCCGCCGATGCCCCAGGACCATTTGCCGCGCAGACGGCTCTCGTTGTAGTGCCCCTCCTTGCTCGAGCGCTGATAAGCGAAAACCTCGTGGCTCTCCTTGTGAACAATGATGGCGTAGGCGATGGGCTGCTTGTACTGCGGCATTTTTTCCGCGAGGTCGCGCAGCTCATAGAAGTAATGATCGCGGATGAGCGATTGATAATCGTGCGCGGCAGCGGGCGCAAAGCCCTGAAAATATTCCTCTGCGAAGAGGGTGGAACGGTCCACTACCATGATCTTGCGGTCTGATGCGGCCACGGGGTCTCCTTATTCCGAGTCGTCGATTTTTAAAAGCTGTTCTTCCAGGGCGCGCCTCTCTTCTTCGCGGCCGGGTTCGCCGAGCAGGGCGAACATGTTCTTCTTGTAGGCCTCGACGCCGGGCTGGTCAAAGGGGTTGACCCCGAGGAGCAGGCCGCTGACGGCGACGGCGAATTCGAAGAAATAAAAGAGCTCGCCGAAATGGAAGGCGTCGCGCTTGCCGATGTGCAGGGTCATATTGGGGGTCCCGCCGGCGCGATGGGCCAGCATGGTGCCGCGCCAGGCCTGCTGGTTGGCGAAGGCGAGCTGTTGGCCGGCCAGGAAACCGAGCTGGTCGGGATCACCCTCCAGCTCCGGGATCGCCACCTTGCGGCGGTTCTTGTCGATGACCAGAAAGGTCTCGAAGAGATCCCGCCGGCCGTCCTGGATGTACTGGCCGAGAGAGTGAAGGTCGGTGGTCAGTCCCACCGAGGCGGGGAAAATTCCTTTTTTGTCCTTGCCCTCGCTCTCGCCGAAAAGCTGCTTCCACCATTCGGCCAGATAGAGGAGGGCGGGGTTCCAGACCCCGAGAATTTCGATCGGCTTGCCGGCCAGATAGAGGAGGTGGCGGGCGGCGGCATATTTAAGGGCATCATTTTTGCCCAGGGTGCGGTTCTCGCTGCAGTGGCGGGCCATGCCGGCCGCCCCTTTCAGCATCTTGCCGATGTCGATGCCGGCCACGGCCATGGGCAGGAGGCCGACCGGGGTGAGAACGCTGAAGCGTCCGCCGACATCCTCCGGAATAATGAATTTATGAAAGCCGAACTCCTCCGCCATAGCGAGCAGAGCGCCCTTGACCGGACTGGTGGTGGCGATGACCCGTTCTTTGACTTTTTTGGCGGGCAGGGTGCGCCTGAGATGGTCGAGCAGGAGGCGGAAAGCGATGCCGGGCTCGGTCGTCGTGCCCGATTTGCTGATCACATTGACATAGTACTTTTTGCCCTTGATGTACCTGAGCAGCTCGGCGGCATAGTCGGCGTCGAGATGGTTGCCGAGGAAGAGGATCTCGGGGCCGGAGCGGTTGCCCGGCAGGGCGGGGGATAGCCCCTCGATCGCAGCGCGCGCCCCCAGGTAGCTGCCGCCAATGCCGACGACGATGAAGAGATCGGCTTTTTGGCGGATTTTCCGGGCGAGCTTTTGTATCTGCCGCAGCTCCGCACTGTCCTCCTTGAGAGGGAGGTCGCGCCAGCCGAGCATGTCGCTGCCGGGGCAGCGCCCCTTGTAGAGCTGGTCGACGACCCGGCGCACGGCGGGCTGCACAGCCTTGAGGGCGGCCGCGTCGACCTCCGGGGCCAGCAGCGGCATCTTTAGCTTAATCATGGAAGCCTCTCATAAAGGGAAGACAGGATCAACGCAGGAGTTTGGTCAGGATGTAGCCGAGCAGCAGCCAGAGGGGGATCGAGACCAGCAGGGCCCAGTTGAGTCCGCGCAGCAGCGGCAGGGCCTTGATGTGCTCCTTGCGCTCCAGGCCGCGCTCGATGCGGAGTTTGAGCTCATCGAGATTGACCGGCTTGACCAGATAGTCGTAGGCCCCACTGCGCATGGCCGTGATCGCCGAATCGAGGGAGGGGTAACCGGTCAAAAAGATGACCATGACGTTTTTGTCGAATTCCTGGATCTTTTG
This sequence comes from bacterium, assembly GCA_029554865.1. Taxonomy (GTDB): domain Bacteria; phylum Zhuqueibacterota; class Zhuqueibacteria; order Residuimicrobiales; family Residuimicrobiaceae; genus JAKPUX01. The sequence goes on along the minus strand of JAKPUX010000240.1, from coordinate 37,862 downwards.
CAGCAGCTCCATCCCGTCCATTTCGGGCATCTTGACATCGGTCACGATGAAATCAAAGTTCTGCTGCTGCAGGGCCAGAAGGGCTTCGACGCCGTTCTTGGCTGCAAAGGTCTCGTGTCCCCACTTGCGCACTACCTCGGGGAGGGTTTCGAGAACATCCTGTTCATCATCGACTATCAAGATCTTCGCCATACACGACCTCGCACACAAAGGGTTCCTGATCAGGGCCAGGGGCGAAATCGCCGCACTCCCCCGCAGCCGCCGCGTTCAAGCACGAAACGCTGGTGGCGTTTTCCAGTTAAATTTACATATATCATCGCAATAATCAAGGGAAAAAAAGCAGCGGGTATCCCCGAAATCTGGCTCCCACCTGGCACCTTGTGCTGCATACCCCCGGGTGGGAGCCAGAGTGTGGGGCATATCAGGAATAAAAGTAGGGGAGAGGGGGGAAAATAAAAAGGGACGATAGTTCTCAGGTTGCGGATGTCGTATGCGTTCGCCTGTCGAAGGATGCCTTTCAAGCGATGCCACCAGGCTGCTGTACTCAGATGCCGAGCTGTGGGTGCCTGCGATGGTGCGCAACAACCGCTGCGAAGAACGACTACCGTCCCTTTTCAGTGTCGGGTGGAACAACGGTTTCCTCGCCCGCCGTAACGGGCCTTTGCCTGGCCAACCTTCCGGTCGCGGCCCTGGGCCGGCCAGACAAAGGTCCCGTCTTCGGGTACGTGTCGGGTGTGAGGAGAAGCTTATAGTTCATCGTCGGTGGCGGCAAAGGGCGAAACAACCGCCGCGACGTCGAAAAAATTCAGGTCAATATTGAGGATCTGCCGGCCCTCCAGCCGGGTATAGAAGCCGTGCTGGATGGTGCGCGCTTTTTCCCCGCTTTGGGCGCTGCTTCCCGGGGAGGCCTGGTTGAGCCGTGCCTGCAGCCGGTTGAGCAGCCACGCCTGCGCGGCATGGGGGAGGAGGTTGAACTGGGCGTGGAGGTCGCGAATCATCAGGGCGGTCGCTCCAGCGCAGGAGAGCACGCCCGCGCTTTTCAGGGGCGTCTCCGGTGCCGGTGCAGTCGCCCCCTCCTTTGGCCATCCTCTGTCCGTGGCAGGCTTGTCGATGACGATATAGAGCAGGGGATCCTGCCGTCCGAGCTGCCGCAGCCTGCTGCTGGTGAAATAGTCCTGGGACTCGCGGCCGGGCTGAGGGGGAGGCGAGGCCAGGATCTGGGCGTGCAGGCTTTCATCCTCCAGGGCCAGGGCCCGTTCCAGCCAGCGCTGCCAGGCCGAGCCGGCCATCCTGCGCAAATCGCTCTCCTCGCGGCGATCGGTGACCAGCAGGGCCAGATCGCAGCTCCAGAAGAGGTCCCAGTGGGCGTGAGAACGGCTGCAGCCCAGGTCGAGCAGCCACAGGGGCGCAGGGTCCTGCTGCGGGTCAAGGTGGAGAAGATGGTGATAGAGCCCCTCGGCCGAGGCGAGTTCGCCGGTGCTGAGACGGCCGAGCACGGCCGTCATCTCCTCCCTATGCAAGGGCTGGTTGGGTGGATGGTGCTGTTTTGGTGGGGTTTCCCATTGCCCCGGCCGAAAAAGCAGGACTTCCCGGCCCGATCGGGCGGCCACCCCTCCGAGGAGAAAGGCTGCGATGCCGGAGCCGCTGTGCGGCGCCGCGCCTGCAAGCGCCCAAACGGCCGGCCTTCCCGCCTCTCTCTCTTCCCGCACCGCCACTTCCTCCGCATAATCGTCTTTAATTTTCATCCGCCCGCGGCAGTATTGATGGAGCAAATCGTCAGGGGGGCCCGGGCGGCGGCTGCAGCGGGTATCCAGACCCGCTCTTTACCAGTGCTGGACATAGCAAACTGCATACCATAATTATCTGTGGCCTGATAAGCTATTGATATTTAATGGATAATGGTATAATGAACCAGGCGGGTGGAAAGAGGAAAAGGGGCCAACCTGCCGTAATTTACGACAAACGGGCCCCTTTCAGGGGTGTGTAAAAGATAACTCTAATAAAATCAATTTAAGAAATCAACGAAAAATACGACAGTAACTTGCCCTGAAAGCGGACTATTCCACGCCGTATTTCTTGAGCTTGCGCAGCAGGGTATCGCGGTGAATGCCGAGCATTTGGGCGGCCTCGCTGCGGTTGCCGTCGGTCATCTCCAGCACCTTGAGAATGTGTTCCTTCTCCACCTCTTCGAGGAGGAGAACCCCGCTCGGGGCCGGCTCGATCTCGTAGGAGGGGGCGACCTCCTGGATGATGTGGGGGGGCAGATCGTAGATGCGGATCGTGGGGCCTTCCGAGAGGGCGACGGCGCGGCGGATGGCGTTGGCCAGCTCGCGGACGTTGCCGGGCCAGGGGTAGCGCTGCATGGCGGCGATGGCCTCTTCCTCGACGCTGATGGTCTCGCGATTGAAGCGCGCAGCGAAATCGCGGGCGAAATGATTGGCGAGCAGGGGGATGTCTTCCGGGATCTCGCGCAGGGGGGGCATGGCGATGGTCACCGCATTGAGGCGGTAGTAGAGATCGGTGCGGAAGCCCTTTTCGGCGATGGCCTGGCTCAGGTCGCGGTTGGTGGCCGAGATCAGGCGGACGTCGATCCTGCGTGATTTGTTGGAGCCGAGGCGCTGGAACTCCTGCTCCTCGAGCACGCGCAGCATTTTGGCCTGCATGGCCGGCTTCATGTCGCCGATCTCGTCGAGGAAGAGGGTGCCGCCGTCGGCCTCTTCAATGCGGCCGGCCTTGCTGGTGCGGGCATCGGTGAAGGCTCCTTTTTCATAGCCGAAGAGTTCGCTCTCAAGCAGGGTGTCGGGAAAGGCGGCGCAGTTGATGGCGACGAAGGGTTTGGCGGCGCGTTCGCTGGTGTGGTGGATCGCCGTCGCCGCCAGTTCCTTGCCGGTGCCGCTTTCGCCGAGGATGAGCACGGGCAGGTCGGTGGAGGCGATCTTGCTGATCAGCTTGGCGACATTTTGCAGCCGGATGGAGCGGCCGAGGATGGTCTTGCCGACCGGCAGCGGCTCCTTCAGGTCCATAAGCGGGGAGCTGCCGGCGGTGCGGTTGATCTGGCCGGTGATGTCCTTGATGAGGGCGAAGAGATCGTCCATGATCACCGGCTTGAGGATATACTGATAGGCGCCCATCTTGATCGAGGCGACCGCATCGTTGATCGAGCCGTAGCCGGTGAGCATGATGACAAAGGTCTCGGGCCGCAGCCGCTTGACCTGGCGCAGAAGGTCGATGCCGCTGACTCCGGGCATGCGCACATCGGTGATGACAATATCGAACTCGTCGTGGGCGAAGAGCTCCAGTCCCTTGAGGCCGCTGCTGGTGGTGGTGCAACTGATGTTTTCCAGCTCGAGCACATCCCGCAGGGAGCGAAGGCAGTTTTCCTCGTCATCGACGATGAGAATTTTGATGGCCTGGTCCATGATTATCCGCCTCAGTGAGAGTCTTTTCCATAGTTATGTAACACCGCGAACAGGCGAAATTTTCCCTCAATCCGCTTTTTCAGCTTTTTTTTCGGATTCCCCGGCCCGGCGGCGCAGGGAGATGCGGAAAGTCGCCCCCTTGTCCAGTTCCGAGTGGATGCTGATCTGGCCGCCATTGCGCTCGACGGCGCTGTGGACGATGGTGAGGCCGAGGCCGGTGCCTTTGCCCTCCTTGCCGTAGGTGAAGAAGGGGTCGAAGATCTTGTCCTGGATATTCTCCGGGATGCCCACCCCGGTGTCGCTGAACTGGATCTGCACGCTATGGTCGTCGGCGTTGAGGGTGCGGATGTAGAGCTTGCCCCCGTAGGGCATGGCCTCTTTGGCGTTGAGGATGAGGTTGAGGAAGATCTGCTTGAGATCGTCCACATTAACCCAGGCCTTGACCGAGGGGGCGAATTCGGTGCGCACCAGGATGTCGTTCATGGCCAGCTCCTTTTTAACCAGGGCGAGGGTCTGGCCGAGCACGGCATTGATGTCGATATCGCTCTGTTCAGGAGGGGATTTGCGCGAAAAGTCGAGCAGGCTGCTGATGATGCGCTGGGAGCGGGCGATCTCCTCCTCAAGGATGTCGAAATGCTCCTTCGCCTTGGGATGGTCGCCGGCGAGGATGCGGCGCAGGTAATAGACCGAGGTGCTGATGATATTGAGGGGGTTGCGCAGCTCGTGGGCGACGCCGGCGGCGAGCTGGCCCATCACGGCCATCTTTTCGGAGAGAATGAGCTGCTGCTGCATCTCGCCGAGCTGGTCGCTGGTGTGTTTGAGGTGGCTGGCGAGATCGCGCTTTTGGGCCTCCATCTCCTGCAGGACCTTTTCGCGGGGGGTGGCGTCACGCAGGATGCAGCCCATGCCCGAGATGCGTCGCCCCTGGGAGAGGGGGACCAGGCGGACATCGACGATCTCCATGCCGCTGAGGGGTGCCTGCAGGCGCCAGTTGTTGCCGCTGACGTCAAAGCCGGCGGCTACACGCTGGAAGAGCTGGCGCAGGTTGGCGGCGAAGGGCTCAGCGAAGAGGGTGACAAGGCGGAACTTGTCCGCGCCGGGGCGGGTGAGACCCTTGAGCTTGACCGCCGCCTGGTGGTTGGTCTGCTCGATCTCGCCCTCGAGGTTGAGAAACAGCACGATATCATCGGAATTCTCGAGCAGGGCGCGGTATTTTTCGTTGAAATCGAAATAGTGCTTGCGCGCCAGCACAGCCTGGACGCGGGCGAGCAGTTCCTCCTGGCTGAAGGGCTTGATGACATAGTCGTCGGCCCCGGCCCGCAGTCCGCTGACGCGATCCTTGACATCGGCGCGGGCGGTGACCATGATGATGGGAATGCTCTTCAACCCCTCCTCCTGCTTGAACTGGCGGCAGAGGTCGAAGCCATCCTCTTCCGCGTTGAGCATGATGTCGAGGAGAATGAGCTGGTAGGATTTGCTGCGGGCGGCCTCGTAGGCCAGACGGGGGGCGTTCTGCCAGTCGACAGCATAGCCGTTGTTGCCCAGAAAATAGCTGAGCACCTGGGCTTGATCGGGATCGTCCTCGACCAGCAGGATCGGGGTTTTGTCAGGATTGTTGACCATGCGGATGATCGGCACCTTTGCTTCGCTGTTATCCTGAATGATAATATAAAATATCTTCAATTTCAAGCACTATTTGCACCCGCACCGCCTCGCGGTCGTGCTCGGCAAACCGCTTTCGGGACTAAAAAAAGAGTTGCTTATTGCCCCTTAAGTTGGTATACTTAATCCACACAATAGGCATTCATCCGCTTTTGATGGCTATTTGGGGTGGCGGTCATACTACCGCCGAGACATCTGCTGACGGCAACCATGTGAGGAGGAGGCTATGGCTATCAATAGTCGACACAGGGCATCCGTAGTGGCGCAAGGTAAAATCAATCCAAATACTCCCTTCAACGACGAGGAGCTCAACTATTTCCGTCAGCTGATCCTGGAGAGAAAGGCGGCCGCGCTCGAAGAGATCGAGCGGCTTGAAAAGTATCTTGCTGCCGGAAACGAAGAGGGCTCCACCGACTCCGCCTACAGCTACCACATGGCGGACGCCGGCACTGACACCATGCATCTGGATTACGTCTATATCCAGATCGAACGGCAAAAATCGCTCATCGGCTATCTCGACCGGGCGCTCGAGCGCATCAAGAACAAGACCTACGGCGTCTGCCGGGTCACAGGTTCGCCAATCCCCCGCGAAAGACTGGAAGCCATCCCGCACACCGAAATATCCGTCGAGGCCAAGATGCAGGAGAACCGACGCTGAGGAAACCAGCTTCGGCCTCTTCACCTCACCTGGAAATGTACTATACCCGGAGGCCTGGGCAGGGCATGGTACACCTGAACAATGCCCCTGTTTGGGCCACAGATCCCGACAGTTGGGTAAAATCGGCAAAAAACCTTACGGCCGCCGGAATAAGTCCGGCGGCCGTGTTGTTTTCTCAACCATAAAGGGGGTAGTGTACGGCAGCGTTGCCAGGCAAATAGAACCACAAAAACAAGGAGATAGAGATGAAAATCAGAAGCGCAGTGGCTCTCATGCTGGCTCTTTTGGTCGGTGCGGGCATGGCCCAGACCAACAATACCTTTTCGGTTTATACCGGCTACACCATGAGCGCCTTCGAAGACCAGGAAGATGCAGCCGGAACCCTCCCCCTTGGCATCCAGTTCGGTTTTAATGTGGCCCCGAATGTGGAAGTCGGCCTCGAGGCCTTCAATGCCATCGGCGGGTACAAGTTCGAAGCGGATTTTTTCGGCGTGGAGACCGAAACCGCCTTCAATTCGACCATCATCAGCGGCTATGGCAAGTACTACGTGAGCCAGGCCAATCTCTCCCCCTTCATCAAAGCGGGCGTCGGCTACTTTCTCGGCGATGCCAACATCAAGATGAGCTACATGGGCGAGGAGGAAGAGGATGATATGAAGATTGATCCCGCCATCGGCTTTATCCTTGGCGCCGGCGTCGATTTCAACAAGAACTTTTTCGCCGAGTTCAACTACAACATCGTCAGCCGCAAAAGCGGAGAGGATACCGATGAAGGCGATTTCGAGCTCATGAAGAGCGCCGCCGAGGATGAGAGCGACGACTCCTGGGGCATGAACGCCTGGACCATAAAGGTGGGCTACCGCTTCCAGCTCTAGTTATCAATTTTCAGCAGCTGAAGGGATGGCGATACAATCGCCATCCCTTTTTTATTATCTCTCGTTGAGCGCCTTGCCGCGGATCCGCTCGGGGAAAAGTGTGCGGAGATCTTCCAGCAGCTCCACATCATCCCCCCAGGCCGCGCTGCCGGTGCGCAGATAGTCCCACACCGCCAGCCGCCAGGCGACCAGCCGCATCCCCCGCTGTTTGAGCCTTTCGATCTGTCCGCGATCGGTAATCCTGCCGGAGAGGCAGAATTCCCCCTCTTTCTGTTTGTAGACTCCCAGCTCCGCATCATAGACCCAGTCCGGATTGACCGCCGGGATCCAGGGCAGGCCGAACATGAGGCAGGTCGGCTGCTCCGGCCTGTATTGTGTAGCGATCCGGCGGGAGGAGAGCTTGAAGATGCGGTCGCTGAGATCCTCTACGGTATAGCCGGCGACGAGGCGGGGTCGCAGCTGCAGGGCGTCAGGCAGCTCGGGCCGCAGCTCGAGCTGGATGACGTGGTAGGAGAGCAGGATGGCGGCCGTGGCGGCGAAGCTTCTGTGCTCGAGGAAACGATCGAGCAAAAAGAGGAGGGAGGGCAGGGCGGGCAGCATGTACTCGGGTTCATCGGGGAGGAGTAGAAAAAGTCCGGCCCAGAGGGCGATGTTGAGCAGGTGAAAAGGGGTAAAGCCGGCTGGTGCATGCGACTGCGGCCGCCGGCGCAGGGTGAACATCAGCAGCAGGAGGAGCAGCAGGCTCTGGACCACGCCGAGAAAGCGCAGGCCGTGAAAGGCGATCAGCCCGATATGCTGGAGGAGGCTGCTGCGCGGTGCCGGGGCCGGCGTGCCGAACTCCTGCGCGAAAAAGAGGGGCGAACAGGCAAGCAGGGCGGCTGCGGCGCAGAGGAGCGCGGCGCGGAAAAGGGCGCGCCAGCTGTGGCCGGTGAGGCGGAGGTGGAGGAGGATGGGAAGCATAAAGAGCAAACCCGTCGGCCGAAAGCCGGTGCTGAGGCCGACGAGCAGGGCTGCCTTGTCCGGGGCTCGCTCCTGGAGGAAGAGATAGCTCAAGATCAGGCAGGCCAGGGCGGGCAGATAATCCATGGTGACAGTGGCGTTTTTATAGAAAACCGGCATGAAAAGCAGGGTGGCGATGACGAGGCGGGGATGGCGAAAGTGGCCGGCGCGGGCGAGGCGGCGCAGGGCCAGAAAGATGAGCAGTCCGGCGGCGAGGGAGAGGAGATTGCTGAGCGTCCAGCCGCCGAGGGCGACCAGGGGGGTAATCACCAGCTCGTAAAGGGGAAATCCGAGCGAGCGGGAGGGGGTATAGATCCCGCTCGTCCAGAGTTTTTCCGCCGTCATGGCGACGCGCCAGGCGTCATAGTCGCTGCCGTAGCCGAGCAAGAGCAGGGGAAGGCAAAGGGCGACCCAGACGAGCAGAAGCGGTCGGAAGGAACGGGCGGATTCGTGCGCGTGCGGCATCAGAGGGTGTTTTTCCTCCTGATCCTGATCTGCATGGCGCCTTCGATGGGCTGGCGGGAGACCATGATCAGATAGCCCCCCCCGCCGGCGCCGGAGAGTTTCCAGCCGAGGGCCTGGTCGCGGTACTGCACGATGGTGGAGCGCACCGCCTCATCGACCATGTTGGGGAACATGGCGACCTGGGCCTCGAAGGAGCGGCGTACGGCAGTTCCGAAGGCGGAGAGATCCCGGGTGAGGATGGCCTGCCAGCATTCATCCGTGGCCTCGGCCAGCGCCTCGGCCCCCTCCCGGTCGATGCGGGTGTCGCTGAGGACATTATAGGAGCTGACGCGCGGTCCCAGGGTCACCAGCCAGAGGTGTTTTTCCAGCCAGGTGAGGAGGCCCTCGTCATCGACTGTAGTGATTTTTAAAGGCCAGTAATGGTTGTCATAGTCGTGGCGGTTGAGGCCGGGGAAGACGATGCCGAGGGCATCCTGGGAGCCGGCCACCTCGCGGGTGCCGGGGGGATTTTCAAAGCTGAACAGAATGCGGGCGAGCTGTTCGTAGCTGCCGTGGGGGATCTCGTTGCCCCAGAGCTCGATGGCCTTGCGGCGGGTGCTCGAGGCCATGCCGCTGCGTTCGTTGAACTCGACGGTGGGTTCGATGCTGATGGTCAGGACGGCGCCGGGGTGGTGTTTGGAGACAAAGGGCTGGTCGAGCCAGCCGCCGGCGATGTCGATGCGGAAGGGGATGGTGCATTCAGTGCGCAGGGCGGTGGTCGAGCGCACCGGCAAATTGGCGTGTGGAATGCGTCTGAGCACCTTGTATTCGATGCCCATCTCCCTGCACAGGGCCTGCTTGGCCGGGGTGTGGCCGTCCTCGTTGACCAGAAAGATGTCCGGCAGGATGTCGCGCAGCTCCTTCTCGAAATCCATGATCCCCCAGCCGGAGTTGATGCGGCATTCGTGGACGCTGGCGAGAGCGTCGATCATGTACTTGCGCTCATCCTGGGAGTTGACCGGATAGCGTCCCTTGAGATGGTGGACGTTGGCGTCGGAGCCGATACAGACGTAGAGGTCGCCGAATTGGGCCGCTTCGTTGAGAAAGGCGACGTGGCCGCTGTGGAGCATGTCGAAGCAGCCGGTGACAAAGACCTTTTTGGGGAGCGCGGCGGGGTATCCGGGAGCGGTGGTGTGGAAGATCTCCTCCATCTCCTCCGGTCTCTCCGCCAGGCCGAGGCGGGCGGTGAGCAGGGCGACGAGGCCGGTCATGGCTTTTGCCTGCTGGGCTTCCAGATAGAGGTAGCAGGCGTTGGCGCCCTTGTAGAGCTCCCAGGAGCCGGGGGCCTCCACCGCCAGGGGGGCATCCCCCGGCAGAGTCAGATGGGCGGGGGCGGTGAAAGCGCAGCGTATGGAGTCAGCGCCCGGGCGCCAACCGGGGGAGTGACCCGAGCACAGCGGAGTTAAAGCGGCCCACCATTCCCCTTCACGCCGCTCCGGCAGGGGCTGCTGCATGGGATCGGTGAGCTTCCACCATTCCTGCGTGACCGGATCATCCGCCATGGCGGCCATGTCGGCTTTGTACTCCCCGCCCTCATGAACCATGCGGCTGAAAAGGAGATCATCCTTGAGAAAGATGGAATAGTCGGTGATATGGGAGGCGTGGATGCGCTGCAGGACCTGCGGAAAGGTGTGGCGGTGAAGCACGATGTAGCGTTCCCGGAATTCCGGTTTCAGTCCGATGAGGCTGGCGTAGATTTGTTTTTTCATGCTCTTCTCATCTCCGGATCAGGCTGGTGTGAACACTGCTTGAGATGCGAGCAAGTTACAAAATCGGGATTTCAGGAACAAGTAAATTTCTTGGCTGGAGCGGGCGCAGCGAACCTGATGACCAGCGCAATGCACGGCAGCGCCAAGATCACCAGCCAATAAAAAAAGCCAACCGGCGAAAACCGGCTGGCTTGAGGAGTAGCGGGGGCAGGATTTGAACCTGCGGCCTTTGGGTTATGAGCCCAACGAGCTACCAGACTGCTCCACCCCGCGATAGCATATATAAGTTACACTTTTTTACGAGAAAGTCAAGTACTTTCTCGGCACGTAGATCAAAAACAGCCGTCCGGACAGCTGAAAAAGCGATACATGATGGAGTGGCCGCACGCTGCGAAAGTATATAAAAAAGGGCGTCTTCAAGACGCCCTTTTTTCGTTTACTGCTTCTTGAGCACGTTTTCAGTGCTGAAAAAGTTGATTTCGATGCGGCGGTTGATCTTGCGCCCGGTCGGGGTGCTGTTGTCGCCGATCAGAGTGATCTCGCCGGTGCTGCGCATGATGCTGGCCGGCCGGGTCTCCCCGAATCCCTGCGGCCGGTCGGTCTGGCGTTTCACGCGGTCATACAGTTCCGGATAATTCCGGAAGGTATAATCCAGAAAGCCCTTGTGGAAGGCTTTGGCGCGTTCATCCGAGAGCCGCAGGTTGTAGGCCTCCGGTCCGACGGCACAGGCATGACCGAAAAAGCGGAAGCGGTAAGTCGGCTCGGTGATGATGTTGCGGATGAAGCGGAAGATGTTGGCCCAGTAAAAATTGTAAAGGGGATCGGTCCGGTCGAACTTGAGCGGAAAGGCAATGGTGTGCTCCTGGATATAGGTCTTTTTGGCCAGATAGACCGATCTTGGCCGGGATTTGAACTCCCTGCCGAGGGAGTCCTGCAGGGAGATGATGTATTCGCTCGGTTTTTCCAGCCAGACCTGGATGTCCGGATATTTTTCGTCGAGGATCTTCCATTCCAGGCTGCCCTTGAGATCCCCGCGTTGGAAGTACTCCTGCACGCTGAGGGTGTCCGCCACTGTCGAATTGCTCAGCACCAGCGAGGAGCCGGAAATGGGCACATAGCCGCGGATGATGGCCAGGTAATTAACCGGCAGCGCCAGGTGCTCTGTATCCCGGAATGGGATGGGCTGGAAGAGGACGCTCTGGTCGCGGTCTTCGGCGGTGATCCTGACAAAGCGCCGTTCCTGAAAGACCCAGCGGGCATCCTCCGCCTTGTTCGGAATATAGCGTTTCGCCAGCACTTCGCCTTGCACGATGGTGATCTGTGCAGGCAGCACCCCGCGCACGAGCATCGAGTCCTGCACCGCCTGGCTGCGGAGATTAGCCAGAGCAACATCGTATTCGCCCGAGTTGGGATCGGCAAATCCCTGCAGAGTGATATGCAGGGAGCGGTCGCTTTGCAGCCGCGTCGAAAGAGTATCGAGAATCGGTCCGATCAGCTGAGCGTGCAGGTATTCGTCCTTGACCCTTGCACTGAGGGAATCGAAACAGATCTCGGTAATGATCGGCAGGTCGTAGGTCCTGGTGGCGAAATTGACCGCATTGACCGTATCCTTGGCGGCGATGGAGCCCTTGGGGATGGTGAAGAAGGGGGCGGAGAAACGGTTGTTCTCCTCGTCGTCCTCGCGGATCTTTTGTTCCTCGTCGACAAAGGCGGTCAAGCAGTGGCGTCCCAGGTCGGGAGTACGCCATTCCAGCTCGAAGATGCGCTCCTCACCGGGCTTGAACTGGTTGAGGCTGATGCGCTTCAGCACATGGGTCGCCCCCGGTGCCGACTGGCTCAATCCAGGCAAAGTGGTCTCGAGGGAATCGGAGAGGCTGAGTACGGTCTGCGGAATCAGCCGCTCCCCCTTGTTGACGACCTTGATGCGGAGCATGCCGTGGTAATCATCCACCGTCAGCCAGGGGAAATAGTCGAAGGTGATCGATTCGACTGCCACATCGGTGACCGGGATGTGAAAGTGGGCGATGGTGCGACCCTTGTGGCTGGCCGGACGCATGTGCCAGTCGAGATCATAGGCGATGACGGACCAGTAATAGTCGCCTCCACGCAGGAGGGGCATGGTCAGAGAGTTGGCGGTGTACTCGGATTCGGAACGGAGATAGCCTCCCTTGTTAGCCTGGAGCCGGGGCAGATCCTCATCCAGGTTCATCATGAAGCGGGCGAGCTTGGTGCTGTCCTGATCGACCAGGACGGCATAACGCAGTTCATCGAACAGGTCGGGTTCGCGGCTCTGGCGCCACTTGAGCGCCACCGTGCCGGTGTCCACCCAGGCATCCATAGCCGGGGCTTCGAAAGTAAAGCTCTCCGGACCGATCGGGATGTGGCTCACGGTGCCGCGATAGGTGTTGGAGAAGAAATCCTTCTCGTCGATCGAAGCCAGGTCGACGCGCAGGGCGTTGTTCTCACCCGGCAGAACCGATTTGACCGGGGTATTCTGGTCATCGAGGCGCACCGAGAGGCCGAAGGTGAACTGATTCATCAGATCCATGTTGGTGTCGTAGCCGCCCTGGATGGCGAAGCGCTGGGCCCAGGCCACCTCCGCGCCGAAGGCGTAATTCTCGCCCTCATCGCGGCGCTTCTGATAGTCGGCCGAGAGCTGCAGCTGCAGTCCGCTGTGGGTGCCGGCATTGAAGGAGAGACCGGCTCGCAGGGCGCGAGGCAGGGGCGTGCCGACGGAGATATACTGGATCTCCCCGCCAAGATTGGTCACCGAGATGCCGCCGGCGAGGATGCCGTAGCGCAGCGGACTGGAACTGCCGCCGATGAAATTGAAACGGGGGGTGCGGTACATCATGCCGACATCATAGATGAAGGCATGTGCGTCATAAGTGCCCAGATTGCTCTGGTAATATTTAAGGGTGGTGCCCGCCGAGAGGTTCGGTGTGATCACGGAGATGGGCTGGCCGAGGTTGGCCGAGACCAGAAAGTCATGCGCCGACTCGGCGGCTACATATTTGTCGGAGCTGTCGAATTCGGGAACCCCCTGATAAATCAGGCCGAGATTGAGATGGGAATTACGGCTCCAGGGGGTCGGTACGCGCTGTCCGTAGAGAAAGGAGGCGTTGTAGACCCCGGCGAACCACTTGGTGTATGAAGCTGACCAGTACCACTGACGCAGCAGCCCGCCGGTGCCGGGATTGGCATAGGGGGCATGCATCTCATCAAGCACTCCGGTGAAGCTGCCGCCCATCGACTGCAATCTGGTCCCAGGCAGCATCTTTAAAAATGCGGCGCCTGAGCGCACCTGGCCTGTCGCCGCCCCCGCGGCGCATAGATAGAACAGCAGAGAGACCGCCAGCGCACGGCAGAGGGGAGGGATTTTCCTGGGCATTATGTGAATTCCACTAGTCATGCTTATCTCACAATCATGAATTTTTTCCAGTCCTTGTAATCATCCGAGAGCAGGGTCACGATATAGACGCCGCTGCCGACCTTGACACCCTCGTTGGTGAGGCCGTTCCAGTAATAGGTGGTCCATCCGGAGGGGAAGACCTCTTCGGTCAGCATCGAGATGTGACGGCCGGCGATGTCGTAGAGATCGAGCCGGGCTGAACGGCTGGAGCTGAGCCTGAACTTGATCTGCAGGGGCTCCTGGATATCGGGCTCGTAGGTATTGCGATCCAGCGAAAGATCGTTGGCCTCGTGCACCATCACACCGGTCTCGGCTTTGGCGCTGTTGCCGTATTCATCCAGGATGCGGATCTCGAATTTGATGATCTCCTGCTTGGCAGTGGTCGTCAGACGGGAGGGTTTGTAGTCGGGATCAATCTGATACCATTTATCGGGAACAAGAACGGTTTTTTGCACGAATGCGTCACCATAGCTGCTGTCGATTTCGCCATCGGCGAGATAGACCCAGAGGTCCCAGAGTGCGACCGGGTTGTCGACCATGACCTGGACCCGGACGGGATTGCCCACAGTGACGAGTGTGGGCACAGCCTCGATATAGGGCACCGGTGCCGGCGGCGCCTCGACGGTGATGACCACCGTGGCCTGATCGCAGAGGGGGGGCACATCGGTATCGCAGACCTGATAGACGAAAGAGTCGACGCCTGCCCAGCCCGGGGTCGGGGTATAGGTGAAGGTGCCATCCGGGTTGAGGATGAGCTCGCCGTGGGCGGGCGGGACCACCGGAGTGGGGGTCACCACCAGGGGATCGCCGTCGGGATCGGAATCGTTGGTGAGGACATTGCCCGAGACCGCGCTGCCGGCCTGGGTCCTGACCGAGTCGTCAGCAGCCACCGGCGCCTGATTGGGCGGAGGCAGCGGCGGTAAAATAGTGATATAGACAGTGGCTTCGTCACAGAGGGCCGGGCTCTGATCGTCGCAAACCCGATAGACAAAATAGTCGGGTCCGGTATAGTCCGCGGCCGGAGTGTAGGTGAAATCGCCGTTGGCACCGATCACCACCGTGCCGTGCAGGGGCGGCGTAACCGGCGCGGCATCATAGATCAGATCGTCCCCGTTGGGTTCCTGGTCATTGGCGGCCATACTTCCTGACAGCGAGGTGTTTTTCAGAGTGTTGAAGAGATCATCGGCGGCCAGGGGAGCATCATTTTTACTGCCGTTTGTATCCGGATGGACGGTAATGTAGACCATCGCCTCATCACAGAGCGGCGGCACAACATTATCGCAAACCTGATAAAGGAAAGAGTCAGGGCCGGTAAAACCGGCGGCCGGGGTATAGGTGAAGGTGCCATCGCTGTTGATGACCACACTGCCGTGAGCGGGCGGAACCACTGGAGTGGTGGTGACTACCAGGGGATCACCATCCGGATCAAAATCATTGACCAGCAGATCGGACTGGACGGGAATGTTGGCCAGGGTCTCGCTGACGTCGTTGTTGGCGACCGGCCTTTCATTGTCCGGGGTGTTTTCGATAACCTCTATCCAGACTGTGGCCTCGTCGCAAAGAGCCGGGCTCTGGTCATCGCAGACCTGATAGACAAAATGGTCCGGTCCGGTATAACCGGGGTCCGGGGTGTAGGTGAAGGTTCCGTCAGGATTGAGAACGAGCCCACCGTGGGCGGGAGGAACCACCGGAGTGGTTTCCACCACCAGGAGATCGCCATCGGGATCCGAATCGTTGGTCAGGAGATCGCCCTTTACTGGCTGATTGACGACGGTATTAGCAATATCATCGATGGCCAGGGGCGGCCGGTTAGGAAAGGAGAGAGGAATAAAAACCACCCGGAGACTGTCGACGATGCGCACGCTCTCCGGGCCGGTAATGGGTTCAAAGAGGAATTCCGGATACTGGCCGGAAATGTTGGCATAGTGATGCATCCAGACGTCGTAACTGCCCGGAGTGAGAAAAAAGTCACCACAGTTTTGCCAGAGATAGACCGCCGGCCCGGGGACATCGGGGACTACTTTTTCAACTCCCGCGTTCGGATTGAGCGGGGTGACGGTGGCACCGGTGGAATTGACCAGATTGAGAAAAAAGCTTTCGTTGCGCTGGAGGTCACCACTGTTGAGCCAGACCTTGGCGGTGATCTGATAGGTGCCGGCGAGGGGCACACCGATCTGGCCGACAAGACCATGAAGGCGGGCTTCACCCTGATCGGCGCGGACGCCGACCGGCACCGGCACAGGCAGATCGATGACCTGTCCGGAGAGAGAGCTGAGCATCGCAAAAATCAAGACCCCCGTCATCAGGAAGGATATTTTCAGGCGTGGTCTCTCATGGCAGAAGCACAGACGGTTTTTCATCGATTTAGATCACCTAATTACTTGCGATGTCTTATTGGCGAGCACAATAGTACAATAACCGTGCCAGGTAAAACAAGGTCAAGAGGTCCGATCGGCATACTAATGGTTTATTAATAAATTATTTAGTTACAAATATGTAATTGGCTGTTAAAAAACAGGTTAGCGTTTCGCCGCGGCTGACTCTGAGAAAAGTGTCTAAAAACGAAACAGTGTACTATATTGACACAGGTTTCAACCCGGCGAAGCGTTTCCCCTCGAGACAAAAAAAGCCTTCACGCAATTCCGGACGCGAAGGCTCAATACTCCATACAGGGATATCGACAGAGAGTATTATGGATGCCAGACAAGGTTTGTGGGTATCGGAGCTTGTCGGCTCTCCCCATACCCTCGCAATCAGCCGATAATGGCTCCTTTATAATATAAATAGTTATTATTACAGAGTCAAGAACTAATTCAGAGCAGGGTACTCCCCGAAAGCTGGCTTGCACTCGACACCCTGTGCCCCATACCCCAATCCCTCCTAACCATTTCCAGCAAACTCACGCCCTGTGTCCTCGTCAATGAGTCAACCTTTTTGCAGGGTGTTACTGGCAGGTATCGAACAATTTCTTGATTAGTTAACCCCGGGTGGGACCGAGATTGGGGGGGCATTTAACCCCGAGTGGGACCGTGATTGGGGGGGCATCAAGATAATTCAGAGGCACGGGATCCCGCCGGAGGGCAGTAAAAAAGCCTCTCTTCCGGCGGGGAAAAGAGGCTTTTCTGTGGGCAATACTGGATTTGAACCAGTGACCTCTGGTATGTGAGACCAGCGCTCTAACCAACTGAGCTAATCGCCCTGGTTGTGGCCAATAATTTACGAAAAAAATCCATGCGTGTCAAGCTTAATCGCAGCCAGGCTGCCCTATGCAATCTTGATCCCACCCGACACCTTGCGCCGATTGCCCCAATCCCTCCGCACTAACTCCAGCATGCTCTCAGCCCGTGCCCTCGTCATGAGGCCATTGATTTTACAAGGTGTTTCTGACAGGTAATATACATTTTATTATCTTTGGGTGGGACCGAGATTTTGGGGGGTAGCCTGTAATTGCAGCCCGCCGCGGGCGATGCTTTCCATTTGCAAATGGCGATTGCTTTCGCTAACTTTATCCGTCCTAACTGAGAGTTGACCATGCGCGATGAAATCCTCCTGGTTGGCCCGCTCCCCCCGCAAATCGGCGGCGTTGAATTCTTCGTCGAGGCCCTGCTCAAATCACCCTTGCGGGAATGGTTCACCATCCGCCACTTTGATATCTCCAAGCCCAAAAGCCGCTCGATGGCCCAGTTCAGCTCGCCCATGGGCTATGCCCGCTCCTTCAAGCGCAATCTCAAGACCAGCTTTTACAGCTTTGGCTATTCGCTGATCTATTTTATCAAATATCTCTTCGTCATCCCTTCCCGGCGCATCGGCCTGGTCCATCTCCACTCCTCCGCCTATATGTCGTTCTGGGAAAAATGCGCCTATCTTGACCTCGCCAGACTTTTCGGCAAGAAGGTGGTGCTGCATATCCACGGCAGCTCCTTTGACCGCTTCATCCGCGAGAGCGGTAGTTTCGCCCGGGGCGCGATCCTGCGCCACCTCCGCCGCTGCGACCGGGTGGTGGCCCTTTCGGAGAGCTGGCGCACCTTCTTTCTCGAGTATCTCGCGCCCGATAAAATTGCTGTGGTAGAAAACGGGATCGATCTCTCGCTCTATCGCGAGCTGGAGCCCCGTCCTGCACCGGTGCCGACGGTGGTTTTCCTCGGCGAGGTCTGCAGCCGCAAAGGGATCTTTGATCTCCTGCCCGCCTTCAAGAAGGTGCTCGCCACCTTACCCGATGCCCGTTTGGTCCTGGCCGGGCCAGGGGAGCTGGAAAAGAGCCAGATGGTCGCTCGCCACCTCGGCATCAGCGATGCCGTGGAGTTTCTCGGCCCCCGCTACGGGGCCGCAAAGGCCGCTGTCCTCTCTGAAGGCTGGTGCATGGCCCTGCCCTCCTACGCCGAGGTCTTTCCGCTCGCCCTGCTCGATGGTTATGCCGCCGGGCTGCCGGTGGTCTCGACCCGGGTGGGAGGGATCCCCGATTTTGTACAAGAGGGGGAGAACGGCCTGCTCGTCGAGCCGGGGGACCAGCAGGGACTGGCGGCGGCGCTGACCCGGCTGCTGACGGAGACGCCCCTGCGCTGCAGGATGGCGGAGGCCAACCGGAGAGTGGCACGGGAGCGCTATGACATCGATATCTGTGCGCAGCGGGTGAGGGAGATCTACCAGGAGCTGCTCAGGCAGTAGGCCGGCAGCGCGGCGCGTTTCACAGATTTTATCTTGCTTTTTTGACATAAAATTGGTATACTTTATGATGAATCCATCTCCCCGGATAGTGCCGACGAGGCCATCCTGACGATGCCGCTTTATGAATTTAAATGCCGGGATTGCGGAGACCAGTTCGAGGAGCTCTTCTCCTCAGTCTCTGCAGCGCAGCAGCCCAGTTGTCCAAACTGCCTGAGCAGGGAGGTGGAGCGTCTCATTTCGGCCTGCGGTTTTACCAGCAAGGGAAAAAGCGGAGAGGTCTCGCGTTCTTCATCATCGGGCCGTTCCTGTGGAACATGCGCCAGCCATGATTGCAGCCACTGTCACTGATCCCGTCTGTGTGAAAGGATGCCATTATGACCAAAGCAGAGATTGTCGATATCGTCGCTGAGGGTACAGGGCTGACCAAGACCGAAACCCAGGCAGTGATCGAAGGATTTCTCGCCACCGTCGGCTATGCTCTCAGGCAGGGCGATCGGGTTGACCTGCGCGGCTTCGGCAATTTCAAGGTCGTCGACCGCGATACGCGCTCCACATTCAACCCGGTCACGAAGGAGCCGGTGGTGATCCCCGCCCATCGCGCGCCGCTGTTCAAACCCTCGAAAGAGTTGAAGAAATTCATCAATAAGAAATGATCTGCAAGAACACGCGGCCGATCGAGGCTGCGCAAGGATAGGAGGTGATCGATTTGCCAAGCGGAAAAAAGAGAAAAAGAGCCAAGATTGCCACGCATAAACGTAAAAAAAGATTGCGCAAAGATCGTCACAAGAAGAAATTACGCTAATCTTTATATAGGGCTGAGAGTTGCATCTTGGCCCTTTTACTTTCACCGGCGGGCGCAATCTGCACGGCCGGAACCACCCGGATAGACGCCATGGAAATGTGGAACACAGCCCCTGCCAGCTTTTCGGTCGCGGAATTCACGCGCCGGATCAAAACCTTGCTCGAAACCGAGCTGGAGCCGGTCTGGCTGCACGGCGAAATCTCCAATTTCGTCCACCACAGCTCGGGCCACATGTATTTTTCGCTCAAGGATGAGTCCGCCCAGATCTCCTGTGTGATGTGGCGCAGCCGCAACCAGGGCCTCATTCTCACCCCGAGCGATGGCATGCAGGTGCTCTGCTACGGCCAGGTGACGCTCTACGAGAAGCGCGGCAATTATCAGCTCGATGTGATGAAGATGATCCCGGCGGGGGTCGGACAGCTGCAGCTTGCCCTGGAGAGGCTCAAGGCCCGCCTCCACGCGGAGGGGCTTTTCGACGAGGAGCACAAGCAGCCGCTGCCGCTCTTTCCCCGGCGCATCGGCATTGTCACCAGTCCGACCGGAGCGGCGATCCGCGATCTGGTCCAGGTCGCCCGCAGGCGCATGCCCTCAATCGAGCTGGTGCTGAGGCCGGCCCTGGTGCAGGGCGAAGGGGCTGCGGAGGATATCGCCGCGGCGATCGCTGAGTTGAACGAATATGGCGATGTGGATGTCCTCATCGTCGGACGGGGGGGAGGCAGCCTCGAGGACCTCTGGGCCTTCAACGAGGAGGTGGTCGCCCGGGCCATCTACGACTCGCGCATTCCAGTGGTATCGGCGGTGGGTCATGAGATCGATTTCACCATCACCGATTTCGTCGCCGACCTGCGCGCCCCGACCCCCTCGGCTGCAGCGGAGCTGGTGGTCCCGGATGCGGGCGAGCTGCGCAGCCGGCTGACGGGCACTGTCAAGTTCCTCCGCCACGCCCTCCAGCGCCGGATCGCCCATGAACGGCTGAGGCTGGCGGGCTTCCGCTCCAGCTACGGCCTGCGCCGGCCCATCGACCTGGTCCGCCAGCGCCGCCAGCGTCTGGACGAGCTCGCCCATCTCTGCTCGATCTCACTGCTCACCCGCCTTCGCCGTGAGCGGCTGCGCGCGGTCAATGCCGCCCAGCGCTGCCGCGACCTGGCGCCCGCCTCCGTGCTCGAGCGGGGCTACGCCCTGTGCTATCGCGAGGGCGATGAGGCCTTTCTGCGCAGCGCGGAAGGACTCCAGCCGGGCGAGACCATCATGGTCCAGCTCGCGGCTGACCGGCTGGCCAGTGAAATTGTCGGCATCCATCCCGGCCTGACCGTAGTGGACGACCGCAAGCGCCCGGCAAAATGATCTGATCCCCACCTGACGGAAGGAGTGAAGCATGCCCCCCAAAAAATTCGAAGCGGCCATTGCGCGTCTGGAAGAGATCGCCGCCCTCCTGGAAGAGGGCAGCGCCCCGCTGGAGGAGTCCCTGCGGCTCTACGAAGAGAGCGCTGAACTGCTGGCCTTTTGCATCGCCCAGCTGGAGGAGGCGGAGAAGAAGATCAATCTGCTCGTCAAGACCTCGGAGGGTTTTCAGGTCGAGGAGACCGATCTGGATTAGATTGCTATTACGGGTTGTTATAGCCAATGGCCCAACCGGTAAAGATGTCATCAAAGGATGCTGCAAAGGTAGTATATGGATGAACAGCTGCAACGCATCAATTCGCCAGAGGATATCAAGAAGCTCGATATTCCCCAATTGACCCAGCTCGCGCGCGAGATCCGCGATTATATTATCCAGACCACCAGCGAGACCGGAGGCCATCTGGCCCCGTCGCTCGGGGTGGTCGAACTCACCCTCGCCCTGCATCATGTCCTCAATACCCCGCAGGACAAGATTGTCTGGGATGTCGGCCATCAGGCCTACGCCCACAAGATTATCACCGGCCGGCGCGAGGCCTTTCACACCATCCGCCAGGATGGCGGGATCAGCGGTTTTCCCAAGCCGGCCGAGAGTCCCTACGATGCTTTCGGTGTCGGCCATGCCAGCACCTCCATCTCTGCAGCCTTTGGCATCGCCTGTGCGCGTGATCTGGCGGAGGAGGATTTCCGGGTGGTCGCTGTTATCGGCGACGGCGCCCTTACCGGGGGTTTGGCCTATGAGGGGCTCAACAACGCCGGGGCTTCGGGAAAGGACATCATCGTCATCGTCAATGACAACAGCATGTCGATCTCGAGCAACGTCGGCGCCATGTCCAAGTATCTCACCAATCTCATCTCCAATCCCCTCTACAACAAGATCAAATCGGACATCTGGGATTTCACCGGCAAATTCGAGCGCATGGGGCCGCGCATTCGTGTCGCCGCGCGCCGGATGGAGGAGAGCCTCAAGGGTTTTATCATGCCGGGCGTCCTTTTCGAGCGGCTCGGCTTCCGCTATTTCGGCCCGATCGATGGTCACAATTTCGCCGAGATGCTCCATACCATGCACGAGATCAAGGAGCTGCGCGGTCCGATCCTGCTCCACATCCTCACCAAGAAGGGGAGGGGCTACCGTCCTGCGGAGGAGAACGCCCCGGTCTTTCACGGCCTGGGCAAATTCGACAAGGTGACAGGGGTGCCAGTCAAGAGCGGCAGTGTGCCGAGCTATACCGAGGTTTTCGGCCGCGCGATGTGCGATCTCGCCCCCATGCAGCCCAGGATGGTCGGCATCACCGCCGCGATGTCCCTGGGCACCGGACTGCACCTCTTCGGTGAGAAGTATCCGCAGCGCTTTTTCGACGTCGGGATCGCCGAGGGGCACGCCGTGACCTTTGCCGCGGGGATGGCTGCGCAGGGCGCCCGGCCGGTAGTGGCAGTCTATTCCACATTTCTGCAGCGCGCCTATGACCATCTCATCCACGATGTCGCCCTGCAAAAACTGCCGGTGGTGCTCGCCATCGACCGCGCCGGCATCGTCGGGGATGACGGACCCACCCACCACGGCATCTTCGACATCGCCTACCTGCGCACGGTGCCCGACCTGGTGGTGATGGCGCCCCGGGATGAGGAGGAGCTGCGCCACATGCTTTTCACAGCCCTGAATTACGACCAGGGCCCGGTGGCCATCCGCTATCCCCGGGGAGCCGGCGAGGGAGTGGAACTCACCAGCGGCTTTGATCTTCTCCCCATCGGCCGCAGCGAAACCCTCGACCAGGGCGAGGAGATCGCCCTGCTTGCCGTCGGCCATCTCGCCCGCAAGGCCAGCGCCGCCGCCCGCATCATGCGCGAGCAGGAAGGAGTCGCGGTCGAGGTCGTCAATGCCCGCTTCATTAAGCCGCTTGATGCCGGGATGCTCGATGATCTGGCCGCCAGGTTCAAGGTCATCATCACCCTGGAGGAGGGCACCCTCGCGGGCGGATTCGGCAGCGCGGTGGCTGAGTATCTCGCTGATCACCATACCGGAAAGGCAGCACTGATGCGCTGTGGCCTGCCCGACACCTTTCTCAGCCAGGGCACCCGCGATTTCATGCTCCATCAGGCGGGTCTGAGCACACAGGCGATCCTCGCCACCATCCAATCCGTACGGGCCGGCCTCGAGAACGGCCGCTCCGGCAGAATTCGCAATCTGTTCCGCTTCAACAGGCATGTGAAAACCACATGATCATCGGGATCGCCGGCAACAAGAACAAACCCCGCGTCCGCGAGACCATCCTCCACTTCTGCGCCCGCCTGGATGAACTCGGGGTTAAGCAGCTTTTCGACCGGGAACTGAAGGAGTTCCTCGGGCTGGGACCTGAGTGCCGCTGCCTGCCTCTGGTGGAACTCGGCCGCCAGTGCGACATCATGGCCGCCTTCGGGGGGGACGGCACCCTGCTCGCCACCGCAAGCGACATCGGCGCCAGCGGAACCCCCATCCTCGGCGTCAATCTCGGGGGACTGGGCTTTCTCGCCGAGGTGCCCCTGGAGGAGATGGATGAAACCATCGACGACCTGGTGGCCGGACGCTTTGCCCTCATCGAGCGCATGCTCCTCAAGGTGACTATCGAGCAGAGCGGCGGGCGTAAAAGCTTTCATGCCCTCAACGATGTCGTCATCGAAAAGGGGAGCGTGCCCCGGCTAATCCTGGTCGAGGCCAGCGTCGATGGCACCTTTCTCAACACCTACCGCTGCGACGGGGTGATCATCGCCACACCGACCGGTTCGACGGCCTATTCCCTTTCGGCCGGCGGGCCCCTGCTCATGCCGACCATGGAGGCGATCATCGTCACCCCGATTTGTCCCCACTCCCTGACTGTCCGCCCCATCGTCCTCTCGGAATCATGCCGGCTCGAGCTCGGCCTGGTCAACCATTCCCATGTCGCCCAGGTCAACATCGACGGGCGCAACCGCCTCAGCCTCAATCCCGACGACCGGGTCTACGTCGAGCGCGGGGAGTACCGGATCAAATGGGTGGATACCGGCAAGCGCGACTTTTTCAACGTCTTGCGCACCAAGCTCAACTGGGGGATCGATCTGACCGCGATCAAGTCCGCCGGACACCCTCCAGAAGCCTGAGCGCAAAAGAGCACTTTACGAAGAGAGCGACATTGACCAAAGAACAGATCAAAACCCCCCTGATGGAGCAGTACATGGCCATCAAGAGCAAGCACAAGGATGCCGTGCTCTTTTTTCGTATGGGGGATTTTTACGAGATGTTTTTTGACGATGCCAGGACCGGCGCCGCCGTGCTCGGCATCACCCTCACTTCGCGCGCGCACGGCAAGTCCGCCGACGTGCCTCTCGCCGGCTTTCCCCATCACGCCCTCGACACCTATCTGGCTAAAATGATCAAGGCGGGCTATCGCGTCGCCATCTGCGAGCAGACCGAAAACCCAAAGTTCGCCAAGACCATCGTCAAACGCGAGGTGCTCGAGGTGGTGACGCCGGGCACCACCCTCGTCGACGACCTGCTCGAAACCAAGAAGAACAACTATCTGCTCGGGCTGTTCGTGCATGACCAGCGCTGCGGCACGGCCGTGGTCGATGTCTCCACAGGGGAATTCAGGGTGGGTGAAATCGGCTTCGAGGGTCTGGCTGAGTTTATCCTCACCCTCGCTCCGGCCGAGATCCTGCTCAGTGCAGCGCTCCAGCCGGCCGTGGAGGAGCTGCTCAAGGGTAGTCCCTGGATCACACTCACCCGGCGCGAGGAGTGGATGTTCCATCATGATTATGCGGTCGAGACCCTCAACGACCACTTCGGCACCCTTTCCCTGAAGGGCTTCGGCATCGAGGACTTGCCGCTCGGGATCTCGGCCGCCGGCGGCGTTCTCGCCTATCTGCGCGAGAACCAAAAGGAGAAGCTGATCCATATCAACCGGCTCGCGCGCGCCGCCGATGAGGAACGCATGATCATCGACAGCAGTTCGCGGCGCAATCTCGAGCTGGTGCTCTCCCTCCATTCGGCGCGCAAGCACGGGACCCTGCTCGGGACGATCGACCAGACCAGGACCCCCATGGGCGGGCGCATGCTCGTGCAGTGGATCAGCTACCCCCTCCTGAACCTCGCCGCGATCGGCGAGCGCCATGATGCCGTGGAGGAGTTGAGCCGGGATCATGCGGGGCGCAGCGCCATGATCGAAACCCTCAAGCAGAGCGGCGACCTCGAGCGCCTGCTGGCCCGTTTCGCCACCGGCCGCGCCAATGCCCGGGACGCCATTGCAGTGCTGCATTCCCTGCGTACGGTCGAGGAACTCACCCTCCATCTGCAGCCGATGAGTGCCAGCATGCTCGCCGGGGCGTGCAAGCAGCTCAATCCCCTGCCCGAGCTGCACGACGAGATCGAGCGCGCCCTCGTTCAGGATCCACCCCTGTCGGTGACCGACGGCGGTTTTATCCGCAGCGGCTATAATTCCAGACTCGATGAACTGCGTGAGATCGCCTTCAGCGGCAAGGACTGGATCGCCCGCCTGCAGCAGCAGGAGAGGGAGCGCACCGGCATCTCCTCGCTCAAGGTCAATTACACCAAGGTCTTTGGCTATTTCATCGAGGTGACCAACCCCAATCTGTCGCGGGTGCCGCCATATTATATCCGCAAGCAGACCCTGGTCAACGCCGAGCGCTTTATCACTCCGGAGCTCAAGGAGTACGAGGAGAAGGTCCTCGGCGCCGAGGAAAAGATCGTCGATCTGGAGTACGAGCTTTTTGATCAGCTGCGCCGGCGCATCCTAGCTGATACCATCGCGCTGCAGGAAAACGCCCGCATCATCGCCCAGATGGACTGCCTGAGCTGCCTCGCACAGGTTGCGGTCGATTATGGCTATGTCCGCCCGGTCATGAATGAAGGCGATGGGCTGATCATCCGGGATGGACGCCACCCGGTTATCGAGCGCCTGCTCCCGGCGGGCGAATCCTTCGTCGTCAACGACACCCGCATGGAGACAACCAGGGAGCAGCTGCTGATAATCACCGGACCTAACATGGCAGGGAAATCGACCTATCTGCGCCAGGTCGGACTGATCGCCATCATGGCCCAGATGGGCTCTTTCGTGCCAGCCGCCTCGGCCGAGATCGGGCTGGTCGACCGCGTCTTCACCCGCGTTGGCGCCTCGGACAACCTGGCGGCGGGGGAGAGCACCTTCCTCACCGAGATGGTCGAGACCGCCAACATCCTCAACAACGCCACACCGCGCAGCCTCATCTTGCTGGATGAGATCGGCCGCGGCACCAGCACCTTCGACGGCCTCTCCATCGCCTGGTCGGTGGCCGAGTTCATTCATGAAACCCCGCGTATTGCTGCAAAAACCATCTTCGCTACCCATTATCATGAATTGACGGAACTGGAACTCGTGCTGACGCGTGTAAGAAACTACAATGTGGCGGTGAAGGAGTGGGGTGACCGCATCGTCTTTCTGCGCAAGATCGTGCCGGGCGGCTGCGACCACAGCTACGGCATCCACGTCGCCCAGCTCGCCGGCCTGCCGCGCGCCGTCATTATGCGCGCGCGGGAGATTCTCGCCAACCTCGAATCCGGTTCCCTCGATCCGGACAAGGGACCCCGGCTGGCGCACCATCAGAGCGAGATGAAACGGCCGGTGCAGCAGCTCAGCCTTTTCGCCGAACTGGAACAGAGCCTGCGCGAGGAGCTCAAGAAACTTGACCCCAACCAGCTCACCCCTCTCGAGGCGCTCAACAAGCTCAAAGAGCTGCGGCAGCTGGCCTCCGACCGGTAGGCGCCCTGCAAGCCCGGGGCGCAAAATGTCTTACGGGCCGCTGCCGGAAGATTATTCGCTTGTACAATCCGGATTTAATCATAAATTATAGAAACAGCGACCAAAGGTCGCCGCAACGGCAGATTGGTGCATGCAACCAGAGGTACCTGCGTGATCAAACGCATCTTTCCATCGCTGACGGGGATTCTCCTTCTCCTCATTACCTTCGCCCGGGGGGCGGAAATCAGGAAATACGCCGGTGAATTCATGGCTGGCGGCGTCGGCGCCCGCGCTCTCGGCATGGGCGGGGCCTATGTCGCGGTCACCGGCGATGTTACCTTCGGCTACTGGAATCCGGCCGGCCTCTCCAGCATCCGTTACCCCGAACTGGGGTTCATGCATGCGCGGCGATTCGGCGGCGTGGTCAATTACGACTATTTCGGCGGGGCCTTGCCGGTCACCCGCCGGGAGACTATCGGCGTCAACGTCGTCCGCCTCGCCGTCGATGACATCCCGATCACAGCGCTGCCGAGACCCGATCTGCCCCTCGATGCCACCTATACCGACGGCAAGGGCAACACCCTCAGCAATCGCCCTTGCCAGGTGCGCACGGTCAACGACGCCGAGTATGCTGTCTATCTCAGCTATGCCCGGATGCAAACCGGCCGCTTCGCCTGGGGCGCGAGCGCCAAACTGGTGCACAAGGGGGTTGGCGACAACGCCGCCTGGGGAGCCGGTTTTGATCTCGGCGCAATCTGGCTGCCATGGCGTTCCCTGCGCCTGGGCGCCAATCTGCAGGATTTCACCACCACCCTGCTTGCCTGGGATACCGGGGAGCGGGAGCTGGTCTCGCCCACCCTCAAGCTCGGGGGAGCCTATCCCTTCATCTTCAGACCCCTCAAAAGCCGTCTGCTGCTGGCGGCGGACGCCGATCTACGCATGGAAGGGCGCAAGCTCGCCGCCCAGGCCCATTATGGGCCCATGAGTGCAGATTTTCATCTCGGCGCCGAATGGGTTTTTCACAACATCGCCTCGGTGCGCATCGGCAGCGACACCGGCTGCCTCAGCGCCGGCGCCGGACTGCGCTTGCCCCGGATCGATGTCGATTATGCCTTTCTCAAGCATGATCAGCTGGACAATTCGCACCGCATCTCGCTGCGGGTGCGGATCGAAGAACGCAAGGCCCGTAAATAGCCCTCCGCCCCTGCCGGCAGCAGCCTGCCCGCCGGCTGCGCAATCCTGAAAAAAGGATTGACTATATCGAAAAAAATCATTAAAATAAATGCTGATTTAATCAGAGCTGCCATAATCAGGATATTACCATGATTTCAAGCATGACCGGTTTCGGCCGCGCCTCCCACAAGATCGGTGACATCGAAGTGCTTGTGGAGATCCGTTCGGTCAACAACCGCTTTCTCGATTTCTCCCTGCGCATCCCGCGGGTTTTGGCTGATTACGAAAGCCAGATCAAGGAACTGGTCGGCAAGAGCCTTTCTCGCGGCCGCATCAACATCGCCATCAGTCTGACCAGCGAGAGCTCCAATGTCCAGCAGCTGGTCCTCAACCGGCCCCTGGCCCAATCCTACTCTCGCCTGGTCAAGGAGCTGCAGAAAGACCTCGGCCTCGCCGGGGAGATCCAGCTCAGCCAGCTGCTGAACCTGCCTGATATCATCGTCGTCGATGACAAAACCCCTGAGGCGGAGCGCTACTGGGAGTGCACGCGGGCGGCCCTGGTCAAGGTGCTGGAGGATATCCAGGTGATGCGCCACAAGGAGGGCGAAGAGCTGCTCAAGGATTTCGTCCGGCGCATCAACAGTCTCGACGGTATGATCACGCGGGCAGCCGAGCTCGGCGCCCGACAGCCCGCCGCCGAGATGGAAAAGCTGCGCCAGCGCATCGCCCTGCTGGTCAAGGACGAACATATTGATGAAGGGCGGCTCGAGAACGAGCTCGCCCTCATGGCGGACCGCCTCGATATCACCGAAGAGTGCGTCCGTTTTCACAGCCACAACAAGGCCTTTATCCATATTCTCGAGAACGAAAGCGCCCCCGGCCGGAAGCTGAACTTTTTACTGCAGGAGATGCATCGCGAGGTCAACACGATCGGCAGCAAGTCAAATTCCCTCGAGATCTCCCATCTCGTTGTTGAGATCAAGGACGAGGTTGAAAAGCTGCGCGAACAGATCCAGAACATCGAATAAGCCGAGGGGCTCCGCATGACGCACAAGGGCCTTCTCGTGGTGATCTCTTCGCCCTCCGGCGGCGGCAAGTCGACGATCATCCGCAGGATCATCAGCGAGGGGGATCCCCGCTGTCGCTATTCCATTTCAGCAACGACCAGGGCCATGCGCCCTGGCGAGAAGGACGGGATCGATTACTGGTTCGTCGATGAGGCCGCTTTCACAGAGATGATTCGCAGGGATGAGCTGGCTGAATATGAGCAGGTGCATGGCCATCTCTACGGAACCCCGGTCCGGCCGATTGAAAAGTGGCTGCAGGAGGGGTGCATCGTCTTTTTCGATATCGATGTCAAGGGGGCCTTTGCCATCCAGCGCCGGTTCCCTGATGAGACATTGATGATCTTCATCGCACCCCCCGATCTGGAGACCCTGCGACAGCGGCTGGTCGGGCGCGGCACCGAGGCCTCGGAGGCGGTGCGAATCCGCCTCGAGCGGGTGCCGATGGAGATGGAGATGGGCAAGGCTTTTGAGTTCACGGTAATCAACCGTGATCTGCACAGGAGCATCGCCAGAGTTAAAAAAATCATCGCCGGTCGGCTCGCTGAGCGCGGCGCAGTTGCATAAAACATGGAAATCAAATCATACATACCGGGAGGCCATCTATATGATCAAAACACTGCCCATTGATAACCTTGATCAGTTTGCCGATAATGTCTATGAAGCGATCATCATGATCGCCCGCCGCGCCCGCCAGATCAACGACCTGCAGAAAAAGGTGCTCGACGCCGAAGCTGCCTCGATAAGCAACAACGACAATTATGACGACGAAGGGGTCAGCCAGGATGTCGTCGACCGCCAGTACCTCAAACTGCCCAAACCCACCAGCGTTGCCTTGCAGGAGATGCTTGAGGGCAAACTCACCAAGCAGTACCCCGGCTAGTACCACTCAGGAGCAGAGTGCCGCATGCTGACGAACAGGAAAGTAGTGGTTGGCGTGACTGGCGGTATCGCGGCCTACAAGGCTGCGGAATTGGTACGACAGCTCGCCCGACTCGGGGCCTCCATCCGCGTGATCATGACCCCCGCGGCCATGGAGTTCATCACACCGCTGACCTTCGAAACCTTGACCGGTCACCCAGTTCTCACCGGGCTCTTCCCCCATGAGCAGGGGGGAGGCACCGTACACATCGAATGGGCGCGCTGGGCGGAATGCTTGGTCATCTGCCCGGCGACGGCCAATACCATCGCCAGGGCTGCCCACGGTTTTGCGGACAATGCCCTTACCACCACCCTGCTTGCCACCACCGCGCCCATCCTCTTCTGTCCGGCCATGAACAGGCAGATGTATGCCAATCCCCTTTATCAACAGAATGAAAAGCGTCTGTTCGAGCACGGCTGGAGCGTTGTCGCGCCCGGGAGCGGCGAGCTCGCCTGCGGTGAGGTGGGAGAGGGCCGCCTGGCTGAAATCCCTGAGATCGTCGAGGCCGTGCGCAGGCTCCTCAGCCGGAAGCATGATTACCAGGGCAGGCGCGTGCTGGTGACAGCAGGCCCGACCCATGAACCCCTTGATCCCGTGCGCTATCTCGGCAACCGCTCCACCGGCAAGATGGGCTACGCCCTGGCCGAAATGGCCGCCCTGCGCGGGGCCGGGGTGACCCTGGTGACCGGCCCGAGCCATGAGCGCCCCTTCTCCGGCATCAAGGTTGTCCGCGTCACCACCGCCGCCGAGATGTCTGAAGCGGTCCAGCACCACCTGCCCGACTGCGATCTTCTTTTCATGGCCGCCGCTGTCAGCGATTACCGGCCCGCCGCTGTTGCGGCGCAAAAGATCAAGAAAGGGGAGGAGGAGATCATTCTGCCCCTGACCCGGACCGAAGACATCCTCAGGAGCGCCGGACTGAGCAAGGGCGGCCGCACCCATGTCGGCTTTTCCGTCGAGACCGGCGAAGAGATTCCCGCCTCCCTGTGCAAACTCGAGGAGAAGAATCTTGACATGATCGTTGTCAACAATCCCCTCGAACCGGGCGCCGGTTTCGCCGTGGATACCAATATCATCACCCTGCTGCGGCGCGGGCGTGACCCCGAAAAGTGGCCGCAAATGTCCAAGCAGGAGGTGGCCGACCGGCTGCTGACGGCCGTCCTGGAGTGGGAAAAAGAGAAGAGCCTATGAGTGGCGATGAAGAATCGGATCTGCGCCGGTTTTTCGAACAGCAGATTGAGCTCTACGGCGACGAGCTTGCCCTGCCTAAAGAGAAGCTGAACTGGCGAGGAGGGGAGGCGGCCACGCCTGCTCCCGGCCGTTCGCCCTATCTTGGCGAGCGCATCCGCGAGGGGCTGGAGAGCCCGCCCCGGCCCGAACCCCAGGCCATGCCGGACCTCAATCTCTCCACCCTCGAGGAGCTGCAGGGCAGGATCAGCGGCTGCCTGCGCTGCGCCATCGGCGGCCGGCGCAGAAATCTGGTTTTCGGCGAGGGCAATCCCGCCGCCGACATCGTTCTGGTCGGCGAGGCCCCCGGTTTTCATGAAGACCAGCAGGGGCTTCCCTTCGTAGGCGAAGCGGGGCAGCTTCTCACCAGGATTCTGGCTTCCATCCAGCTCAAGCGCAGTGAAGTCTATATCTGCAATCTGCTCAAATGCCGGCCGGACAATAACCGCGATCCTTTGCCGGACGAGGTGGCCAACTGCCTGCCCTACCTCGAGAAACAGCTGGCGCTGATCCAGCCGGCCTTCATTCTTTGTCTGGGGCGCTTCAGCGCCCAGACCCTGCTGCAGAGCCAGGCGTCCCTTACGCAGCTGCGCGGCAAGGTCCACCCCTGGAGGGGCTCCCGCCTCATCGTCACCTATCATCCGGCAGCCCTGCTCCGCTTTCCCAAATTCAAGCACGAGACCTGGCAGGATGTCCAGCTGCTCCGCCGTCTCTATGATGAATTTCTGTCCGAGAACTGTCCACGCTGAGCGAGCTGACCATGAATGAACAGACTGATATCCCCGTCAAGCTGCCGCCGCAGTCGATCGAAGCGGAAATGGCGGCCCTCGGTTCGGTGATGATCGAGCCCCATGCCGCCAACACCCTCTTCGAACTCCTCGATGAAACCTGCTTTTACAAGGATGCTCATCGTCGCATCTTTATCGCCGCGCGCAACCTCTATTCCCACAGCCAGGCCATCGACGTCCTGACCGTCTCCTCCGAGCTGGAGAAGAGCAAGGAGCTCGACAAGGTGGGCGGGCACTATTACCTCACCGAACTGGTGGAGCGCATCCCTTCGGCAGCCAATATCGAGCAGTACTGCCGCATTGTCCTCAACCGCGCGCTGCTGCGCAAGCTCATTGAGGTGGCCGGTGAGATACAACAGGACTGCTACGAGGGCGGGGAAGATGCCTATGATGTCATAGATGTGGCGGAGAAAAAGATCTTCAGCCTCTCCGAGCGCAGCAAGCGCAGGTCTTTCGAGCATCTGCGGCCGATCCTCTTCGAGACCATGAACCTTATCGACCATTACAATGCCAAGGCCGACGGGGTCATCGGTGTGCCGACCGGTTTCAAGGACCTCGACCGCCTGCTCTCCGGCCTGCAGAACTCCGAACTGGTCATCCTCGCCGCCAGGCCTTCGATGGGCAAGACCGCTCTGGCCCTGAACATGGCCCGCACTGCCGCCGGCTACGGGGTGCCGGTCGGCATCTTCTCCCTGGAAATGGCCTCACCCCAGATTGCCATGCGTCTGCTCTGCTCCGAGGCCCGGGTTGACGCCCATCTGGTGCGCATCGGCAAGCTGCCTCCGGACCAGATGGCCAAACTGATGAACGCCCTGGGCACCCTCGAAAAGGCCCCCATCTACATTGACGATTCTCCCGCCATGACCATCATGGAGATCCGCTCCAAGGCGCGCCGCCTCAAGATCGAGTACAATATCGGCCTGCTCGTCGTCGACTATCTTCAGCTCGTGCACGGCGTCGGCCGGGTCGAGAGCCGCCAGATTGAGATCGCCCAGATTTCGCAGTCCCTCAAGGCCCTCGCCAAGGAGCTCGATATCCCGGTCCTGGCCCTCTCCCAGCTCTCGCGCGCCGTCGAGGCCCGCGGCGAGCGCAAGCCGATGCTCTCCGATTTGCGCGAGTCGGGGGCGATCGAGCAGGATGCCGATGTGGTCATGTTCATCTACCGCCCCTCGGTCTACGGCCCGGTCGAGCCCGGCCAGGAGAACGACGCAGAGATCATCATCGCCAAGCAGCGCAACGGTCCCACCGACAGCGTGAACTGTTACTTTTACAAGGAATATCTCCTTTTCGCCGGCAAGGAATCCCGGCAGCCTGAAATCCAGACCATTTCACCGACTCCTTACTGACATCCAGGCGCGGCAGAGCATGGAAGAAGTCTACCAAAAGGTATTCGAAGGACTCGTACGCCGCATCCGGCGCTACAATCAGTCCATGGATGTGGCGCTGCTGCGCAAGGCCTTCGAGTTCAGCTATGAGGCCCACCGCAATCAGCTGCGCAAGTCAGGCCACAAGTACTTCGAACACCCCCTCGAGGTCGCCAAGATCCTCACCGGTCTGAAGATGGATTATGAGACCATTGCCGCGGCCATCCTCCATGACGTCGCCGAAGACACCGAATACAATATCGCCCGCGTCGAGAGCGAGTTCGGCCACAGCATCGCCAGCCTGGTCGACGGGGTCACCAAGATCTCCGATATCAAGCTGCTCGAGTTCGAGGAGCGGCAGGCGGAAAATTTCCGCAAGATGCTCCTCTCCATGGTCAAGGACATCCGGGTGATCATCATCAAGTTCGCCGACCGTTTGCACAACATGCGCACCCTCGAGTTCCTTCCCGAGAAAAAGCGGCGCCGCATCGCCCTCGAAACCCGCGAGGTCTATGCCCCCCTGGCCCACCGTCTCGGCCTCGACAAGATCAAATGGGAGCTGGAAGACCTTGCCCTCAAGTTTCTCGAGCCGGAGATTTACAGCGATCTCGTCAAGCGGGTCAACGCAACCCGGCGGGAACGCGAGCTCATCATCAGCCACGTCACCAAGCCGGTGCGTGAAGCCCTGGTCGAGGCCAGAATCCACGCCCGCTTCGAGGGTCGGCCGAAACACTTTTACAGCATCTACAACAAGATTGTCAAGCGCGGCATCGTCTTTGAGGAGATCTACGACCTCCACGCCATCCGCATCATTGTCGAAAAGGTGGAGGAGTGCTACCACACCCTCGGCATCGTCCATTCCCTATACACCCCGATCCATGAGCGTTTCAAAGACTATATCGCGATGCCCAAAAGCAACGGCTATCAATCCCTTCATACCACCGTCATCGGCCCGGATGGCAAAATAGTCGAGATTCAGATCCGCACCGAGTCGATGCACCGCACCGCCGAAGACGGCATCGCCGCCCACTGGCGTTACAAGGAGGGGCGCCTGCAGGAGGATGAGCTCGACAAGCACATGGGATGGCTGCGTCAGGTGCTCGAGGCGGTGGACGAGGAGGAGGTCGAAACCAGCTCCTTCATGGAGCATCTCAAGGTCAATCTCTTCCAGGATGAGGTCTTTGTCTTCACCCCGCGCGGGGACCTTTACCGCCTGCCGGTTCATTCCACGCCGGTCGACTTTGCCTTTGCAGTTCATACAGACATCGGGCTGCACTGCCTCGCCGCCAAGGTCAACGGCCGCATCGTCCCCCTGAGCCATCAGCTGGTCAGCGGTGATACAGTGGAGATCATCACCTCTGCCAACCAGCGGCCCAACGAGGGCTGGCTCAGCTTCGCCACCAGCGCCAAGGCCAAGGGGCGCATCAAGAAATGGCTGCGCGATACCCAGTTTGAGAGCAGCGCCCGGCTGGGGGAGGAGATGCTGACCCGCGCCCTCAGCAAGTACTCGATCAAGTTCAAGGATGTCAATCTGGCTGATCTGGCTTCGAAATTCAGCCAGCGGGACGCCCAGCAGCTCCTCGCCGCCCTGGGCCGCGGAGAGATCAAGCTCGATGCCGTATTGCACAAGATCATCCCGGAAGACAAGCCGGTCACCAATAACGAATCCCTTTTCAAACGCTTCATCGAGCGGGCGCGCAAGTCGAGCAAGGGGGTGAGCGTGGCCGGGATGGACAACATCATGATCAGCTTCGGCAAGTGCTGCAATCCCGTGCCGGGGGATCCGATCACAGGGATCGTCACGCGCGGACGCGGGATCGTGGTGCACACCAACAGCTGCAACAACCTGCTGCGTCTGATGCAGGAGCCCGAGCGCATCATCGATGTCGCCTGGGATGTCGACAAGGAAAATCGCTTTCTTGCCGGGCTCTACATCCTTTGCGAGCGCCGCAGCCGCTTTCTCGCCGACCTCTCGGAGGCGGTCTCCAGTTCCGACGGTATTATCACCAGTGCCAATATGAATGCCGATATCTCCCTGGTCAACTGCACCGTCAGTATTGAAGTATATGATCTTGATCATCTTAACAGGATTATTGCTAAAATCAAAAAGGTGGCCGGAGTGATCTCCGTCAGCCGCTGGTCAGAGCCTAAGTGAATGAAAAAAATGCATTTTTTTTGTAATTTTATGACCTTCCATGCATTTTTTTGTTGTCTTTTATCTAAAAAATAGTTATTTATGGTTATTAATTATAGTGTTATACTGTGGACGACAATAACTATACCTATTTCAAAACCCAATCTTAGGAGCTGGCCATGGCTGATGAGGCTTTGAAATCCACGATCACGAAGAAAGATGTCGCCAAGCGGACTGCGAAGATCGTAGGAGAAAAAATATATCTGACCGAAAAAGTGGTCGACGGCGTTTTTCAGGCCCTGCGGGAATTCATGTCCGAGGCCAATCCTGAAGTGCGCATCGAGATTCGTGACTTCGGCGTCTTCGAAGTGAAAAAGACCAAGCCCAAACCCAAGGCCCGCAACCCCAAAACCGGTGAAATCATCTATGTTCCCGCTCGCCGCAAGACCCATTTCAAGGCGGGCAAACTGCTCAAAGAGGTCCTGAAACAGCCGCTGCCCCTGGAGAGCAAATAACCCAATCTCGCCCGCGCGAGATCGCAGTCCGGCATGGCAGATCTAACCCCGATTCCCGTTGAGCAGCTGCCTCAGGGACGCATTGTCGGGATCGACTATGGCGAGAGGCGCATTGGCCTGGCGGTCAGCGATCCGTTGCAAACCATAGCCTTTCCCCTGGTCACTTTGTTCCGCAAAGGGCAGGCTTTTCCCGTTGAACAAATCATCGCTTCCGTGCAGGAGCAGGCGGCTGTGGCGCTGGTCGTAAGCCTGCCCCTGCACATGGATGGCAGCCTGGGCGACAAGGCTCAAGCCGCAGAGGCATTCGCCGCCCGGCTGGCTGATCTCCTCCCCATTCCGGTCTACACCCAGGATGAGCGCTGGACGACCACCAGCGCCCATAAAAGCCTGCACGAGCGCGGCCAGCAGCCGTCGCGGCAGCGCGACCGAATCGATCAGATCGCCGCCGCTTTTATGCTGCAGGCCTTCCTCGACCGCCTCCAGTATCGCCGCAGGCATTCCTCCGGGAGTTGAACACTCCCGCTTTGCACTACTCATCGCTCATCATCCCGGCCCGTTCAGCTGCACAGCGCCCCGATTATTCCCTGGGGCGCCGGGCCTCCGCCGGATGGTGTGCGCACAGGAATTCAGGATTGCTGTTGCCATGAAAAGAAATCTGCTCCTCAGCCTTGCCACCGCCATTCTCATGGCGCTGGCCTTTCCGCCGTTCCGCACCGGTTTTATCGGCTGGTTCGCCCTGCTCCCCTTTTTTCTCCTGCTCGAGGATAAAAAGCCGGGGGAGGGGATGCGCTGGAGCTACCTCACCGGCCTCTTTACCTGCATTACCACTCTTTACTGGATCGCCCACGTCACCCAGGCGGGATTCATCGCCGCCATACTGATCATCCCCCTCTCCCTGACCCTTTATGGGCTGCTGCACATTCTCCTGCTCCGCCGCTACGGCTGCCGGGCATGGCTTCTGCTGCCTTTTCTCTGGCTGACGATGGAGTACGTGCAGTCCCTTTCAGAAACCGCCTTTCCCTGGAATTACCTGGGCTACACCCAGTCCTATTATCTCCCCTTCATCCAGTTCGCCGAGTACACCGGCGTCCTGGGCGTCAGCCTCTGGGTTTTTGTTCTCAATGTACTGGTATGGCTCACGGTGCGCGAATTCACCGTACGCCGGAGCCGGCAGCGTGCCCTCCTGGTGCTCGCTCTTCTCATCCTCCTGCCGGCCCTGCACGGCCTCATCATGCTGAATCGCCCGCAGGCAGGCGGCCGTGCCGTCACCTTCGCGCTGCTGCAGGGCAACGTCGATCCCTTTGAAAAGTGGGAGGCGGGCAGTACGGACAAGAACGTCGCTCTTTACGAAGAGATGTCGCGCGCTGCTGCCGCCGGCAAGCCCGATCTCATCGTCTGGCCTGAAACGGCGATGCCTTTCTTCCTCAGCAACGAACCACGCTATCTGCGCCGCCTGCACGCCTTTGTCGATTCACTGCAGATCCCGCTGCTGACCGGCGGGCTCGATTACCAGTTCACCAACGATACCTCCTATACCTATTATAATGCCGCTTTCCTGGTCGAGCCCGGATCGAAATTTCTCACCGCCTATCGCAAGATGCGTCTGGTGCCGGGCTCGGAGCGCATTCCCTTTCGCGACCACTTTCCCTTCAACTATCTCAAGGAGTGGCTTTCCGACCTCGCCCTGGGGGTCGGAGATTACACCCCCGGGGAGGAGTACACAGTCTTCCAGGTGCGCCTGGCCGGTGCCGGTGAAGAGGCGCTGCCGGTCCGGCTCTCCACTCCGATTTGTTTTGATTCGGTCTTTCCCGATCTCAACCGCCGTTTTGCCGCCGCCGGCGCCGCCATGCTTTGCATCATCACCAACGACGCCTGGTTCGGCCGCACCTCAGCCCCCGCACAGCATGCCCAGTTCGCTGTTTTTCGCGCAATCGAGAACCGCATCCCCATCGCCCGCTGTGCGAATACCGGCATCTCCTGTTTTGTAGATGCCTGCGGCCGCGTCACCCAGCGCACCCCCATCTTCCGCCAGGCGGCGATCACAGGTCAGCTGCACCCCGGCATCCGGACCACCTTTTACACGCGGCACGGTGACTGGCTGGCGCGCCTCTGCGCCGTCATCTCCGCCGCAGGCCTGGCTGCGGCCGGAATCAGCCGGCTGCGGAGTGGACGGAAAGATGATCACACCCTGTAACTGGAGGCGCAGACTCCTCGCCGTTCTGCTCGTGGCCTCCCTGGCTCCGGCCGGCGCCTCTTCCGGATCGGAGCGTTTCACCACGGGCAGCTTTGCCGCCCGCCCCGCCGGCATGGGCTGGGCGAACAGCGCGCTCGCCTCGGGACTCTCCGATGGACTCTACAATCCGGCCAGCCTCTCGGCCTGGTCGGACGGTTTGCATCTTTATCTCAATCCGGCCGGGCTGGCTGCGGGCCTGAACCACTGGAACAGTCTCATCTCGGGCGGGGTTTCCTCTCCTCTCGGCGAGCTGCTGCGCTGCGGCCTCGTCGTCAAGGGGCTTTCCTGGCAGTCCCCGGTCGTTTCCATCGGACTGCTGCTCAGTGAAACCATGGCCACCAATCCTGCCGTTCAGGAGGGGAAAGGCTTTTTCCCCGCTGAAGCGATTCTGGACCTGACCTTCTCCCAGGCCGCCGTGCGGCTCCGGCTTGCGGAGCCCTTTGCCATCGGTGTGGCGGGCTATCT
The DNA here is from genome assembly GCA_029554865.1 of bacterium. Classification (GTDB taxonomy): domain Bacteria; phylum Zhuqueibacterota; class Zhuqueibacteria; order Residuimicrobiales; family Residuimicrobiaceae; genus JAKPUX01. Next base: position 127 of record JAKPUX010000240.1, on the reverse strand, counting down.
GGTCAATCGGGAGGGCGCCCTGCCGCGGGCGCGGGGCTATGGCGGCAGCTACGGCCTGCTCATCCGGCCAGCGCCGCGTTTTCACATCGGGGTGATGTATATCGATGTGCCTGATGAGATGGCTGAT
>JAKPUX010000221.1 GCA_029554865.1 bacterium | reverse complement strand
ATCAGCCGCCTCGAGGGTGATGATTTTGTCAGCTATGGCGCCGCCGAGGGCCTGAACCATGATGTCGTCAACACCCTGCTCGTCGCCCGCGATGGCAGCCTGGTCATCGGCACCGAGAACGGCATTTCCCGCTTTGCGGACGGACGGCTGACGACCTGGATATTCACAGACAATGTGAAGGCCAATAATATCCAGGCCCTGATCCAGGACAGCACCGGTGTCCTCTATGTGGGACGCTATGGTGCTCTGCTGACCCGCATCGCCTGGGCTGATTTCACCGCGGCCTCCGGCACTCCACAGAGTGGTGTCACCTATTGCCGCGTCCCGCTCCCGGCACGTCGCACCGAGATTTCTCCTTTTGAGGAATCTTTCACGGCCTTGTGCACCACCCGCGCGGGCGACCTTCTCGCCGGCAACACCAATGGAAATGTCGGATGGGTCGCACCGGCGGCCGGCGGGGCTCTCGCCCCTTTCTGGTCGCCCGATTCCCCTCGTGATCAGATTACAGTGCGGGCTCTGCTCGAGGACCGCGACGGCCTCGTCTGGATCTGCACGGAGGGGCGGGGGATCGTACGCTGGCATCAGGGAGAGAGCAGCAGGCTAGATTCGGAACAGGGGCTGCCCACGAGTGGAGATTCTTTCTCGACGATCATGGAGGACCGCGAGGGATCGATCTGGATCGGCGGTGACGGTCTGCTCAGGATTCGGGACAATACTTTCACCTGCTGGGGCCGCCCTGAAAAGCTGCCCGGTGATTATGGCCATTCGGTCTGCGCGGACCCGGCCGGCACGGTTTGTGCGGGATTCAAGTCGGGCGGCGTGGCGCTGATACGCGATCACAAATTTGATACTATTTATCCCTGCAGGAATCTGCTGCCCAATCATCTGACCGTGGTGCTCCCGGCCCGCGAGGGGGGCTTCTGGGTCGGATACACCAATGGGACTGTCTTCAGGATCACCTCTTCCAGTGAACCCATTCAGTATACGTCCAGAACTTTTTGGGGCAATTTTGCCCTGCGTGTCCTGCTCGAAGACAGCCGCGGGCGCCTCTGGCGCGGGATGAGTGGCCTGCTCAGCTGCCGCGAGGAGGGAGGCTGGTGGGACCACTGGTTCGACCGGCTGATGCGCCAGAATTCCGAAATCACGGCAATGATCGAATTGGCGGAGGACGATTTTCTCTTCGGCACATACGGCGACGGACTGCGCCGCCTCACCCGCGGGCGCTTCCACCAGGAGGGCATCCCCCCCGAGCTGCAGCGCGACGGCATCACCCTCCTCTGGCGCGATCAGCATAGAGTTCTCTGGATCGGCTCGGACAATCACGGCCTCTACCGCTTTGCGGATGGGCGTTATGCCAGCTACACCGAAGAGGATGGGCTTTTCGCCGGCCGCATCTTCGCCATCCTCGAGGACGACAGCTCAAATTTCTGGTGCAGCAGCAACAAGGGGGTCTTCAGGGTAGCTAAAAGCGCCCTTGCGGATTTTTCGGCGGGCCGGATTGCGAAGATCCCCTGCCGGGTCTATAGCCAGCTCGATGGCATGCGCGAGGCGGAGTGCAGCGGGCGGAGGCAACCAGCGGGATGGAAAAGCCCCGACGGCCGCCTCTGGTTCACCTCCCTCGCCGGCTTTGTTTCGGTCGATCCCAACCACCTGCCGCACAACCCCGTCCCACCCCCCGTTTACATCGAGAGCCTGCGGACCGGCGACTCGCTTTATGCCTGCGGCGCCGGGGCTCTGCGGCTGGCCGCCCGCGAGCGCGATCTCCATATCAGCTACACCGGTTTGAGCTTCGCCATTCCCGAACGGGTGCACTTTCGCACCCGGCTCGAAGGCTATGACAAGGAGTGGCGCGACGCCGGCGACCGCCGCGAGGTCTCTTATACCAATCTTCCGCACGGGAGTTTCACCTTCCGGGTGTCGGCCTGCAATAACGACGGCGTCTGGAACGAAGCAGGGGCCGCCCAGCTCTTCGTCATTCCCCCCTTCTGGTACGAAACCTGGTGGGCCTGGCTGGTCTATGTCAGCCTCGCTGCGGGCGCCCTGGCGTGGATCGCACAGCGGTATTACCGCCGTCTCTTCCTCAGGCAGCAGCTCTCCCTGCAGAGGGAGCACACTGCCAGACTGGAAGAACTGAACGAGGCCAAATCCCGCTTTTTCGCCGGTATCTCCCACGAATTCCGCACCCCGCTCACCCTGATCGAGGCCCCTCTCGAGGAGCTGGCCGGGCAAAAGGGCGACGGCAAAAGCGCACTCTACGCCATGATGCTGCGCAACACCCGGCGGCTGCAGGGGCTGGTCGAGCAGCTGCTGGACCTGGCGCGGATGCAGTCGGGCAAGATGACCCTGCAGGCGCAGCCGGTCGCGGTTTTTCCCCTCCTGAAAATGATCGTCGCTTCCTTTGAATCCCTGGCCCGCCGCAAGCGGATCAAGCTCTCGCTGGAACCGCTGCCCGCCAATCTCCCGGCGGACCCGCCCCTGACCCTCTGGCTCGACGAGGAGAAGATCGAGAAGGTGCTCGTCAATCTCCTCGATAACGCCCTGAAATACACTCCCGGCGGCGGCAAGGTTACGGTAATCCTGGAGGGGCCCGTACAGTGGGAGAAACGCCGCTGCCTGAGGATTTCGGTCGCTGACAGCGGGCCGGGCATTCCGGAGGAGGCCCTGCCGCATCTCTTCGATTATTTTTATCGCTACCGGGACGAGAACAGAAACTCCGGGCAGGGAACCGGCATCGGACTTGCCCTCAGCCGTGAGATCATCAGGCTGCACCGCGGCGAGATCGAGGTCGAGAGTTCACCGGGCCGGGGCAGCTGTTTCAGCGTTCTCCTGCCCCTCGGCAGGGAACACCTGCGGCCGGAGGAGATCGCCGGAGAAAAGCTTCTCTCCGAGTTTACCCCGCTGCCAGCCATAGCCGAGGCCGCTTTCAATGGTGAGCCGGACCTTCCCCTGCCGGAGGCTGAGCCCGAGACGCCGGACAGCCGCAAGACCCTTCTCATCGTCGAGGACAACGCCGATATGCGCGACCTGCTGCGCCGCTTGCTGGGCAGCGATTACCGGCTCAGGGAGGCCAGGGAGGGAAACGAGGGCTTGCGCATGGCGCTGCGCACGCCGCCGGACCTCATCCTCAGCGATGTCATGATGCCCGGGATGGATGGCTACGAGCTGCTGCGCGCCCTGGGCGCGGACAGCCGGACCAGCCATATACCCGTGCTGCTGCTGACCGCGCGCGGCGGAGGGGAGGAGAGAATCACGGGCTTGCAGCATGGTGCAGCCGACTATCTCACCAAGCCCTTCGACCGCAGGGAACTGCATCTGCGCATCCGCAACCTGCTCGATTTGCAGGAGCGGGTCCGGGAGAGCTTGCGGCAGCGGCTCACTGCCCTCGGCAGCGCCTGGCCGGGAGAGGCTGTGATCGCCCCGGCGGACGAAAAATTCATGCAGCGGGCGGTTGTGTTGATTCAGGAGCACGGCGGAGAGTCCGCCTTTGCGGCCCAGGCCCTGGCGCAGCGGCTGGGGGTCAGCCGGGCCCACCTCAACCGCAAGCTCGT
>JAKPUX010000220.1 GCA_029554865.1 bacterium | reverse complement strand
GTGGGCAGGGCGGGATTGTCCAGCACCAGCAGCCATTGGCGGTCAGGCGAGAGGCTGACCGACGGCGTTGGCGGTGCATCGACCAGATCAATCATCTCGCGGGGAGGCAGGCGATAGCCCGTCTCCTGTGATGCACATAGTTCTGCATGCAGCATGAAAATCCCCCACAAGGAGAGAGTGATCGCTGTCTTTCTGTTTGATTTGCTCATGGTTCCCTCCACAGTTCGACTCATCCAACCGGGAAGAGCCCGGCCCTGGGCGACGGCGTGTCGACGGCACGTAAGCTAAGGGAAGTTGCAAGGGCGGGTTTGCCTGAGCAAAGATGCAGCTGGAAAGAAAAGGCAATGGAAGCAATCTGATTTAAATAAATCAATTACAGGCAGATTTGCAACTCTTTTTTTAACCTTCGGCCTGATCGGACCGGCCAATATTATGTTGGCAATATCAAAATAATATCCGTATCTTACATATTGGCAAGAGATCACTGGAAACAGGGCGGAGAGCCGGCCATGCTGCGCTGCTACAAAATCGACAAAGAGAAAATCCAGAGCTGCGCCCGTGAAGAGGCGCAGATTCTCATCTATATCAGTCCGGACGACTCGGAAAAGCGATATCTGACCAACGAGATGAAGCTGGATGAGCACACCCTCAATTCCACTCTCGATCCGGATGAACTCTCGCGCCTCGAATTCGAGCCCGAGCATTTTGCGATGATTTACAAACGGCCGCGCAATTACATCGTCGAGGACCGTTTCCTCTTCCGCGTCACCTCGATGGGCATCTTTTTTTTCAGCGACCGCATCATCCTGGTTGCCAGCGAAGATCTGCCGATGTTTGACGACAAAAAGTTCTCGCGTGTGACCAGCCTGCGCGATGTGATGCTCAAGATGCTCTATCGTTCCATCTACCACTTTCTCGAACACCTCAAGATCATCGACATGATCACCAACGAACTCGAGGAAAAGATCAACCTCTCCATGCAGAACAAGTACCTGATCAGTCTCTTCTCGCTGGAAAAGTCGCTGGTCTACTACCTCAACGCCATCACCTCGAACTCCATCCTCCTCCAGCGCCTCAAGAATAATTCGGGCAAGATCGCCTTCCAGCAGGAAGAGGAGGAGCTGCTCGATGACATCATGATCGAAAACTCGCAGTGCTACCGCCAGGCCGAGATCTTTTCCAACATCCTCTCCAGCATGGCCGATGCGCGCGCCTCGATCGTGAGCAACAACCTCAATGTGCTCATGAAGACCCTCAACATCATCACCATTGGCATCATGGTGCCGACCTTCGTCGTGAGCGCCTTTTCCATGAATGTCAGCATCCCGGGACAAAAGCTGCCCTACGCCTTCTGGCTCGTACTCGGCATCGCCTTCGTCTCGGTGATGGCATTCTATTTCTTCTGGCGCTACAAAAAATGGTAGATTTTGTATCCTTTAGGATCTGCTGCATCCAATAGATAAAAAGATCTGGTCATGCGTTAGAGGTTTTCATGGTTTGCGATGAGATACTGCTGGAGATCTGCGCCGATCTTGCCGAAAACATCGATTCCGAGCTCTGTGCCCGACTGCGCGAACACCTGCAGAACTGCCCGAACTGCGCCCGGCAGTTCTCGACAATGAGGACCACCATCCATCTCTACCACTGCCTCGGAGAGCAAGAGGTCCCACCGGCCATCCATGAACGGCTGGCCAGGCTGCTCAACCTCCCTGAGGGCGCAGCGGTGCACAAAAGGTGACCATATGGACACTTTTTGCTTGACTGCAAGCAAAAAAAAGTGTATACTAAGGGTGAAATTAATTTCACCCTTTTTTATTTGGAGGGGTATGGAAAAGCTGTCGCGCAAACAGGAAAAAGCGCTCGAACTCATCGTCAAACGCGCCCGGGAACAGGGCTATCCCCCGACCCTGGCGGAATTGACCGAGGAGTTGGGCGCCTCTTCCCGGAACACCGCCGTCAAGTATCTGCGCATCCTCGCTCGCAAGGGCTATATCGTCTGGGACCGCAACAAGGCCCGAGGCATCCAGGTCGCCGCCGAACCCGGGGGGGAGGAGAGCGGCGTGCCCCTGATCGGTTCCGTGGCCGCCGGAACCCCGATGCTGGCTGAACAAAACATCGAACGCTACGTGCCCGTGCCCCGCTTTCTTTTGCGCGCCCCGGGCCCCCATTTCCTCCTGCGCGTGAGCGGCGAGAGCATGATCAACGCCGGCATTCTGAACGGCGATCTGGTGCTGGTGCACGCCCGGCCCCAGGCCGAGGTCGGCGAGGTGGTGGTGGCCCTGATCGACAGCGAGGCCACCGTCAAACGCCTGGCCCAGCGCGAGGGCAGACGCTTCCTCCATGCCGAGAATCCCGCCTTCGCCGATATCCATCCGGCGGGGGAGTGGAGCATCCAGGGCAAGGTCGTCGCCCTGTTGCGCGAAGAGGTGCTCTAGCCAGGAGTATGCCGTGACGCGTTCCATCATCCATATCGATGTCGGGGATTTCCCCATCGCCGTGGAACGGGTCCTGGAACCCCGCCTGCGCCAGCGTCCGGTGGTCGTGGCCGTCCAGACCGCCACCCGCTCACTGGTCGCCGCCCTCTCCCGCGAAGCGGCCGGTCAGGGCGTGCAGCGCGGCATGCCCCTGCCCCAGGCGCGCAAATACTGCCGCGACCTGACCGTGCTGCCGCCCAACGAGGAGCTCTACACCCGCGCCACTACCGCCCTGCTCGGCCTGCTTGGCCGCTTTTCGCCCCTCATCGAACCCCTGCGCTTCGGCCACGCCTATCTCGACATGACCGGCTCGACCCGCCTCTTCGGCGGCGCGGTCGATGCCGCCGCCCGCGCCCAGCGCGAAATCCGCGACCGCCTGCGCCTCGATGCCGTGGCCGGGGTGGCCAGCAACAAACTGGTCAGCAAGGTCGCCTCCGATCTCCTCTGCCGTCACCTTCCCGCCGCCCCCCTTTACGATGTGCACCACGGCGAGGAGGAACGCTTCCTCTCCCCGCTGCCGGTCACCTGTCTGCCCGGGGTGCAGAAGGGGGTCCGCGACCAGCTCACCGAACTCAATGTGCGGCGCATCCATGAACTCGCCCTCATCCATTCCGAACATCTGCAGATGCTCTTCGGCCGCTTCGGACTCCTCCTCTTTCAGCGCGCCCGCGGCATCGACGAACGCCCGGTGCAGCCGGCCCGGCGCGGCCCCGAGATCGTCGAACCCCTCGAGCTGGCCGAGGACTGCAACGATTTCGACCGCCTGCGCCGCTTCACCTTCGGCCTCCTCGCCCGCGCCACCCGCCGCCTGCGCCAGCAAGAGCTGCACGCCCGCCGCCTCGCTGTCGAGGTCCGCTATTCGGATTACCGGGAGAGCAGCGCCCGGGTGCAGATTCCGCCGGCGCAAACCGACGAGGAACTGCTCGCATCCGCCGCGGCCGCCCTCGAAAAGGCTTTGCTCCGCCGCGTGCGCGTGCGCAAACTCACCCTGCGTCTGGGCGGACTCGCACCGGCCTGCGGCCAGCTCGAACTCTTCGCCCCCCCGGCCGACCCCAAACGCGAGGCCCTCGGCCGGGCCCTGGATGCCCTCCGCGACCGCTTCGGCGAAAATGCGGTCCATTTCGGCCGCACCGCTCTTTTTTCTCCGCCCACTGCCAAAAAACTTGAATTATCGGCCGCAAATGCGTATCTTGCGATGCAAAAACGGTCCGCACGGCCCCGCCGCACGGACCTACCCTCACCTTCGCTCCGGAGCCCCTATGAATGACCAGCCCCTTGATATTATCCAGTTTTCCAATCAGGACGCCCGTGACCGGCGCCTGCTGAGGAAATTCGTCGATTTCCACTGGCAGCACTATGAAAAGGATCCCGCTTTCGTCCCTCTCCTCGATTATGAATACCTCGGCTTCAAACTGCTGGGCATCACCGGCTTTTTCGAACCGCAAAACCTCTTCTTCCGCCACAGCGTGATGACCTTTTTCCTCGCCCAGCGCGGCGACACCGTGGTCGGCCGCTGCAACGCCTTTGTCAATCATAATCACAACCAGCGCTGGGGCGACAAGGTCGGCTTTTTCGGCCAGTTCGAGAGCATCGACGACCAGGAGGTGACCAACGCCCTCCTCGATGCCGCAGCCGCCTGGCTGAAAAGCCAGGGCATGACCGCCATGCGCGGACCCCAGAATCTGCCCGTCAATGAGGCGACCCCAGGCCTGCTCGTGCAGGGATTCGAAACCCGCCCGGTCATCTATTACCAGTACAACAAACCCTGCTACGAAAAACTGCTGAACGACTATGGCATGAAGGTGGTCAAGAGGGTCAAATCCTGGGAGGTCCCGGTTGACCGGCCGATGGAGGAGAAACTGGAACGGGTCGGCAAAAAGGTGATCGAACACTACGGCGTGACCATCGAGACCTGGGACCAGCGTCCCCTGGCGGAGCGCAAGCAGGAGATGCTCGAGGTTTACAACGACGCCTGGAACGACAACTGGGGCTATGTCCCCTTCACCCGCGAGGAATTTTTCCGCAACGTCGATGACATGCAGCTGATCATGGAAAAGGGGCTCTTCCTCTTCGTCTATGTCAAGGGCGAACTGGCCGCCTTTTTCGGGGGGGTGCCCAATATTTGCGAACGCCTGGTACCCCTCAGCTGGTGCCGTCGCTGCGAATTGCTCCGGGCGGGCAAGATGCTCCTAACCCGCAACCGGATCAAGGGATTCCGCCTCGGCTACATGGGCGTGAAGCAAAAATACCGCCGCCTTGGCCTCGATGGGGTCATGCTCTGGAAACAGAAGATTTACTCCCAGCAGAAGGGCTACGAATACTGTGACTTCGGCTGGGTGCTCGAGGATAACGTGCTGGTCATCCGCGTCGGCGAGTCCATGCAGGATTCCCGGCTCTCGAAGGTCTATGCGGTCATGGAAAAGGAACTCGCCTGACCGCAGGGGCGCTCTTCCCTATGAGCTATATTCCCCTTCACCTGCATTCAAACTATTCACTCTGCCGCGGCGCCAACACGATTGAAGAGATCTGCGCCGCGGCGGAGGCGCACTCCTTCTCCCATCTCGCCCTGACCGATACCAACGGCCTCTACGGCCTCGCCTTTTTCCTCGATCTGGCCCGCCAGCACCACCTGCAGCCCCTCGTCGGCGCCCATCTCGAGAGCGGGGAGGAGGAGGCGGTCGTTCTCGCCCGCAGCCTGGAGGGCTACCACTCCCTCTGCCGCCTCATCACGGCCATGCACACCCGGGAGCGGCCGGTTCTGGCCGGGCTTCTCCAGCCCCCGGATGCGGAAATCGTCATTCTCACCCCCTGCATCCCCCTTCTCAGCCATCTCACTGCGGCGGGGCCCCGGGAGAATCTCTACGCTGAGGTCATCCCCCACGCCGGACGCGAACGCCTGCTCCATTTCGCCCGCAGCCGCGAGATCCCGGTCGCAGCCAGCTGCGCCGCCTGGTTTCTCGGTGAGGAGGACTATGCCGTCCACCGCCTTCTGCGCGCCATCGGCCTCAATACCACCCTCGAAAAGATCCCCGCAGGCGAGGCCGCCTCTCCGGAGGCCCGCCTCCGTTCCCCCCGCGAGATGGAGGCGCTCTTTCCCGATGCCCCCGACGCCCTTGCCAACACCATCGCCATCGCCCGCCAATGCACATTCGATCTCGATTTCGGCCGCTTCATTTTTCCCTCCTTCACCGGACCCGGTGGCGAGGACGCCCGGAGCTGGCTGCGGCAGGAGGTCCTGGCCGGGGCGCGCTGGCGCTATGGCGAGATCACTCCGGCGGTGCAGAGCCGCATGGAGTTTGAGCTCAAGCTGATCAACGACAAGGGTTTTGCCCCCTATTTCCTCGTTGTCGCCGATGCGGTCCGGCAGGCCCCCCGCACCTGCGGCCGTGGCTCGGCCGCTTCCAGCCTGGTCAGCTACTGTCTCGGCATCACCCACGTCGACCCGATCCGCTACGATCTCTTCTTCGAGCGCTTTCTCAATCCCGGCCGCAGCGATCCCCCCGACATCGATGTCGATTTTCCCTGGGACGAGCGGGATGATGTCCTCAACTACCTCTTCCGCACCTGGGGCCAGGGCTGCGTCGCCATGATCGCCAACCATAACAGCTTCAAGGTGCGCTCGGCGGTGCGCGAGATCGCCAAGGTCTATGGCATTCCCGACAGTGAAATCGGCGCGGTGACCAAAAAAATGTCCGGCTACTGGCAGCCCGCCAGTGTGGAGGCGATGATCAGCTCCCACCCGGTCTTCAAAGGGACGGAACTGCACCCGCCCTGGCCGGAAATCATCGCGCTGGCGGAGCGCATCCGCGGCTTTCCCCGCCATCTCTCCCTCCACTGCGGCGGCGTGGTGATCGCCCCGGACGGCTTGGAGCGCTATGTCCCCCTCCAGCCCGCCAAAAAAGTCCTGCATCTCTCCGGCGCCATCCAGGACGGCAGCCGGGGGGTGCCCGCGGATGTGAGCAAGCTCATGGTCGTGCAGTGGGAAAAGGACCAGGCCGAGGAGATGGGGCTGATCAAGATGGATATCCTCGGCAACCGCTCCCTGGCCGTGATCCGTGACGCCAGCGCTGCCGTCCGCGAGAACTATGGCCGGGAAATAGATTTTCACCTCATTCAGCCCCTCCAGGATCCCGACACCATTGCGATGTTGGCGCGCGGTGAGACCATCGGCGTCTTTTATGTCGAGTCGCCGGCCATGCGGCAGCTTCAGCGCAAAACCGGCAGAGGCGATTTTGAACACCTGGTCATCCACAGCTCGATCATCCGGCCGGCTGCAGCCGTCTTCATCGGCGAGTACGTCCGCCGGCTGCAGGGAGGATCATGGCAGCCCCTGCACCCGCGCCTCGAGGAGATGCTCCGGGAGACCTACGGCATCATGGTCTATCAGGAGGATGTCTCCAAGGTGGCTATCGCCCTCGCCGGCTTTGATTCATCGGATGCCGATGCCCTGCGTAAGGTGGTCGGCAAGAAGAACAAGCAGCGGCAGCTGGCTGAATACAAACAAAAATTTTACGCCGGCGCCGCCCGACATGGCGCCTCGACGCAGGTGTGCGACCAGATCTGGGAGATGATTCTCAGCTTTTCCGAGTACAGTTTCTGCAAGGCTCATTCCGCCTCCTTCGCCCTGGTCTCCTTCCAGTCCGCCTGGCTGCGTGTGCACTATCCGGCGGAATTCATTGCCGCTGTCATCAGCAACCAGGGGGGCTACTACTCGACCTTCGCCTATATCTCGGAAGCCCGGCGTATGGGACTCGAAATCCTGCCGCCCGATATCAACCTCAGCCGTTCTGCCTACAGCGGCCGGGATCGCCAGGTTCGGGTGGGACTGATGCAGCTCAAGGAGTTGAGCCGCGAGGGAAGGGAGGCCCTGCTCGCTGAACGCCTTCGCGGCGGATCCTTCAGCAGTCTCGCCAACTTGCTCGCCCGGCTCAACATTACACCCTCGGATTGCGCTATCCTCATCAAAGCGGGCTGCTTCGACGCCGTCGAAAAGGGCAGGAGCCGCCCGCAGCTGCTCTGGCAGATGCGCCATCATTTCAGCAGAAGAACGGATCCGGCGCTCGGCACCCTCTCGCTCTTCGATCTGGCGCCTCCTGAGACAGAGCGCCTGCCGCAGCCTCCTGATTATGATCTTCGCGATCTCCTGCGCATGGAAGAGGAGATCCTCGGATTCCTGCTCTCGCACCACCCGCTGGAACTCTATCGGGAGAAGATCGCCCGCATCCGCCACATCGCTGGCCGGGATCTCGACCAGCACGTCGGCGAGGAGGTGACCACCATCGGCTGGCTGATTACCGCCAAGATGGCGACCACTCGCAAAAGGGAGCTGATGGAATTCCTCAGTTTCGAGGATACTACCGCCATCTACGAAACCACCTTTTTCCCCCGGGCCTACGCCCGCTTTGCCCACATGATGACCCGCACCCGCCCCTACGTGCTCAGGGGGGTGGTGGATGAGCAATTCGGGGCCGTCAGCCTGATTGTGGATAATGTCACGTTTTTATGACTTTATACTGGCTATTTCATTATTTTTACGCTATATTAACCGGAGAGAGAGAAAAAGGCCGGGAGGGCTGAACAGGGGAACGATGGGAGAAGAATTGGACAGCGATTTTTTACAACGGATGCCGAAGGTGGAACTGCACCTCCACCTCGAAGGGGCGATACAACCGGCGACTGCCATCGATCTCATGCGGCGCAACGGGGCTGACTATGTCCCCGAAAGCAGCCTCGACCTGAAACGGCTCTACCGGTTCGAAGACCTTTCGCAATTCGTCACCGCCCTGCGTTCGGTCTCGAACCACATCCAGCGGCTTGAGGACCTGCAGCGCATCGCCCGCGAGCTGCTGGACAACCTCATCACCCAAAACGTTCGCTACATCGAGTTCGATTGCGCGGTACAGAAGTACCTCGACCTGGGTTTTACCCTCGACGAGATCCTCGCTGCCCTGCAGGAGTGTGCAGAGGAGGCTGCGGACCGGATCGAGGCGCGTTTGGTCATCAACCTGCAGCGGTCACATGGTCCCCAAAAGACCGCCGAGCTGGTCGAGCGCACCGCCGCTCTCGATCATCCCTTGGTCGCCGGAATCGGCCTCTCCGGCGATGAAAGCCGCTATCCCCAGCGGGATTACCGCCGCGCCTTCGATCTGGCCAGGGAGGCGGGACTCCATCGCACCGTGCACGCAGGTGAGGCTCTCGGCCCCGATAGCGTCCGCGACGCCCTCGATCTGCTCCACGCCGAACGCATCGACCACGGCACCCGCGCCATCGAGGATCCCGTTCTGGTCGACCGCCTCAGGGAGGAACAGATCCCTCTCACCCAGTGCCTGAGCAGCAATCTCAGGCTCAACATCATCCCCGATCTCCACTCCCATCCTTTCCCCCTCTTCCTGCGTCAGGGACTGGTTGTCGCCCTCCACACCGATGATCCCCAGGTTTTCGGCATCACCCTGACCGGTGAATATCAACTCGCGCACTCCGGCTTCAGCCTGACCCGGGATGAAATCCGCCGCATCGTTTTCAACGGCGTGCAGGGGGCTTTTCTGCCTGAAAACCGCAGGGAAGAGCTGCATCGGCGCATCACGGAGGCGTGGGCAGCGCTCTGATCCCCCCTAAATACGGATCAACCCCGCAGCGATATCTCTCTCCGCCGCCTCGAGATCGGCAGGCTTGCCGAGATCACGCCAGTACCAGGCATCCATCCTCCATCCCCGCACGCTCTGCTCCCTCGCTGCCTCGAGATACAAATCGACACTCGAAAATTCCTTCTCCGCCTGCCCAACAAAGAGGGCGGGCTCGATCACCTGGATCCCGTTAAAGGCGAGATAGCGGAGCCTGCCCTGCGGCGCCCGCACCAACTCCGCCTCGCCGTCCTCGACCCCGGCCCGGCCGCAGAGATCGCCCCGGCTGTCAAAAACCAGATACCTTTTGGTTGAGCGCGCCTGCACCGCCAGGGTTGCCACGGCCCGGCCTCTCGCATGGGACAGGTAGAATGACCGCAGGGGCAGGGCGGAGAGAACATCAACATTGTGGACCAGGATCGGCTTATCATCCCCGAGCAGGGAGATCATGCGCTTGATGCCGCCGCCGGTGCCGAGGATCTCTTCTTCCTCTGAAAGGTGGATCTGAACGCCTGGAAGAGGATGAAGCTCAAGCCAGGCCCTGATCTGTATTGAAAAATGGTGAGCGTTGACGGCGATTTGATCGAATCCGGCCGCGGCCAGACGCTCCAGTATAATCCCGAGCAGGGGTTTTCCCGCCAGGGGCACCAGGGCTTTGGGGAGTGTGAGGGTGAGAGGGTGGAGGCGGGTGCCATAACCCGCCGCCAGAATCATCGCTTTCATCAGAAATGAGGCATGTCTTGATGCTTCAATTCAACCGCATATCCGGCGGCGCGCAGACGGCCGGCGATCTGCACCGCACAAAACACCGAGCGGTGCTGTCCACCAGTGCAGCCGAAGCTGACCATGAGCCGTTCGAATCCACGCGCCTGATAGTTGTCGGCGCTGATTCTGATCAGGGCTTCCGCATGGTCAAGAAAAAGTACCACCTCCGGCTGTTGAGATAGATATTCCTGTACTCCTTCATCCTCACCGGTCAGCCTGAGAAAACGGGGATCACGGCCGGGATTGGGCAGCCCGCGGCAGTCAAAGACATACCCCCCGCCATGGCCGGAGGAATCATGGGGGATGCCGGATACATGATAGCCAAAGCTGTGGATTACGATGGTCAGTTTCTTGACATTCATCAGCATCTCCGGAGTTATTTGATTTCGCGCAGGGCCGGATCCTGGATCAACCGGGAAAAAACTCCGCGCAGCGTCGGCAGCTGTTCGAGCACGGCCGCCTTTTGCAGCAGAATCTCCAGATTGGCCAGGGCGAAGGGCACCGATTTGAGAAAGCTCTTCTTACCCTTTACCGCTGCCAGATACCCGTATGCCCCCAGGGCCTGCATGACCCGCATGAGGACAAAACTGTAAAAGTAGCTCCTGAACTTCTCCTCATCCACCATTTCGACCTCCTGCAAGGCCTGCAAATAGTAATCGAGAAGCTCTTCCCGCTCGGGCTCGGGGATGTTGGCCTTGGCGTCGAAAAGGAGGGAGGCGACATCATACTGCAGGGCGCCCCGGCGTCCGGACTGGTAATCGATGAAATGGGGCTCGTTGTCGAGGATCATCACATTACGCGACTGAAAATCCCTGTAAAGGAAGCTGTCCGCCGGCACCTCGAGAAGATGGCTCACCAGCCGGGTGAAATCCCCGCTGAGCGCCGTCTGATCCAGTGGGGCGCTGTAGAAGGGAGCGAGAAACCGGTGCTGGAAATAGCGCAGATCCCACATCATTGAATCACGGCCGAAGAGGGCATGCTGATAGCAATAGCTGTAATCGAGGGTGCGCCCGGCGGTGATCTGGAACCGGGGCAGCCAGGAGAGGACCTTTTTGTACATCGCCATCACCGACCCTCCGAAACCCTCCTTCTCCCGCAGCGGCTGCATCCATTCGAAGAGGGTGAAAAAGCCCAGATCCTGCTCGATATAAATGTTGTTCTCCAGTTCGGCGGCATAGATCGCCGGCACCGGCAGATTGTAGCGGGCAAAATGGCTGCTGAAGTGGTAAAAGGCCTCATTCTCCGGCCGGTTATCGCCCGCGACCCCGATCACGGAACGATAGACATTCTGCATGCGGTAGATGCGGCGCTCCGAACCATCCCCCTTGAGGGGATTGATGCGGTCCGGCGTTTCGCCGTAACACTTTCTGAAGAGTCTTTCAAGAAGGATGGTTTCCAAGGGCAGCGGCATCCGGTTAACGATGAGCTGGAATTGAACAAAACATAAACATATTTATGCAAAAATACAATTTGAATTCTTGAAAAGGGGGCGGAGTAACGCTGAAGGGCAGAACCCGCCGGTCTCATTCCGAAGCCAGGCTGCCGCGCTACCCGGCAATCCCGTTTCGGCGCACGAAGCAGCGGAGGAAATCAAGGCGGCCATGAAATTTGCTTGCGTTTTCCACCGATCTGTGTTACATTAAGCACAACCGGAACCTATCCGGAGGTGTGTGGCTGTGGGCGTCGCCCTCGCGGGTGTGCACAGCAGCGCAGAATTTACCAAAATCCGAGGTGTGGAAGTGACATCCCTTAATGACATCTTTGCGCCGTTTGCGGGCAACGGACTGATCGAATGGTTCGAGGATCTCACCGAACTTTGGCATGAAACCGGTCCCATTCCCCCGGATGACCATCTCTCACCCAAGGGCATGACCCAATCGCTCCACTATCACAACTACTGGCTCTGGCACCAGGAGGATGAGGCGCGCCGCACTGACCTGCCGGACAAGGATATCGCCGCCGCCAAGCGCGCCATCGACTCCCATAACCAGCATCGCAACGACGGCATCGAAAAGATCGACCTCTGGATCGACAACGTCCTCAATGCCGCCGGCATCAACCCCGGCCCTGAAATCGAAGTCAATTCCGAAACCCCCGGCAGCATGGTCGACCGGCTTTCCATTCTCTCGCTGAAGATCTTTCATATGGACGAGCAGGCCCTGCGCGAAGAACTCGCCCCTGACCTCCAGGAGCTGTGCGTCATCCGGAGCAACGTCCTGCGCGAACAACGCCAGGATCTCGCCCACGCCCTGGACAAGCTGCTCCTCGACCTGCGAAAGGTCAACAAGCGCCACAAGGTCTACCGCCAGTTCAAGATGTACAACGATCCCCGCTTCAATCCGGCGATCTATCTCAACAAGCGCGAGGAGAGCCGCTAGGGCGCTCTCCTTTCGCTCCCCTCCGCCTCACGGCACCTGTACTCGATCCCGATAGTGCCGCTCGTCTGCCAGTCACAGCCATTTTGTCAAAACGGGGAACTCTTGCCTCCGGGCGTCGTTTCACTACAAGGCTTCTCACCGGCCCAGACCAGCACGAAACAATTCGCCCGCTCTGCGATTTCTGCATAGTTTCGTGGAAAAACAATCGATTTTATTTGATATTTTAATATTTTTATGTATATTATATCTATTTTATTTTTAACAGCATAATTACGCACCATTCGACATACATGATATCAGGCGCGTCCTCGCTGACGTGCCTCGAAGGAGGCTGGTGATATATGAACAAGATCGGCACTTTAAGCAATGTTGATGCCCTGAAAATGGCGATCCAGTGCGAAATGGATATGAAACTCTATTACGATCAAGCCGCCGCCCTGATCAAGAACGACGACGCCACGGCCATTCTGCAAGGACTGGCCGAAAAGGAAGAGGCCCATCGCCTGCAGCTCATCCGCAAGTACAGCTCCATCAGCGGCAAAAAAATCCTCTACCTTAACCTCGGCAAAAAACACAAACTCGGCACCCTTATCCCTTGCGGTGAAGATCCAAATGAGGCCATCCGCAATGCCAAAAAAAACGAGACCGAGATCCGCAATTTCTTCATCACGGTCTCCCGCCGGATGTACCAGAGCGACATGCGCCTGCTCTTCAGGGAACTCGCCCTGGAGGAGGAACAGCACATCGTGCTGCTCGAATCCTCCTTCGGCGAACCCCTCAATCTGGAACAGGGTACTGAACGGAAGGATGAAGGCCTCTATCGCGAGATCGCCGAGGCCAAAAATGTGAATACGACCTGGTAAGCAGCATGGAGGCTCCCCGGCATGGAGCGTTCCCGGATTCATCTCGCCTCGATCTCCCCAGGAGTTGAGGCGTTTTTTTTGGTCCCGTACCTCTGGCTGCTGTACACTTTTTCTTTTGATTTGCGCTTGATTCCCATGAATTTATTTGCTATTATTAGGCGCATTCTGCTGCAGCGGGCAGGAGAAGCGGCCTGATCCATCTGTGCAAGGAGCAGTATGAAAACCGTCTATCTAGATCATCACGCCACAACCCCCCTGGATGCTGAAGTGCTCGAGGTGATGATGCCCTATCTCACCACGGAATTCGGCAATGCCTCCAGCACCACCCACGACTACGGCCGCCGGGCGCGCGCCGCCGTCGAACAAGGCCGGGAAGAAGTGGCGGCCCTTATCGGTGCCGAACAGCCCGATGAAATCATAATCACCAGCGGGGCCACCGAATCCGACAACCTCGCCATGAAGGGGCTTGCCTTGCAGCGGGCCGATCACAGCGGTCATATCATCACGATCGCCATAGAGCACAAGGCCATCCTCGATACAGCCCGCTTCCTGGAGAAACAGGGCTTCAGCGTCTCTTTCGCCCCTATCGACCGCTATGGCCTCGTCGATCTCGAGGAACTGCGCGGTCTCATCCGCCCGGATACTTTTCTCATCACCATTCAGGCGGCCAATAGCGAGATTGGCACCATCCAGCCCATCGCTGAAATCGGCGCCATCGCCCATGAACACAATCTCCTTTTCCACACCGATGCCGTGCAGGCCCTGGGCAAGGTGGATGTCGATGTTGTCCGCGACCACATCGACATGCTCTCGATCTCCGCTCATAAAATTTACGGGCCCAAGGGCGTCGGCGCCCTCTATGTGCGCAAGGGAATCCGCCTCCAGCCCCTCATCCACGGCGGGGGCCATGAAATGGGCATGCGCTCGGGAACCCTCAACGTCGCCGGGGTCGTCGGCCTTGGCAAGGCTGCCTTGCTCGCCAAACGCGACCTGGTGAGCGAATCCGCCCGCCTCACCGCACTACGCGACCGCCTGCGCCAGGGCATTGAAAGCAGGATCGACCTGGTCCAGCTCAATGGCCATCCCACCCGGCGTTTGGCTAATAATCTGAACTTCAGCTTCTCCTTCGTCGAGGGCGAGTCCCTCATGCTCGGCTGCCGCGGCTTCGCCCTCTCCTCGGGCTCAGCCTGCACCTCAGCCTCGCTCCAGTCCTCCTATGTGCTGCGCGCCCTGCAGGTTCCCGACGCCATCGCCCATTCCTCGATTCGCTTCGGATTAGGCAAAAGTAATACTGACGAGCAAATCGACGCCCTGCTCGAGCTGCTTGTTGAAAATGTCAAACGCCTCCGCGAGATGTCCCCCCTCTATGATATGGCCAGGGAGGGAATAGACATCGAAAGCTTTAGCTGGAGCGAACACGATCACCACAACCATTGAGGATGCATATGGATGCATGGGATGATTACACCGAAGAGGTGATGGACCATTATGAACACCCGCGCAACGTTGGTGTCGTCGACAACCCGGACGGCGTGGGCATTGTCGGCAATCCGGCTTGCGGTGACGTCATGAAGCTGAGTATTCGCGTCGAAAACGACCATATCGTTGAGGCCAAATTCAAGACTTTCGGCTGCGGCGCGGCCATTGCGACCAGCTCCATGGTCACCGAAATGGTCAAGGGCAAGAGCCTCGATGAGGCCCTGCAAATCTCCAACAAGGCGGTGGCCCAGTCCCTGGGCGGCCTCCCCAAGATCAAAATGCACTGCAGCGTCCTCGCCGAGGACGCCCTCAAGGCGGCCATTGACGATTATCGCAAGAAGAAAAAAGAGAAATAATAAAAAGGAGCTGCAGGATGGAAGAACTCAAACTCTATCTGGTCTACCACCTGGGAATCAATCCCTGCTGGAATCTTCGCGTCGCCCGCTCTCCCGAAGAGGCGCTCACTTCCTGCTTTCATCACTCCGATACCGTCGGGATCAACGACATGGACGCAGGCAGCTGCCGCGTCGAGGAGATCAGGCTGGAAGGCTACAAGATAAGGATTGAAAAAGCCTAGAACGCACTTGCGATGAAATATTATGCGCTCCTTTTGAGTTGATAGCTAAGGTATAAAGGAGGTTTTCAGATGAAGCCGGTTACGATCAAGCCTGATGTTTACTGGATAGGCGCACTCCATCCCGACCTGCGCCTCTTTGATATCATCATGCCGACCAAAAACGGGACGACCTACAACAGCTATTTGGTCAAGGGAGAACAAGTCGCGATCATCGATACAGTCAAGGACAAGTTCAGTCCAGCCTTTATCGAACGTATCGCCGAACTGACCGACTTTAACCGCATTGCCTATATCGTTGTCCAGCATAACGAAATGGACCATTCCGGCAGCCTGGCGGCACTTCTGGAAAAGGCTCCTCAGGCCAAGGTAATCTGCTCGAAACCCGCCGCCCGCTACGTCCAGAACATCCTCAACCGCCCTGTGCAAATCAGATCGGTAGAAAACGGCGAGGTGATCGATCTCGGCGGTAAAAGCCTGCAATTTTTTCCCTCCCCCTTCATCCACTGGCCCGACACCATGATGACCTACCTGCCGGAGAAGCGCCTTCTCTTCACCTGCGACCTTTTCGGCGCCCACTTTTGTGACAGCCACCTCTTCAATGACCAGATCACCCGCGACACCTGGCCCGATTTTGAACACTATTTCCGCAGCATCATGCGGCCCTTTAAAAAGTCGGTGCGCAATGCCCTTAAAAAGGTCGACGAACTCGATTTCGACATCATCGCCCCCAGCCACGGGCCGATCCTGCGCAGCGGACTGGACAAATACCTCCAGGCCTATCAAAAGTGGTCTGAACCCCTGCCGCAGAACGATCCCCGCCAGCTCCTCATTTATTACGCCAGCGCTTATGGCAATACCGAAAAAATGGCGGCGGAGATCGCCCGCGGCGCCACTGCCGCCGGCGTCACCGTCAAGGTCTACGATACCATGGAGATCAGCCTTCTCGATCACCTCGACCGCATCGAGGCTGCCGATGCCATCGCCATCGGCAGCCCCACCATCAACGGCGATGCTGTAAAACCGGTCTGGGAGTTTCTCGCCGGCCTCGCCACCCTCGACCTCAAAGGTAAAATCGGTGCCAGCTTCGGCTCCATGGGTTGGAGCGGAGAGGCCGTTTCCTTCATCGACCAGCGCCTCGCCAATCTCAAGCTCAGGGTGATCCAGCCCGGCATCCAGGCCACCCTTGTCCCTGGACCGGAAGAACTGCAAAAATGTCATGAGTTCGGGGCTGCTCTCGCCCAGGCCATGCTCACGTGATTTCTTGAACCAGAACCGCTCCATTAGTCAGGATCCCAATATGGAAAAATTCGATCTCGCAGTCATCGGTTCAGGGCCCGGCGGCTACGTCGCCGCCATTCGGGCTGCCCAACTGGGCCTCAACACAGTGGTCATCGAAAAGGCTGAACTGGGCGGCGTCTGCCTTAATTGGGGCTGCATTCCGACCAAGGCCCTTCTCAACAGCGCCACCCTGCTCAATCATATCAAACATGCTGATGGATTCGGGATCGTAACCGAAGGAGTGTCGGTCGATTACGCCAAAGTAATAAAGCACAGTCGCAGTGTTGCAGCACGCCTCTCCAAGGGGATCGAGTTCCTTTTCCGCAAGAACAAGATCACAACCATCGTTGGCACTGCCCGTCTGACCGCCCCTGGCACTATCAAGGTGATCGGCGAGGACAAGAACGAGCAGACCATTGAGGCGAAGAACCTCCTCATCGCCACCGGAGCCCGCGCCCGCGCAATCCCAGGCGTCGCCTTTGACGGTGAGCGCATCATCAGCAGCCGCGAGGCCATGGTACTGCCAGAACGCCCCGCAAGCCTGGTCATCATCGGCGCCGGCGCCATTGGAGTTGAGTTTGCCTATTTCTTCGCCTCTCTGGGCACCAAGGTCAGTCTCGTCGAGATGATGCCCCATATCCTCCCGATCGAAGATGCCGAGGCCGTTCAGGTGGTCGAAAAGGCCTTTAAAAAGATGGGCATCGACATGTTCACCAGCACCCGCGTTGATAAAGTGGAAAAGAGTGGCACAGGGGTCAGGATCCATACCTCCGGCA
The DNA here is from genome assembly GCA_029554865.1 of bacterium. Taxonomy (GTDB): domain Bacteria; phylum Zhuqueibacterota; class Zhuqueibacteria; order Residuimicrobiales; family Residuimicrobiaceae; genus JAKPUX01. Next base: position 45,186 of record JAKPUX010000220.1, on the reverse strand, counting down.
AGGAAGAGAGCAAGATCCTGGAGGGGGAGAAGGCCCTCATCGCGATCGGAGTACAAGGCAATATCGAAAATCTTGGCCTGGAGGAGCTCGGGGTCAAGACCGAAAAGGGCCACATTGTGGTCGATAAAAAGAGCTACCGGAGCTCGGTGAACGGCATCTATGCCATCGGTGACGTCATTGGACCGCCCTGGCTCGCTCACGTCGCCTCGGCTGAGGGCATCGCCGCCGTCGAAGGCATCGCCGGCCATCCCGCAGTTCCGGTAGATTATGAAAACGTTCCGGGCTGCACCTACTGCCAGCCACAAGTGGCCAGCGTGGGGCTCACCGAGGAGAAAGCGCGCGAGAAAGGGCTCGAGATCAGGGTCGGCCGCTTTCCTATCCGTGCCAACGGCAAGTCCATGGCCATGGGCGAAAGCGAGGGCTTCGCCAAGCTCATCTTCGATGCCCGCTACGGCGAATTGGTCGGCGCCCATATCGTCGGCGCCGAAGCCACCGAACTCCTGGCTGAGTTGAACCTCGGCAAAACCCTTGAGACCACAGCCGATGAGATCATGCATACCATGCACGCCCACCCGACCATATCGGAAATTATCAAGGAAGCCGCTGAAGAGGCCTATGGCCATGCCATCCACATCTAGTTGACCGTCGCACCACTCCGGTGGCCCCGGCGGCGCCGGAGCGACTTGTACGTCGTGAAAGGAAGCTTGTTTTGTGAGCCATGGCCCTTCTTTTCCTAAACCGGATCTCCTGAAGAGCTATCGCCTGATGCTCACCAGCCGCACCCTGGATGAAAAAATGCTCATCCTTTTGCGGCAGGGGAAGAGTTTTTTCCATATCGGCGCCGCCGGCCACGAGGCCGCCCAGATCGGCGCCGGCCTCGCCTTGATCCCGGGGGTCGACTGGGCCTTCCCTTACTACCGCGACCTCGCTTTCATGCTCTCCTGGGGTACGACACCCCTGGAGATCCTGCTCAATTTTCTCGCCAAAGCCGATGATCCCTCCTCCGCCGGACGGCAGATGCCCCAGCACTACGGCCATAAAGCACATCGCATCGTCTCACAATCCAGTCCCACTGGTACCCAGTTCCTCCAGGCCGTCGGCGTGGCCATGGGGGCACACAAGAGCGGCGCCCGGGAAGTGGTCTATGTCTCCTCCGGGGAGGGCACGACCAGCCAGGGGGATTTCTACGAGGCCATCAACTGGGCAACCCGGGACAGGCTGCCGGTGCTCTTTTTCATCCAGGATAATGCTTACGCCATCTCTGTGCCGCGCGCCCAGCAGGGAGCGGGCAGCTCCCTGTACGAAATGGCGATGGGGTATAAAAGCATGCATCGTCATGAGGTGAACGGCCTGGATTTGACCGAGGTGAACAAGACCGTACGCCACTGCGCCGAACTCGCCCGCAGCGGCAAGGGACCGAGCCTGGTGGTCGCCCATACAGTCCGTCTCTTCTCCCACTCATCCTCGGATGACCAGCGCAAATACCGCGCCCCGGAGGATCTTCAGGAATCGGAGGCCGCGGATCCCCTTATTAGCCTGGCCCATCTGTTGCTGGAACGCCGCTTTGCCACGCCCGAGCAGCTCGAGACCCTGCAGCAGGAGGTCAAGATCGAGATCGATGAGGCCGCTCGCGTAGCGGAGGAGGCGGCTGAACCCGATCCCGCCACCCTGCTCGATCATCTTTATGCTGCACCCGTCACTGCTGCTCCCGAACCGGAACAGCCCGCGCCAGGCCCCCCGGTGGTCATCGTGGATGCCCTCAATCATGCCCTGGCCGAGGAGATGGCCGCCGATGAGCGCATGCTCATCTATGGGCAGGATGTCGCTGATGCCAAGGGCGGCGTTTTTACAGTCACCAAGGGGCTCTCCACCCGCTTCGGATCCGAGCGGGTCTTCAACTCACCCCTGGCGGAGTCCAGCATCATCGGAACCGCCATCGGCCTCGCCCTTTACGGCTTCAAGCCGGTCGTCGAAATCCAGTTCGGCGACTATATCTGGACCGCCATGATGCAGCTGCGCAATGAGGTGGCGACCATGCACTGGCGCTCGGCCGGGAACTTTTCCTGCCCAATGGTCATCCGCGTGCCGGTCGGCGGATACATCCACGGCGGACTCTGCCACAGTCAGAACATTGAGGGCTTTTTCGCCCATCTCCCCGGCCTCCATATCTGCTATCCCAGCACGGCCGGTGATGCCAAGGGACTGCTCAAGGAGGCCATACACCAGCAGGATCCGGTCCTCTTTCTTGAACACAAGGGACTCTACCGCCAGAGCTACGCCATGTCGCCTGAACCCGGCCCCGACTACCGCCTCCCCTTCGGAAAAGCCCGGCTCGTCCGTGAGGGACGCCACCTCACCGTGATCACCTGGGGCATGCTAGTGCACAAGGCCATGCAGGCCGCCCAAAGCCTCGCCACCGAAGGCATCGAGGCCGAGATCATCGACCTGCGCACCATAAATCCCCTCGACATGGAGGTTATTCTCCATTCACTCGCCAAAACCGGCCGCGCCCTCGTCGCCCACGAGGATACCCTGACGGCGGGATTCGGGGCTGAAATCGCCGCCCTCATTGCCGACGCCGCCTTTGAGTATCTCGACGCTCCGGTCCGGCGCCTGGCTGCTGCCGACTCTCCAGTGCCCTACAACAGCGGTCTTGAGGCCGTCATGCTCCCCCAAGCCGAAACCATCGCCAAATCCATGCGCGCACTGATCGCATATTAATGAAAGGGAATTATATGTCCGCATTTAATGTGGATATAACACCGGAACTTAAAGTAAAACTTTATACTATGATGGTCAAGACCCGCCTGACTGAAGAGCGCATCATTGCCCTTTACCGCCAGGGGCGCATCGTCGGCGGGGTCTACACCGGCCGTGGGGTGGAAGCGACCACAGTTGGTTCCGGCCTCGCCCTCGAGGCCCAGGACTGGCTCTTCCCGATTCACCGCGATCTGGGCGCCCATCTGGCCAAGGGACAGAGCGTGCTCAATATCCTGCTGCAGTATCTCGGCAGGGGCAACGGCCTCTCGCGCGGCAAGGACAGCGGCATCCACTGCAGCGATACACGCCTCAACATCGTCGGCAATGTCAGCCATCTCGGCCATATGATCCCGGTCGCCGTTGGCACCGCCATCGGCAAGCGCATGCAGGGGGAGAAGGTGGTGGCTCTCAATTTCATCGGCGAGGGCGGTTCCAATATCGGCGATTTCCACGAGGGGCTGAATTTCGCTGCCGTACAGAAAGCTCCCTTCGTCCTCATCATCGAAAACAATCATTACGCCTACTCGACTCCCACCCACAAGGGCTTCTCCGCCAAATATCTCTCCGACCGCGCCATCGGCTATGGCATTCCCGGCCATCACGTCGACGGCACCGATGTCCTGCAGGTCTACAAGGTCGTGAAGGAGGCAGTCGAACGCGCCCGCGCCGGTGAGGGGCCCAGTCTGATCGAATGTCTCAGCTTTCGCATGGTGGGCCATTCAGCCCATGACGACGCTTTTTACGTCGACAAGCAGCGCATGAAAGAGTATGAAAAAAAGGATCCCATTCTGCGTCTCGAGCATCACCTCCACAGGGAGGGGACCCTCAGCGAGCCACTGATCGCCACTATCAAGGCCGAACTCGAGGAGGAGATTGAACAAGCCACCCAGGCTGCGCTCGACAGCCCGCTTCCCGAAGCTCATTGGGCCGCCGAAGGCCTTTTCGCTGAATAATCCGAAGGAAACCCTTATGGCCGAAACAACCTATTTGCAAGCCATCACCGACGCCATGCGCGAAGAGATGCTGCGCGATCCCCGGGTCTTTCTGCTCGGCGAGGACATCGGCGTCTACGGCGGTGCTTTTAAAGTGACCAAGGGATTGATCGATGAATTCGGCGAGGAACGGGTGATGGACACCCCGATCTCCGAAGCCGCCATCGTCGGCGTGGCTGTCGGCGCCGCCCTCACCGGCATGCGTCCGATCGCAGAGATGCAGTTCGCAGATTTTATCACCTCGGGCTTCAGCCAGCTGGTCACCAACGCTGCCACCCTGCACTACCGCTACGGCACGGCCGTGCCCATGGTGGTCCGCGCCCCCTCGGGAGGCGGCATCCATGGCGGGGCTTTTCACTCCAAGAACCCCGAAGCCTGGTTTGTCCACCAGCCTGGACTCAAGGTCGTCGCTCCCGCCACCGCGCGGGACGCCAAGGGGCTACTCAAGAGTGCGGTGCGCGATGACAATCCGGTCCTCTTTTTCGAGAACAAGTACCTCTATCGCCGAATCAAGGATGAAATCGATCCCGGCGAGGAGCTCCTCGTCCCGCTCGGCAGGGCCCATATCGCCCGCGCCGGCGGTGATGTCTCGATCATCACCTACGGAGCCATGGTGCACGCTGCGCAGGAGGCAGCAGACAAACTGGCGGCCGAAGAGGGCGTGGAGGCCGAGATCATCGATCTGCGTTCTCTTCAACCCCTGGACAAGGAGGCCATCTTCGCAGCGGTCATGCGCACTAACCGCGTCGTCATCGTCCACGAGGCCAACCTTACCGGCGGCATCGGCGGAGAGATCGCCGCCCTGATCTCGGAACACGCCTTTGAGGCCCTCGATGCCCCGATCAAGCGCGTCGCCGGCCTGGATACTCCGACCCCCTATGCCCCGGCGATGGAGGAGTTCTGGCGTCCGAACGCGGAAAAAATTGCCCAGGCCATCCGGGAGGTCATCCGTTTTTAATCAGCAGGAGTGCCACCATGACTAACGTAGAACAGGAAAAATTGCTCTCTATGCGGGAGATCCTTCTCACCGCCATCAAGCGTGAGGAGGAGGCCTACACCTTTTACATCAGTGCGCGGCAGTGCGCGCGCACAACCACCGAGGAGGAGATGTTCACCCGTCTTGCCGCCCAGGAGATGCAGCATAAACGGGCCCTCGAGATCCAGCTGGAGGAGATCGACAGCCAACTGGAAATCGATCGTGCCCTTTCGTACGACATCTGAAACGAATTGATGAAAGGTTGATATATGCAGGTCGAGATGATCATGCCCCAGATGGGAGAGAGCATCGTGGAGGGAACCATCGTCCGCTGGCGCAAGCGTGTGGGCGAAATGGTGCAGAAGGATGAGATGATCCTTGAGATCAGCACGGACAAGGTCGATTCGGAGATACCCGCACCGGTGAGCGGGATTCTGGTCGAAATCCTCGCTGAAGAGGGTAAAACTGTCGCCGTCAAGAGTCCGATCGCCCGCATTGCTGCGGGTGAGACCAGCCAGGCCGGGGCGGTAGCACCGGCGGTTTCTCCGCTGCCGGAGCCGCCGGTTCAAGCCGCCGCTGCTGATTTCTCCGCTTCTGCAGCGCCGGAGAGTGTCATTGTTCCCGAACCTGCAGCCCTGGCAGGGGAGAGGCGTTTCCTTTCGCCGGTGGTCAAAAAGATTGCCCGCGAATTCGGCCTGTCGGATTCAGAATTGAATAACATCCGGGGCAGAGGTGAAAACCAGCGCATTACCAAACAGGACATCCTGGAATACCTTTCGCGCAGGGGGGGGGACTCTTCTGTTGAGGCCATGCCACCCGCCGTACCGGTCCGTACCTCCACACCCTCGCCGGCTCCACAGCCGGCCCAGCCGCCCTCTCCGGCCCCGGCCGTAAGCCCGGCCGGAACCCAGCCGGGTCGGGCCCCCGGGGTTGATCATGAGATCGTGCCGATGGATCATGTGCGCAAGCGCATCGCCGAACACATGATCATCAGCAAACAGACTTCGGCCCATGTCACCTCGGTTGCTGAAGTCGATGTCACCCCCCTGGTTCAGTACCGTGAGGGTATCAAGCGCACTTTCGAGGCTCGCGAGGGCTTCCCGCTAACCTACACCGCCTTTTTTATCGAGGCCGCCGCGCGCGCGCTCAGGGAGTTTCCCCTCATCAATGCTTCGCTCGACGGGGATAAAATCATCATCAAAAAGTCGATTCATATTGGTATCGCGGTCGGCCTCGAGGATAAGCTCATTGTGCCCGTCATCCGCGATGCCGGCCGCCTCAATCTCGCCGGCATAGCCCGCGCCGTCCATGATCTGGCCACCCGGGCGCGCAACCGCCAGCTCAAGCCGGACGAGGTGCAGGGCGGAACCTTCTCCATCACCAACATCGGCACCTTCGGCAACCTCTGGGGGACCCCGATCATCAATCAGCCCCAGGTGGCCATTCTGGGTACGGGCGCGATCAAAAAACGGCCCGTCGTCGTCAACGACGCCATCGCCATCCGCTCGATGATGTATCTCAGCCTGACCTATGACCACCGCCTTATCGATGGACTCTACGGTGGCAGGTTTTTGCAAATGATTGTTCAACTCCTCGAAAATTACAAATTTGATTGATCACCGAAAGGCAGGATTGAGTTGCAGGTACTCAACGATATTCCCGTGCTCGATCACGGTTTCGTCAGGCTCATGGACTTTATGGGCGGTGATCTGGCGGTGGTCCAGGCCGCCCGGGTCTCCTTTGGCAAGGAATCCACTGATCCGGAAAGGGACCACAAGCTGCTCGACTTTCTCCTCGCCAACCGCCACGAGACTCCCTTTGAACACTCGGTCTTTAAATTTCATATCAAATGTCCCATTTTCGTCGCCCGCCAGTGGTTCCGCCACCGCATCGCCAGCTACAACGAGATCTCCGGCCGCTATGCCACCATGCAGGAGGAGTTCTGCCTCCCCGACCACCTGCGCACACAAAAGACGCGCAATTATCGATATGATGACCTCGCCGAAGAGGACAACATTGAACTGCGTGCCAGGATGGCCTCCTTTTATCAAAGCGCCTATGAACTCTACCAGGAGCTGCTCGAGCGTGGCGTCGCCAGGGAGCACGCCCGCCTCGTCCTGCCCCTCTCCCTCTACACCCAGTTCTACTGGACCGTCAATGCCCGCTCGCTGATGAATTTCCTCTCGCTGCGCACCGAAGAGCATGCCCAGTACGAGATCCGCCTCTACGCCGAGGCGATCAACGCCATTTTCCGGGAAAAGATGCCATGGACCAGCGAAGCCTTCGGCAAATACATCCTCGCCGTCCAGAAGCACGGAGAATGACACCGCAGCACCACCCTCGTTGAAAGGCCGGAGGCGGTTGTGGCCGTCTCCGGCTCCGATATTAGTGTTGTCCCTCGAAAAATATTTTTGTATATTACACGATGCAATCAGCGAACGAAACCAGGCGTCCCCATTGGCTCAAGGTGGATCTCACCGGCAAAGGCGCCTTTTACAGCGTCAGGCAGCTGGTCGACGTCCAGAATCTGCATACCGTCTGCCAGAGCGCCCGCTGCCCCAACATCGGTGAATGCTGGGCGAAAAAAACCGCCACCTTTATGATCCTCGGTGACAGCTGTTCGCGCAACTGCACCTTCTGCGCCATCTCGCATGGCGCTCTCGAGGCCGTTGATCCCGATGAACCGCGGCGCGTCGCCGAAGCGGTTAAATCCCTCGACCTCCGTTATGCGGTGGTCACTTCGGTCACCCGCGATGATCTGCCCGATGGCGGGGCCGGCGCCTTTGCACGGACCATCGCGGCCATCCGCACAGCCAATCCCGGCTGCCGGATCGAGGTGCTGATCCCCGATTTCGCCGGCTCAAAGGAGGCCTTGATGACCCTGCTGGCGCAGAACCCCGATGTGCTCAACCACAATCTCGAAACCGTCGAGGAGCTCTATCCCAGGGTCAGACCACAGGCCGATTACCACCGCTCCCTCGACCTCCTCGACTCTGCACGCCGGCACGGCGCCACGACTAAATCGGGGCTGATGCTGGGCGTGGGAGAGAGCCGCGACCAGCTGATTAGAACCCTCAGGGATCTGCGCAACATCGACTGTCAGATCATCACTCTAGGGCAATATTTGCCCCCCTCGCGCCATCACCTGCCGGTTGAACGATTTGTAGAACCTACTGAATTTGCTGAACTGCGCCGCCTCGGGCTGGAAATGGGTTTCCCCCATGTCGAGTCCGGACCGCTGGTGCGCAGCTCTTACCACGCCGAAGAGGCGGCGGACTCTGCTAACTGAAGGTAATATCATGGCTATTCTCCCCGTCATCAAATACGGACATCCCACCCTGCGCAAAAAGGCGAAAGCGGTGCACCCCGCTGAACTGGCGGAATCCTTCATTCGGGACATGGTTGAAACCATGGAGGCCCTCGATGGCGTCGGCCTCGCTGCGAACCAGGTCAATGTCCCCAAACAACTTCTCGTCGCCAAAGACGTCGACCACAAAAAGCTCCACATTCTCATCAATCCGGAGATCGTGGCCTACAGCGAAAAGAAGGAGAGCGATATCGAGGGCTGTCTCAGCTTGCCCGGTCTGCAGGCGGAAGTACCGCGATATTTCAAGATCATCGTCAAGGCCCAAACCCCCGCAGGTGAGGAGATCGAGATCACAGCCAGGGGCCACTTTGCCCGCGTTCTTCAGCACGAGATCGACCACCTTAACGGCATCCTCTACATCGACCGCGCCAATGCGGATACCCTGGTCTGGATCATCGAGGATGGCCGCAAAGAGTATTCGACCAAAAACGCCACCCTGCCTGATATCCAGCACCAATACACCAGCCGGTATCACACCGGACTGCAGGGAATCCGTTTCGAGGCCGAAACCGAAATTGCTTGATAATCTCCGCTTTATTTTGTATGTTGCCGGACACGCTGCCATTTGAAGGGACGGCTCGGGAAGCGGAACAGACCACTTGTTCGTTACAACACGACCAATCCACAGGAGATAGAATGGGGCAGAAGGAAAAGGCATTCATCGGTCTTGATCTGGGAGGCACTTTTTTAAAATATGCCCTCGGCACGGGGGACGGAACCATTCTGCACAAGGGCAAGCTGCCAAGCCATGGCAGCCAGTCGGCTGACGCGATTTTCAACGTAATGTTCCAGGCCGTCGCCGAACTGCTCGAAAAGGCTGAGAAGGAGGGCGTGGAGGTGGGCGCCATCGGGGTCGGCAGCCCGGGCGCGATCGATTTCAACACCGGGCGGGTACTCGGCAATACGCCCAATCTGCCCTTATGGACCAATGCCGATATCCGCGGCCGGATCCAGGAGAAATACCACATCCCCGTCTATGCGGACAATGATGCCAATATTGCCATTCTCGCCGAAGCCCGCTTCGGCGCCGCCAAGGGATGCCCCAACGTCGTCGGCCTTACCCTTGGAACGGGTATCGGGGGCGGCGTGGTCATCAACGATCAGCTTTTCCGCGGAGCCGGCTTTTCCGGTGCTGAACTGGGCCATATGACCATTAATTTTCAGGGTCCCAAATGCGGCTGCGGCAGCTCAGGTTGTGTCGAGGCCTATGCCTCGGCCACTGCTATGGTCAGGAACTATAAGGAAAAGCTTGCCGCCCGCCACATGCCACTGCCCGAACGGCTCAATACCGAGCTGATCTTCGCCCACGCCCGCAGTGGTGAAGAAGAGGCCATGCAGACAATCGATGAAGTTTGCTTTTATCTGGGGGTGGCCATTGGCAATATCATCAATATCTTCAACCCGGAAATTATCGTTATCGGCGGCGGTGTCGCCGACGCCGGGGATGCTTTCATCACCCGCATATGGCAAAATGTTGACGGCCACGTCCTCACTGCAGCACAAAGCATCGCCCGCCTGGTGAGGGCGGAGCTGGGCAACAATGCCGGCGTGGTCGGGGCGATCGCCCTCGCCGCCGACAGCTATAAAGCCTGGCACATGTGAGATGCCAAGCCTTCCGGTGAGCCTGCCGGGAGGCTTTTTCTTTTAACAGAATTAAACTCGTGCGGCGATGTTCACCTTACCCCTTCTCCAGGAGAAGTTCCATGGCTTGGACCAAACCCGAACGTCTGTCCCTGGCCAATCTGCCCACCCCGATTGATCCGCTTGTGCGCTGGAGCGCTGATCTCGGAGGACCATCCATCTGGGTCAAGCGGGACGATCTGACCGGTATGGACCTGAGCGGCAACAAGATCAGGAAGCTGGAATTCGTGACCCGGGCGGCGCAGGACGAGAAAGCGGATGTGCTCATCACCTGCGGTGCAGTTCAGTCCAACCACGCCCGCGCTACGGTCATCGCCGCTTCCCGTCTGGGCATGAAAGCCCATCTCGTCCTGCGCGGCGTCAAGCCTGAGCTCATGCAGGGTAACTATTTCCTTGACCGCCTCTACGGGGCCGAATGTACCTTTATCACCCCTGAGGAGTACCGGGAGCAAAGACAGCAGATCATGGACAACCTCGCGGAGGGCTATAAACGCCTGGGACTGCGTCCTTTCGTCATCCCGGAAGGGGCCTCGGACGGCCTCGGCGCTTTTGGATACGCCCATGCCGTCGCCGAGATCATGGAACAGGAGAAAATGCTGGGCGTCCGTTTCGATGCTGTAATATGCGCCGTGGGCTCGGGTGGTACCCTGGCCGGCCTGATCCTTGGCAAGGAGATCGAGGGGTGGGATGCACAGGTCATCGGCATTAACATCTGCGATGACGCCGACTATTTCACACGCCGCGTCATCGAGATTCTTGGTGAGGTACGCTCGCTTTACCTGCCTGACCTGATCATCCGGCCGGAGATGATCAGCATCATCGACGGTTATATCGGTGACGGCTACGGTAAATCCAGGCCCCGGGAACTGCAGACCATCATCCGCCTGGCCAGACGCGAGGCCCTGCTCCTCGATCCGGTTTATACAGGCAAGGCTATGCACGGACTGGTGCAGGAAATCGCCAGGGGCCGCTTCACCGGGATGCGCAACATCCTCTTTCTCCACAGCGGCGGTCTCTTTGGACTGATGGGGGTGACGGAGACCTTCCAATCCCTGCTGGAGGAGTAGACGCCAGAGCATCCTGCTGGCTTCCGCCTTTAAGTAAAAAAGCCCTCCGCTCAGCTGTGCTGAGTGTGAGGGCTTTTTTGTACGTTGTGGTCAGGCGTTCAGCAGGATATCAAAAGCTGTTCCAGATGTAGCTTTTTGCCGTGCTGGTGTGGCAGCCGGTGACGCAGGTGCCGGTGGTGCGGTTCCAGCTTCTCTTCGCCAGCACCTCGGCGTGTTCGACGCCATCGATGTGGCCGGCATCGCTCATACTGGCCGGAACGACATGGCAGATGTTGCAGCTTCCATATCCATCCATGTGGAGCTGGTGGGCGCCGACACCCATCGAGCTGGTGGCGACATTACCCGAAAGGTCTTCGGGAGGGGCAGGATTCTTGAGGCTGCCGTGACAGGTGGCGCAGGATTCCGGGCCACCCTCGCCGGTGTGGCAGGTGTTGCAGGATACCTTTGAGCTGCCGCCGGCATAATCATCACCATGACATTTTTTGCAGCTCTTCATCGACCAGTGGTCTCTGGCAATATAGGCCCCATGAAATTCCTGGTCAGCGAGGACCATCCACTGGGTATCATGGGGATAAAGAGAGTGACAGCTCTGGCAGGCCGGAGCGGAGCCGCTGCCATCGAGTTCATAGCCATGACATCCTGTGCAGGAGGCATTGCCGCTTGCGAGCACTTTTTTACCGTGAAAGCTTGCGGAGGAGGCAACATTCCATTCATCCGGATGGCTTTTTGACGGCAGAGGATTGCTCTTTTCTGAACAGCCGGAGAAGCAGAACAGGATCAACAAACCCAGCGCGACGGGAAGGAGTTTATGCATGGATCGCCCTTTCTGGATGCGATTATGCCCCGCGGATACGGCTTTTTCGAGTTCACCCTGCAGGTGGAGCCTCGGGAATTGACGGGGCGCGCCGGCAGGCGCACCCCCGTCAGGGATTACTTTACGATGATCGCGGAATAATCGGTGGTCGGAACGGTGTACTTGCTCTTGGTCAGGGTGTTGTAGGCGAAACCGTTCTGGCCGAACATCAGACTCTTGGCATTGTAGCCCAGCATCTGCAGGTAGCAGGCGAGTTGGGCGGAAGTCTGTCCGGTGTAGCAGTAGATGACGATGGTCTTGTCCGTCGGCAGGTACTTCAGCATCTGATCCTTGCCCAGAGAGACCTTCGGCTCGAAGCAGAAAGCACCGGGGATGTGGCCGGGATTGAGGTATTCGGCGTTCGGCCAGTAGTTGACGATGAAATAGTTGGACGGATTGGCGAAGACATCGGCAGCGGTGATCGACCAGCTGCTGATCCCGAGCGGGAAACGCGCCTTCATGATCTCCTCGGCGCTCTTCTTGCCGGTCGAGAGGGTCGGGAAGGGGACCACCGTCGAGGGGGTGCTCACCGTCGCGGTCAGCTGGGAGGCGAACTCATCAGCTGCGATCTGGTTGATCCAGAGATCGGTCTTGTTGACGCCGGCGGTGGTGCTGACGCCGCACATGCCGAACATCAGGCTTTGGGCATCGTAGCCGAGCAGGTTCATAAAGGCCGTGGCATAGGAGGAGTTCTGGCCGGTGTAGCAGACATTGACGATTTTTTTGGTCTTGGGGATGGTGTTGTCGTTGAGCTTGTCGACCAGTGTGGCCAGGGTGATATTGATGGCGCCGCGGATATGGCCGGAAGCATAGTCGGCTGCAGCACGGTAATCGACGATGACCGGATCATTAGTGGCATCCCCGTCCTGCAAAAGGGTGAAGAGGGCCGCGGTGGTAATATTGGGGGCGGCCCCGGAGGTGGTAACGTAGGTGCTGAAATAGGCAGTGCCGGCGGCCTCGACGAGGGCGAATTCGTCCGTCTTCTTGGGGTCAACAGGGTTGTTGTCATCGTCACTGCAGCCGATAGCAAAAAACAGTCCTACAATCAAAGCCAGCATCAGGTACTTGCGAAACATGCGATTTCTCCTTTGGTGATTTGTTATTAGGTGTGATGGATTAGGGTTGTTTATCTTGTTTTGCCATGGTTCTAACGAGTTAATACATAAGCCCGGTTGGCCTCGACCTCTCCGGCAGGAAGATCCTCGAGAGTCAGATAGTAGCTGCTCTTGTGGCACTTTTCTGCGCAGGCGGCGCCGCCGCTGGTGTCAGTCTGGGCCGTCCAGCGCTTGATATTGTGCGGAGTGGCATATTTCCAGGTCGGCTCAGAATCATAGTTGGGCAGATCCGGGATCCCCCAACTCGCGTACGTGTCCCGCGCGATCGGGATGTGGCGCACGGTGACATACTTGTAAGGCCGGGAGGGGGAGCGCAGGGGATTCTTGGCGATTTTCAGGGTCATATAGGAACTGCCGGTAATGCCCGCCCCGCCGGTGTGACAGCTGTTGCAGTTCTTGTAGGGCTGGGAGTGACAGACCTGACATGAGAGATCACCCCAGTGCTTGTTATGCCAGCGGTTTCCGGCCTGCGCACCGGCGTGGCATGCCTCACAGCGGATGATGTCGGTGTCTTCCATGCGCGTGTTCGCTCCGCTGGAAGTGGAGTGGATGGAGGCGGCATCGTGACAGAACTCGCAGCGCTTGACATTGGGAATCCAGTGCACGTCAGCAGCCAGCCCCTCATTTTCCCCATAGAACTCGGCGCCGATGCGGCTGCCGTGACAGGCCGTGCAGTTTTCCTTGTTGTCGGGCGGAGTGTAGAAATTGTGGCCTTGAACGAAGCCGCCTTGAACCGAGACCGGCCTGGAGACATGACACTGTCCGCAGCTGGCGTGGCACTTGCCGCACTCCTTGTTGAAATGGTTCACCAGCTCGCTGTCGGTGGAGATGTCCCGGCCCAGACGCTTTTCGATGAGATGGTAATACCCCTTCATTGTCTTGTGCATACTGCCGCTGTGCTCGGCCGCAATGTCACCATGACAGGTTCCGCAAACCGGATTCTCTCCGTCGCTGGGGGCGGCGACCATGGCGGCATGGGCCTTTTCCATTTCGATGGCAGTAGCATCGCCACCATGACAGCCGGTGCAGCCGATTTTGCCGTGCTTTGAATCGAGGAACGAAGGATGAACATTAACCATCTGCCATGCCTCAACCTGAGACACAGAGCCGCCTCAGCCTTCGCCCGATTCGGTGACAGGAGGGAGGGGGGTGGCGAGGGATTTGAGAAGATCGGCGTTGGTATGGCAGGAGACGCATCCATCCGCCTTGCTCAAATTAAATTTGGCCGGGGATTGTGGACTCTTTTCAGCGCAGTGCATGCACAAGAGTCCGGCGAGGAGAAGCAGTGTCCAGGAGAATAGGGTCTTTTTCACTGATTAGTCTCCATCGGTCGTTGAACTGTGGGCAGGTTGATTAAGGGTGCAGCTCGTCTCCACAGGTCGGTGTTGTACCTTCGGGCGGACACACGCCTGCAGGATATATCGGAAATCAAATCCGGTCTTATCGGCTGCCTGTGTTGCTGCAGCAGTATCGTCGCGACCGGTGAGAAAGAACTGTCCACTAAAGTGCAAGAGAGGGGCCCATAGCGGGCAAATTATACTAAAAGATTAAAAACAGAATTTCAAGTGAAACAAGCGGCCAGCCCTTTTTGACCGTCCCGGAAAAGAACGCCCGGGCACGGGCATATACCGTGAATTTTGTTTTAAACTAAATAGCTTAAGCAAAAAATATAAAAAAAACAACAATGCAGGCGCTGAAATCACAATAATTGTCGTATTTTTCTGCAGTCGAAGGAGCGATCGTGGCAAAGGACCTGTTTACGGGATGGAGGGCGTCTGATGGCCTGCACCGGGAAATGGTCGACGGGAGCAGTCAATCCTGGCAAGCCCGGCAGAAATAGCTTGCTATTTCTCCATATTTTTACAAAATTAAGCAGAGGATGGCCGCGCAGGCCCCTCGGTTGGGTGCAAATTATTTAGTGCGGGGCGATTATGCCTATTCCTGATCCCAAAACAGTTGCAGTGGCCAGTGAGCGCAGCAGCGATCTGCTGGTCTGGTTTGAAGTCCATCCCACCGTTTCCATTGTCGCCTTTGCCCTGGCCTGTTTGATCGTGGTCATCGCTTATTTCGCCGGCGGTCGTGAGAATTTCCGCAAGCTCTGGATGAGCATCCTTTGCGCCCTGATCATCAGCGCGCTGGCCATGCCGATCTTTATCAAGTTCGGGCGCGCTTTCGGACTGCTCAAGACGGCCGGAGGCGAAATCTTTGTCCTGCTGCTGGTGATGATCTTCATTTCAGCCCTCGCCGCCCACATCTATGAGATCATCACCGTCTCGGCCCGCGAGGCGCGTCCGGATTAACCTGGCCTGCAAATCCCCCTTTTCTAGGTTTTCTGTTGCATTTCCGCGAATTCCTCCTTATATTAACAAGTTTTAATCAACAATAGACTACCTTAACCTATTCATTCGGACGGCAGATGCTAAAACCGAGAAAACAGATTACCAAGAAGCAGCTCAAGGAAGACTCCCTGGTCACCTTTTACTTCAAGGCCCAGGAGTGGCTTGAAGTACATGGCAAGACCCTGATGATAGCAGCTGCTGCAGTGCTGCTGGCTATCGCCGGCTTTGCCTACTATCTCTACGCCCAGACCCAGGCCGAAAAAACCGCCAGCGTGGATCTCGCCCGCGCCACCCGCACCCTGGAGACCCAGGATTACCAGAACGCCATCAGCCAGCTCAGCGGCATCGTCGACAGCTACGGCCGAACCACCAGCGGCAAGATCGCACGCCTCCATCTCGCCCAGGCCTTCTACCAGACCAAAGAGTACGCCAACGCCAGGAGCAGCTACAAAAAGTTCATCTCCTCTTTCAACGGGGACGATTATTTTCTAGCCGCCGCCCAGGGCGGAATGGCCGCCTGCCTCGAAGCTGAAAAGAAATATAACGAAGCCGCCGAAACCTACCTCAAGGCCGTCGATGCTTACTCTTCGGTGCTCGATCCCTCCATGCTGCTCAACGCCGGACGCTGCTTCAATGAAGCCGGCAACAAGGAAAAGGCTAAAAAGGCCCTCAACCGCATCATCGAGGAACACCCCAAAGCCGCAGAAAAGGATGACGCCCTGCTGCTTATTGGTCTTCTCAATGGATGATTTTGCGAATTTTCTTGCATAGTATGTTATTTTTTTATATATTATCTATCTGAAGTGGGCCCTTTCTGGCCCACTTTTTTGTTGTAAAAGGGTGTCAGATATGACGCAAGTTAATGAATTAAAAAATCTTATCGAGCCGGTTCTCGCCGGGATGGGCATCGACCTCGTCGACCTCGAAATCCATGGCCGCAAGGGCAGCCTTCTCCTCCGCATCTATGCCGATGAAATCGGAGGGATCTCTCTGGAGCGCTGCGCCAGCGCCAGTCTCGCTGTGTCCGATTGCCTGGACCAGAACGGCCTCCTCGAGGGCGCCTATCGGCTTGAACTTTCGTCACCCGGAACCGACCGGCCACTCACCACGGAACGGGATTTTCAACGCCACTGCGGCCGAAAAGTCAAGCTGACCTATCGCGACAATGACCAGGTTCAAGACGCCAGCGGGCGGATTGAAGAAGCAGCAGGGGGACTCCTGCAGCTGCAAACCGGGACGGACCTTTTAACCATCCCGCTCGGGCAAGTCGTTTTGGCCAAAATTATCATCGAATTCAAGTGATCTCAATTGGAAAACAGCCATGAAAAATGAGATTGTCGAAGCCTTCTCCCTGCTTGTCAAAGAGAAAAACATTGACAAGGAGGTGCTCTCACGGATCCTGCAGGAAATCTTTCTCGGCCTCCTGAAAAAGAAATACGGCCCCAACGGTAACTACTCCATTTTTGTCAATATGGAGAAGGGGGAAATCGAAATCTATCAGAGCAAGAATGTCGTCGATGAAGTGCTCGATGAGGTGACCGAGATCGCCCTCGATGAGGCCCAGAAAAGCGCCCCGGACATGGAGGTCGGCGATGAATACCTCGAAATCATCGATCCCTCCACCTTCGGACGGCGGCTGATCATCTCCGCCAAACAGAACCTCAATCAACGCATCAAGGAGATCGAGAAGGAACTCGTCTACGAAGAGTACAAGAACCGGGTGGGCGAGATCATCATTGGCGAGATCCGCCAGGTCAACCGCGATGAGATCTTTATGACGGTCGACAACCGCACCGAGGTCGTCCTGCCCAAGAGCGAACAGATCAAGGATGAACGCCACCACCGCGGCGGCAGCCTGCGCGCAGTCATAAAGGAGGTGCGCAAGAGCAACCGCGGTCCGGAAATCGTCGTCAGCCGCTCCGATGACATGTTCATCACCCGCCTCTTCGAGAACGAAGTGCCCGAAATCGATGAAGGCATTATCGAAGTGCGCGGCATCGCCCGCGAGGCCGGAGAGCGCACCAAGATCGCCGTCTATTCCCACGACAAGCGCATCGACGCCGTCGGCGCCTGCGTCGGTATGAAGGGCATGCGCATCCAGTCCATCGTCAAGGAACTCAACAACGAAAAGATTGACATCATCAACTGGAGCAGCGAGCCCGAAATTTTTATCACCCGCGCACTGAGTCCGGCCAAACCACTGCGCATTATCATCGATGAAGAGGAGAAAAAGGTCAGCGCGGTCCTTGATGACGAACAGATCTCCCTGGCTATCGGCAAGGGCGGCGTCAACCGCCGTCTCGCCTCCCGCCTCACCGGATATGATATCCAGACCATGCGCGAAGAGGACTTCCGCAAGCTCATGGACGAACAGCGCGATCTCGATCGTTCTATCGAGGATGTCACCAGCATCTCCGATAAGCAAAAGGCCATCCTTATCGGCGGCGGCTACAGCACCGTGCGTGACGTCCTCAATGCCGGAGCCGATATTCTCACTCAGCTGCCGGGTGTGGGCCTCAAAACCGCGGAAAAGATCATCGCCGCACTGGAGGCCGAGACCGAATAAGGCTGGCTTGTCAGTCGACTGTTTCACCAGGGTGATCGATATGCAGAACTGAGGAGTGTTAATTTGTCTGTGAAAATGCGGGTCTTTCAGGTAGCGCGAGAGTTCAACATCTCAAATGAGGCTCTTGTCGCCTTTCTCACCAAGCTCGGCCATGATGTCCGCAACCAGATGAGTCTGGTCTCGGATGAGGCCTATGCCCTTGTGGTGGACAAATTCGGCGAAAAAACATCGCAGGTCGATGAAGAGTACGAATTCCGCCGCAGACTGCGTGAGAAGAAGGCGCAGGAGGAGGCCAAAAAGGCCGAAGCCCAGAAAAATCTCGAGCGTCGTCTTGCCGTCGCCCAGGAGATGGCCAAGGAGATGCCCGAGCTCCGCAAACGGCGTGAGGCCAGTGTGGTCGAAGCCGCAGCCGCCAAGCAGGAACGGGCGGCCGAACTGGCGAAAAAGGCCGAGGCGGCCGCTCTTGCCGCTGCCCAACCGCCGGCCAAGGGTGAGGAAACCGCGCCCGCAGCCGCCGTTGAAGCACCGGCCGAAACCGTCCGGACCAAGCCGCGCAAGAAACTGGTCGTCATCGAGATCCCGCCCGAGGAGACCGCACGCCGTCCGCGTGAAAAGGAACGTCCCGCCGAAGAAACCGCGAAACCGGCGGCAAGGCCGACCAAGGAGGGCGGCGCTCCCAAGGAGATGGTCCCGGTTGCACGTCTTGAGGAGATGGAGGCTGAAGAGGGACGCCACAAGAAGAAGCGCAAACGGAAGCGCAAGAAGAAGGGAGCGGAGACCCCCGCACCGGCGGTTCAGCCCGCGGTCGAAGCCGAACACAAGCGCAAACGGCCGAAGAAGAAGAAAAAGATCACCTTCAATGAAGCCGAGATCCAGGAGACCATCCGCCAGACCATGGCGGCCATGGAGGAGCCCGGCAAGGCCAAGAAGAAGAAACGCCGCACCCAGGCCGACGATGAGATCGAGGTCGAGGAGACCCCGATTATCAAGGTCAGCGAATTTATGTCGGTCTCCGAACTGGCCAAACTGATGGAGGCGGAGGCCTCAGAGATCATCAGAAAATGCATGGAACTGGGCATGATGGTCTCGATCAACCAGCGCCTCGACATGGATACCATCACCCTCCTGGCCGGCGAATACGGCTATGAGGTGGCGCCTCTCGCCGAATTCGGCGAGGACCTGCTCGAGCAAATGGAGAAGGAGGAGTCGGAGGATGAGGCTAATCTGGTGCGCCGTCCACCGGTTGTCACCATCATGGGGCATGTCGACCATGGCAAAACCTCGCTGCTCGACCATATCCGCAAGAGCAATATCATCGCCGGCGAGGCTGGAGGTATTACCCAGCACATTGGCGCTTATGAGGTCAAGACCGATGATGGCAAGCCCATCACCTTCCTCGACACCCCGGGCCACGAAGCCTTCACCGCCATGCGCGCCCGCGGCGCCCAGGCCACCGATATCGTCATCCTCGTCGTCGCGGCCGATGACAACGTCATGCCGCAGACGATCGAAGCGATCAGCCACGCCAAGGCCGCCAACGTCCCGATCGTGGTCGCTATTAACAAGATCGACAAGCCCGGCGCCAATCCGGACAACATCCGCATGCAGCTTTCCAAGCATGATGTCCTGGTCGAGCAGTGGGGCGGCAAACACCAGTGCGTCGAAATCTCGGCCAAGACCGGCCAGAATATCGAGCTGCTGCTCGATAATGTGCTGCTCGAAGCCGAAGTGCTCGACCTCAAGGCCAATCCAGAGCGTCTGGCGCGCGGGGTGGTCATTGAATCGGCCCTCGATCGCGGCAAGGGCGTCGTCGCCACCGTCCTCGTTCAGTCCGGCTCCCTCAAGGTAGGCGATCCCTTTATCGCCGGCTCTTACAGCGGCAAGGTGCGTTCGATGTTCGACGACCACGGCCGCAAGGTCAAACAGGCCGGCCCATCAATGCCGGTGGCTGTGCTCGGCTTTGCCGGCATGCCCCAGGCCGGTGACTCGATCATCGTGCTCAGCTCAGAACGCGATACCCGCGAGATCAGCCAGAAGCGTCAGCAGCTCCAGCGTGAACACGAACGCTGGCGCAGCCACGCCCGCACCCTGGACGAAATCTCGCGCCAGATCCAGAAGGGCCAGATCCGCCAGCTCTTTGTCGTCCTCAAGGCCGACGTGGACGGCTCCATCGAGGCCATCACCGATACCCTGATCAATCTCGGCACCGACGAAGTCGCCGTCGAAATCATCCACAAGGGCGTCGGCGCCATCTCCGAGTCGGATGTCCTGCTCGCTTCGGCCTCCAACGCCATCATCATTGGCTTCAATGTGCGGCCGACCACAAAGGCGCGCGAAATGGCCTCGAAGGAGAACATCGACATCCGCCTCTACGAAGTCATCTATGATATTGTCAACGATATCAAGTCCGCCCTGGAAGGATTCCTCGCCCCGACCATCAGCGAGGAGCTGACGGCGACGGTCGAGATTCGCCAGGTCTTCAAGGTGCCCAAGGTCGGCAACATCGCCGGCTGTTACGTCTCCTCGGGCAAGATCAGCCGCAGTGACCGGGTCAAGGTCTATCGCGACGATCGCCTGATCCATGACGGTCAGCTCTCTTCCCTCAAGCGCTTCAAGGACGATGTTCGCGAAGTGGCGACGGGATTCGAGTGCGGCCTCGCCCTGGCCAATTACGACGATATCAAGGTCAGCGATATCATCGAGGCCTACCGCATGGTTGAAACCAAGCGCACCCTGGAATAGGAGAGGGGAGACGGCATGCTGGTCGGACTTTTGCAGATAGAACTCTTCATCCCCGAGAGCGGCTCGCTCAAGGGGAAAAGGTTTCTCCTCAAAAGCATCAAGACCAGGATTCATAACAAGTTTAATGTCTCCGTGGCTGAAGTGGATGAGAACGAGAAATGGCAGCGCACCACCCTGGGGATCGCCCTGGTCGCCAACGAGCGCAAGTTTATCGACCAGGTGATGTCGGAGGTTATTAGGCTGATCGAAACCGAGGATGAGGTTGAAATCATCGGACAGCAGTTGGAGATCGTCTAGAGAATGAACAAGTATAAACGCGCAGACCGGGTAGCCGCCCTCCTCCAGGAAGAGGTCAGCAATTACCTGCTCTTCGAGATGAAAAATGCCGATCTGGGCTTCATCACCATCACCCGGGTCCGGGTTTCCGACGATCTGCGCCATGCGCGCATCTTTTACAGCGTCCTCGGTGAACAGGAACGCATCGATCTAACCGCAAAGAAACTGGAGCAGCTCACCGGCCCCATTCGCGGCGAAATGGGGCACCGACTCGGCCTGCGCTATGTGCCCGAGATCGAGTTTTCGTATGATGATTCCGCTGCTTACGCAGCCCATATTCAGGAAGTGATCGAAAAGATTCACCGGGAGGAAAAGTCATAACCTCCAATGCAACCGCGGGTTCAGCACGGGAACATTTTTGCCCGGATCTCGTTCTCAATCTGCGCAAGCCCATCGGCTGGTCTTCCTTTGATGTCGTGCGGCTGGTGAAAAAGCATCTACGCGGCGGCAAGGCCGGTCATGCCGGCACCCTTGATCCATTCGCTGATGGCGTGCTGCTGGTCTGTACAGGCCGTGAAACCCGCACCATCACCGGACTGGTCGATGCCGAAAAGGAATATCAGGCACGGCTGCGGCTGGGCATGGAGACCGACACTCTCGATATCAGCGGCACGATTTGCGCACGCCGGGAGTGGCGCCTGCAAGAGGTCGCGGCCGTGCAGGAGATCGCAGACCGCTTCGTCGGCGAGATCGAACAGGTGCCGCCCGTTTTTTCGGCTCTTCATGTCGACGGACAGCGCTCCTACAAACTGGCCCGGGCCGGTCAACTGAAAAGCCCTGAACCCCGCAGGGTCACGGTTTTCAGCCTGAAGGTCGCGCGGGTATCGGAAAACAGTCTTGATTTCACCGTCGTCTGTTCCAAAGGGACTTACATCCGCGCCCTGGCGCGGGATCTGGCCCTCGCCCTGGGAACGGTGGGCTTTCTCAGCCGCCTGACCCGAACACGGATCGGCCCCCATACCCTTCAGGAGGCCATCGAGGTGACCGCGCTGCCGCAGATGTTCAATATGAATTCGCTGGAACACTTGTATTCATGCAGATAATCTGGAACATTAATACACTTCCGCCTGCGGAGAGCAGTGTGGTCACACTGGGCACCTTCGACGGCGTGCACCTTGGCCATCAGACGATCCTTGCAGAGTTAAAGACCCGCGCAAATAACCTGCAGGCCCGGGCGACTATGGTCACCTTTGAGCCCCACCCGCAGCTGGTGCTCAATAATCCCTCTCGTCCGCCCCATGAGGTGCTGACGACCATTGAGGAGAAGATTGAGATTCTCAACCAGCTCGGCCTTGACCGCCTGGTGGTGGCCAATTTTTCCCCCGCCTTCGCCGGACTTGAGCCCGAGCGCTTTGTAACGGAAATCCTGCTCGAGCGGCTGAAGATGCGCGAGATCATCATCGGCCATGACCATGCTTTTGGCAGGGCGCGAAGCGGTAACCTCGAACTGCTGGAGCGCATGGGCGCCGAACAGAGCTTCGCCGTCGCTTCATTGCCCCCCTATCGTGTGGAGGACGAGATCGTCTCAAGCACCAAGATCCGCCACTACCTGCAAAAGGGGCTGATGGAGAAGGCCACCGCCATGCTCGGTCGTTCCTACAGCATTAACGGCCTGGTCGTGCACGGAGAGGGTAGAGGGAGGGGTATGGGTTTCCCGACCATCAACCTGCGTCCCTTTTCGCCCTACAAACTGGTGCCACGCGCAGGCATCTATGCCTCCCGCTGCCATCTCGACGGCAAAAGCTACGCCGCCGCCACCTATATCGGCAAAAAACCGACCTTTGCCGCCGAGGAGCGGGTGATCGAAACCTACATCATCGATTTCGACGGCCAGCTCTATGGACAGGAGGTCAGGGTCGATTTCATCTCCTTTATTCGGGAAGATACTCGATTTGCCTCAACCAACGCCCTGGTTGAACAGATCAAACAGGACATTAGTAAATCTGTTGAAGTATTAGCCAGTCAGTCAAGTTATTAACCGGAGGTTGTTCATGCCTTTGACCAAAGAAGTGAAACTGGAACTCGTCGAAAAGTACGGCAAGCGTCCTGACAATACGGGCAGCACTGAGGCCCAGATTGCCATGCTCACGGAACGCATTAACCAGCTGACCAAGCACTTCCACACCAACCCCAAGGATTTCCACTCCCGGCGTGGACTGCTCAAGATGGTTGGACGCCGCCGCAGGCTGCTCGATTATCTCAAGGCCAACGATATCTCTCTCTATCGCTCCCTGATTCAGGAACTCGGCATCCGCCGGTAAGGATTCGGGCTCTTTTTTCAGGTGCGACTGATCACTCACTTCAGCGGCGCGGAATCGGCCATTAAGAAAGGAGGCTCCCAACAATGATTGAAGTGAAACAAGTAACGCGTTACTTCGGTCGCGTCATGGCGGTGGATCGTGTCTCGTTTCAGGTCGAGAAGGGCGAAATCCTCGGATTTCTCGGCCCCAACGCTGCCGGAAAGACGACGACCATGCGCATCCTGACCACCTATCTGCCGGCCACCTCAGGCACCGCCTCGGTGGCCGGATTTGATGTCCATCAGGACTCAATGCAGGTTCGTAAAAGAATCGGCTATCTGCCGGAGAATCCGCCACTTTACACGGAAATGCGCGTTGCCGATTATCTGGAGTTCGTCGCCCGCATCAAGGGTGTCGATCCCCGCACCCGCAAGCACGCCATCGCTGAGACCATGGACAAAACCGGCATCAGCGCCGTCAGCCGCCGGGTTATCAAGCAGCTCTCCAAGGGATTCAAGCAGCGCGTCGGCCTCGCCCAGGCCCTCGTCCATGATCCCGACGTCCTCATCCTCGACGAACCCACTGTCGGACTCGATCCCAAACAGATTATCGAAGTTCGCGAGCTCATCCGCAGCCTCGCCGGCGACCACACCATCATTCTCAGCACCCACATCCTTCCTGAGGTCAGCATGACCTGTGAACGCGTGGTCATCATTGACCAGGGCCGTGTCGTCGCGGAGGATACCCCGGACAACCTCACCCGAAAACTGGCTGGATCCCAGCGCTTCACATTGATAGCCGGTGGCCCGGCGGGAGGCATCCTGGAACTCCTCAACAAAGTAGAGGGTGTCCGCCAGGTCAAGCTCCTCGAGACTGGAGCACCTGCGCAGACCCACCAGTTTCACATCGAAGGTGATGCCGAAGGCAGCATCAATCCCGCCATCGCCCGCGCCATTGTGGAAAAGGGCTGGGATCTGTTTGAACTGCGGCCCGAAGGCCTCAGCCTCGAGGATGTTTTTCTGCGTGTGACCACCCGGGAAGAGGAAGGAGGTGGACAATGAAAAACTATCTCGCTATCCTCGGCCGGGAGTGGAAGTCCTATTTCAGCTCGCCGATCGCCTATGTGGTGATGGGGCTGTTTTTGCTTATCTCCGGCGTTTTTTACTATCTGCTGGTGACCAATTTTGTGCAGATGTGCATGCAGGCGGATATGCAGGCGCGTTATTACCAGATGGCTGTGCCCAAACTCAATGTCAACATGATGGCCATCCGTCCGCTCCTGCACAATATGAGCCTTTTTGCTCTCTTTTTTCTGCCGCTCATCACGATGCGTCTCTTTTCCGACGAGAAGAAGAGTGGTACGATCGAGCTATTGCTCACCTCGCCGGTGACCAATACCCAATCGATTCTCGGCAAATTCAGCGCCGCCGCCGGCCTCTATCTGCTCATGCTGCTCCTGTCCGGCCTCTATATGGCGGTTCTCTTTTTCCTCGGCAAGCCCGAAATCGGCCAGATTCTCACCGGCTACCTCGGCCTCTTTCTGCTCGGACTCTGTTATATCGCCTTCGGTCTCTTTTTTTCCACCCTGACCGACAATCAGATCATCGCGGCAGTGAGCACCGTCGCTTTCATCCTGATCTTCTGGGCGATCGGCTGGATTTCGGGCATGGCCAGTCCGGCTGTGGGCAAGATCCTCGGCAACTTTTCGCTGATCGAGCACTTTGACGACTTTGCCAAGGGCGTGCTCGATACACGCCACATCGTTTTTTATATCAGTTTCACCGTCATGGGACTCTTCCTCTCTTTCGTATCCATTGAATCAGCCAAATGGAGGGGCCGATGATAAAAAAAATCGCACAAATCTGCGGTTGGCTTGGTCTGGGCATGATCCTCGCTGGCCTGATCGTCTATTCGCTTACCGCCGTCATGGCATGGACAGTCTATCTACCCCTTATTCTCGGCTGTGCTCTACTCCTCGCATCTATAACCCTGCAATTCCGCGAGATCAGGGCTGGACTCACCACGCGCTCGGCCAGGTTTGGCAGCAACGCCCTGCTGATGGTGCTGATCCTGCTCGGCATTCTGATTGTGACCAATATCTTTGCCGCGCGCTTTTCCTGGCGCCTCGATACCACTGCAGCCAGACAGTTCAGCCTTGCGGAACAGACCCGCAACATATTGAAAAGCCTTGATAAAGATGTAAAAATTACCGGCTTTTTCAAATCGGGCGATGAAGCCTTCACGAAAGAACTGCTCACTGAATACGCTCACTATTCCGATCGCCTGCGCTTCGAATTCAGCGATCCCGACAAAAAGCCCGGCCTCGCAAAAAAATACCAGGTCAAGTCCTATGGCACCCTGATCGTCGAGGCCGAAGGCAAGGAAGAGCGCATCGAGAAGAGCGAAGAGCAGCTGCTCACCAATGCCATCATCAAGGTGACCCGTGAGGGCAAAAAGAAGCTCTATTTCACCACCGGCCATGGCGAGAAAGATCCCGACAGTGATGGCGCCGATGGCCTTGCGACTGCCCGCAAAGCCCTGATCGAGGAGAATTACGACATCGCCAAGCTCCTCCTTGCCCGGGAGAGCGCCATCCCCGCCGACTGCAGCATGCTTGCTGTCGCCGGGCCGCGCACCGAACTGTTCGCCAGCGAAAAGAGCCTGATTATGGAGTTTCTCCAGAAGGGCGGAAAGCTCCTGATCTTGCTCGATCCGGCTTCCCCCGACTCCTGGTCGGAGCTGCTTGGCGAATGGGGCTTCAAGGTCGGCCGCGATATCGTGGTTGATGCCTCGGGATTTGGCCAACTCTTCGGCACTGGTCCCACCATGCCCATTGTTTCGCAGTACGAGGAACACGCCATCACCCGTGACTTCAACCTCATGACTTTCTTCCCCGAAGCCCGTTCGATCAGCCGCGGAGAGAATCCCCCAGCCGGGCTTGAGTTCAGGGAGATCGGCAGGAGCACACCGCGCAGCTGGGCCGAAACCAGCCCCATCAGCGGTCAGGCGGAAATTACCTTCGATGAAGGCAAGGACCTGCGCGGTCCTGTCACCCTCTTCGCCGGCGCCGAAATGCCCGCCCCTGCTGCAGCAGGGGAGAAGGCGGGAAAGACACGCCTGCTTGTCTTCGGCGATTCTGATTTCGCCACCAATTCTTACTTTGACACCCAGGGAAACGGCAATCTTTTCCAGAATGGCGTCAGCTGGCTCGCTGAGGAGGAAGATCTGATCTCGGTACGCGCCCGCAGTCCGGAGGATCGCCGCATCGCCATCACCCAAACCCAGTCGCGGGCGCTGCTCTATCTCGGCATCATCGTGCTGCCACTGGCAATATTCATCGCCGGCATTGCCGTCTACCGCAACCGGAAGTGATCTACAGAAATGTGACGGCCTCTCCCGCGCAGAGAGGCCGGGTTACATAACAGGAGATTTCTGCAATGAGATTCAGAACAACGCTTATTCTTGCGCTTGTCCTCGCTCTGGGCATCCTTGGCGTTGTTTATACGGACAAGCAGGAGAGGAACCAGGAGGAGGCCGATCGGGAGAGTGAAAAAATCCTCGCCTATTCTGGGGAGCAGGTGCTTGGAATCCACCTCCTGCCCGCCGGTATCCGGGCAGAACGCGACAGCAGTGGCTGGCAGCTGCTGGCTCCGGTCCACACTGCCGGCGATAAAATCAGCCTCGATGCCATCGCCTCGCTCTTCAGCTGGGCTAAAAAGGAACGCATCGTTTCCGACGATGCCAACGACCATGCCTCCTTCGGCTTGATCCCTCCGCGCGCCATCCTCATCCTCACCAGCGCTTCCGGCCTCGACACCCTCTTCATCGGGGATGACAGCCAGGTCGGCTCGTTCGTCTATGCCCGCAAAGGGAATAGTCCCGAGGTTTTTCTGACCACGACCAGCCTGTGGAGCAACATCAACAAAACTCTTTTTGACTTGCGTGATAAAAACATCCTCGGCTTCGAGCAGGGCCGTACCGACCGGCTGGAAATTAAAAACGCGAATGGCTTGTTTACTATGAGCAAAGAGGGGGAATCCTGGCTTTTGCACTCTCCGAAAGCCCTCCGGGCTGACGCCCGCAAGGTTGCCGACCTGCTCAATGCCCTCCAGTACCAGAAAGCCTTGCGATTTGTCGAGGAAGAGCCCCACGATCTCTCCGCTTACGGTTTCGGTCGCCCGGCCATCGAGATCAGGGTCGGTTCGCCGGCCTCCGCCGGCCTTCGCACTCTCTCCATCGGCTCATTTGACGCAGGCTGCTACTATGCGCGTGATGCCGCCAGACTGCCCGTTTTCACCGTCGACTCCTCCTTTGTTCACAGGTTTAATGTCGCATTGAACGACCTGCGGGACAAGGGCATGCTCCGGTTCAACAGCGAGATGGTCAGCGCTGTCGAAATCACCGCCGGAGATACCACCTATATCTGCAGCAGGGATACCGCCGGCAGCTGGCAAATGCTCCAGCCCAAAACCGGGCCGGTGCGCAGTTGGAAAATGACCGGGCTGATCAGCGACCTCTCCAGCGCCACGGCCGAGGGGTTCGCTGCCGACGAACCCGCCTCGCTGCGGCCCTTCGGCCTCGACCAGCCCCGGATTCGCTGCCGGCTGCTGCAGAAAAAAGATGTCATCGCTGAGTTTCTGATCGGAAAAAACAAGGACGCCTCAACACTTTATGCCATGGCCGGAGGCGGAAGAACGGTTTATCTGATCAGGAGCGATCTCTTTGATAAATTGAATACAAGATCGGCCGATCTGCTGGAATCCCTTCCGTCAGCATCGGCCGCTTCACCGGAATAGCGTTACAAGACAGACGCAGCCGGTTTGTTCCACGCGGCTGATGGCCGCGAGCAATGAATCGGCTGCGCTGAAGTGGGGCCAAAACCCCGTATTTCACACACACTGATTCAGGTTGACACCACGCCAACATGAATTTGCGCAGCGCGTATGCCTGCCAAAGACATTGTCCTCGCATTTTCATCTTCGGGGCAGAGACCTGGTCGTTTTGGAGGACAAATGATTACTCGTAAACAAACAGAATTCGAAGGCCAGCAGCTGATTATGGAAACCGGCAAGTTGGCCAAGCAAGCCAACGGCTCCTGCTGGGTTCAGCTCGGCGACACTGTCGTGCTCGCCGCCGTCGTGGCCGATTCCAAGGCTTCCGAGGAGCGTGATTTCTTCCCGCTCACCGTCGATTACCGCGAAAAAGCCTATGCCGCCGGCAAGATCCCGGGCGGTTTTTTCAAGCGTGAAGGCAAACCTACCGACGGAGAGGTGCTCAGCGCCCGCCTGATCGACCGCAGCATCCGGCCGCTTTTCGACAAGAGCTTCCGCAATGAGGTGCAGGTCTATGTCTGGGTGCTCTCGGCGGACAAGGTCAACGACGCCGATGTTCTCGGCATCACTGCCGCATCCCTGGCACTGGGAATCTCCAATATTCCCTTCACTACGCCCATCGCCGGCGTGCGCGTCGGCCGTGTCGAGGGCCGCTTCATCGCCAACCCCACCTTCGAACAGCAGGAGGAGAGCGACATCGATCTGGTCCTGTCCGCCTCCGAAGAATCGATCATTATGGTCGAAGGTGAGGCGCGCGAGATTTCGGAAGATGACATGATCGCCGCCCTCGAATACGGCCACCAGGCCATCCGTCAAATCCTTGTTCTGCAGAAGCAGGTGGTTGGCGAGGCTGGTAAAGTCAAGATGGAGCTTGCCGTGGCTGAAGCCACTCCCGATCTCCTGAAGGCTGTCCACGGCTACCGGGCTGAGCTGGCCAAGGGACTGCGCATCGCCGAGAAGGAAGCCCGCCGGCAGGCCCTTGCTGAAATCAACGACAAGATAAAAACTGAACTGGCCGAGAGTTTTCCCGAAAAAGAGGGGAAAATCAGCGAAATCTTTCACGACCTGGAAAAAGAGCTGATGCGCGAGATGGTTCTGACCGAAAAAAGCCGCCTCGACGGCCGCGGCCTCTCCGATATCCGCGACATCTCCATCGAGGTTGGACTGCTGCCCCGCGCCCATGGTTCGGCCCTCTTCACCCGCGGCCAGACCCAGGCCCTGGCTTCCATCACCCTCGGCACCAAAGTGGACGAGCAGCGCATCGAGGAGCTTGAAGGGGAGTTCCGCAAGACCTACATGCTGCATTACAATTTTCCCAGCTTTTGCACGGGTGAGGTCAAGCCGAACCGCGGTGTCAGCCGCCGGGAAGTCGGCCATGGCAATCTCGCTGAGCGCGCTATCAAACAGGTGATGCCGACGGAAAAACTCTTTCCCTATACCGTGCGCATCGTTTCGGATGTGCTCGAGTCCAATGGCTCTTCTTCGATGGCCACGGTCTGCGCGGGCTCTCTCGCCTGCATGGACGCCGGCGTCCCCATCAAGAGCGCTGTCGCCGGCATCGCCATGGGTCTGATCAAGGAGGGCGATCAGGTTGCGGTTCTGACCGATATTCTCGGCGACGAGGATCACATGGGGGACATGGACTTTAAGGTTGCCGGCACCCGCGAAGGCATTACCGCCTTCCAGATGGACATCAAGATCGGCGGGATTTCCACCAAGATCATGCGCGAAGCCCTGCAGCGCGCCCAGGATGGACGCTTCTTCATCCTCGACAAGATGCAGGCCGTGCTTGAGCAGCCGAGACCCGAACTCTCCGCCTATGCCCCGCGCATCATGACGGTCAAGATTCCGGTCGATTCTATCGGCATGGTGATCGGACCGGGTGGCAAAAACATCCGCGACATCGTCGAGCGCACCGAGACCACTATCGATATCAATGACGACGGCACAGTTACCATTGCTGCGGTTGATCCGGTGGCCTGCGAAAAGGCCGCCAGCATCATCAGGGCGATGACCGCCGAGGTTGAGGTAGGCACGGTCTACATTGGCAAAGTTAAGAAGATCATGAAGTTCGGAGCCTTCGTCGAGGTGCTGCCCGGACGTGAAGGGTTGCTGCACGTCTCAGAGATCGAACACCGCCGCATTGAACGCGTCGAGGACGTGCTCAAGGTCGGCGACGAGGTGCAGGTCAAGGTGATGAAAATCGACGGCGACGGCAAGATCGACCTCAGCCACAAGGTGCTGATCGAGCGCCCGGCCGGAGCCCCGGACTCGAACCGCTCCTCCTTCAACAACCGCTGATTAAGCGGCTGCAAGTCGACCCATTTATAATCAGAGCCTCCGCTTTATGGAGCGGAGGCTCTTTATTTTTTCTTTTCCCGCGGCATCCTTGTTTTGCTGTGAAGACACATGCCGCAAAGACCTCGCATCCACTTTATACAAATCCGTCGTGCGCATTCTCGCCTATCACATGGTTGAACCGCGGTTTGACCTTGCCATCACAAGGGTCACCCCGCGCCAATTCGCTGCTCAGATCGAAGGACTGCTCAGTGCGGATTATGCCCTGCTCTCACTCAGGGAAGGCCTCAGCAGCTCCAGGCTGCAAGATAAGAGCGTTATCCTCACCTTTGACGACGCCTACGCCTCTGTTTTTAAGCACGCCTTCCCGGTGCTGCGCGCCAATGGCCTGAGGGCCACCCTCTATGTCCCGGCGGGATATATCGGCCGACTCGACGACTGGGATGTCAATTTCGGCAATATCCAGTTTCCCCACATGACAGCTGATCAGATTCTCACCCTGCATGCGGCCGGGTGGGAGATCGGCTCCCACGGCTTCAGTCATCTGGATTTGACACGGCTGGCAGGAGAGAGGCTGGAAGAGGAGGTGGCGGGATCCAGGGCAGTACTCGAAAAACTTATTGGCGGGAGGGTCGACGCAATTTCCTACCCCTTTGGCAACACGGATGAACGGGTTATTACCTGCTGCCTGAGGGCCGGATATCGCAGCGGAGTGGTGATGTCCAGACCTCACAAAACACTTGAAGGTAATATGGCTTTGACTCGATTAGGTGTTTATTTATATGATTTCCAAACCCTTTTTGAGAAGAAAGTATTTGGAAAATATGAAAAAATGTTTAAATTTATACAGCGTGGCATCGATTTCTGTTCTGATGGTACTGTTCTTGTTAGGCAAGGTTTTAAAAAACCAAGAAAAAGTGCTTGATTATTGGAGCAATTATCCCTATTTTATCAGGCTGAAGAGCAGGTTGAACCTCAGGTCACGCCCAGGATGGAAGAGAGAACGATCAAACGTCTCTATTACTCCATCGCCGAGGTCAGTCGTATCACCGGTCTCAAACCCTATGTGTTAAGATACTGGGAGACCGAGTTCCGCGAACTGCGGCCAGCCAAAAACCGCGCCGGCAACCGGACCTACCGCAAGAACGATATCCGATTGCTGTTCGTCATTAAACGCCTTCTTTATTATGAAAAGTATACCATTGAGGGTGCGCGGCAGAAACTTCAGTACCTCAAACGCAGCAACGATTCACAACTGAGCCTCACTCTCTATGAGGCCAAATGCCAGGACCTGATCGATGAGATCCACCAGGAGTTGAGGGAACTGGCCGCCATATTGGATGATTTGCATCGGGGCGTAGCGCAGTCCGGTTAGCGCACTTGACTGGGGGTCAAGGGGTCGCAGGTTCGAATCCCGCCGCCCCGACCAGCAAAAAAAAGGTCAGCAGTTATCTGCTGACCTTTTTTTTATCGGTTCATATCGACCGCCTCTTCAAACCGAGGATCCCCCACCGGAGCCAATGCGCTCCGGCGCAGGAGCCAGCCGAGGTATTTTAGATACAGCCCAGCGCATCCAGCCAAGGCCGTCCCGTCCATCCACGAAAATACAAATCCTTCCTTGTGCAGTGAGGGCATCACCAGCCACTGCAGATCAACCCAGTGCATGAAGAGCAGCCAGATGCTGAATCCGGCAAGCACAGCCAGGTTGCGCTTCGCCCAGCGGGTCAGCAGCAGGACAAAGGGCACCAGAAAATGGCCGAAGACGAGGAGTAAACTGACAACTTTCCAGCTCCCATGCCAGCGGTGATGATACCATATCGTCTCTTCAGGAATATTGCCATACCAGATGAGAAAATATTGAGAAACGGCCATGTAGGCCCAGAAAACCGTAAAGGCGAAGAGCAGTTTGCCGAGGTCATGATACTGCTGGATGCCGATGGTTTCCACAAGGTGGCCACGGCTTTGCAGGTGCCGGGCGAGAAGAATGACCGCAGCCAGTCCGGCCACGACACATCCGGAAAATATGTAGAGTCCGAATATGGTCGAGTACCAATGGGCATCGAGGGACATGAACCAGTCGAAGGCAGCAAAGGTGAGGGTGAGGGCAAAAAGGATGACTCCCGCCGCACTGGTCCTGCGCAGCCGTTCGCTGTGATCGTCCCCCTCATCTTGCTGCAGGCTGAGGTGGCGCAGCCTGCAGGCGAGGAAAGTCCAGACCGCAAAGTAGATCACTGTGCGCACGGCGAAGAAGACCTGATTGAGATAGGGCGCCTTGAGCTGCAAGAGGGGGTCTTTGGCGACCGCCTCGCCGTGGCTCCAGTGGTAGAGCTCGTGCACACCTGAAAGCACCGGCAGGAAGAGGATGAAGAACAGGGGCATTGGTGCAGCCAGATTCTCGAAAAGACGGCGCACCGGCACGCTCCAGGTCGCGCCGGTAAGATGCAAGATCATCGTGAAAATGAGGGCGCCGAGGGCGATGGAAATCACGAAGAAATGAGCGGCCAGCCAGGAGTGGTGAAATTGAACAGGATTGGCGGCGTACCCGACAGCGCACAGCAGCAGGGCGGCCAGACCGATCCCGCCACACCAGCGCTGTAGCCGCGGGTTTTCTGTAAGATGGTATTCTGCAGGTTTCATAATCCCGTCAGTTTGAAGGTGTGGATTGACCAGCCTGACGGGCTTGCCCGCCCTGCTGCAGCGTCCGAACCCAGGCGACAATCGCCCAACGATCGGACGCCGGGACGAGGTGCGCGTGAGAAGGCATGTTGCGCACGCCGCGGCTGATGACGTCAAAAATATAGCCGTCCCCCTCCGCAATCAGCCGCTGCTCCCAGAGCAGAGGAGGAGGAATGAAGCCCCGCTTGATCACCGTGCCCTGTCCCTCTCCACGTCCACCGTGACAAGGAGAACAGTAGATACGGAAACGTCCCTCCCCTGCAGCGATCAGCTCCGGCGCCGCCTTGAGCGGCGAAATCCGCACGGGTTTGCCACTCTGATCCACCCCCCGGTAAAAAAGCGAATCCTCGTGCAAACGGTCGGCGGGGACGGTACCGCTGACTGGCAGACGCATGGCGGCACCATCCTCAAAGAATGAAGAGGCGGATTGAGGCTTGTATTTGGGCTGATGATCCATATCCGGCACCAGATGGACAGGCGGCTTGCTGGAATACTGCCCGCGCTGGCAAGCCATTAAAAGCAGGACTGCCACAACTATCAGATAAACCTTCACTTTAGACATATAGTCTTCTGTTCCTAATCTTGCGGCGGTTCGGACAGGAGCTCCACTTCGAGGGCACCGGTTTCGCGCAGCAGGGCCGGGGTCTTTTCCATATCGAAGAGGAGATCGCTTGATTCGATGCTGATGAAGAAGGCATCACGCGTCACCTGGGAAAAGCGCTCACTGTGAAAGACCGCATGGTTGAAACGCGGCAGCCGGTTGAGCGCCAGCATCCCGAATACAGCGGTGAAAGCCCCGAGCAGCACCGCCAATCCGAATGTAACCGGCATGAATGCCTGATAGCTGAAGAAGGGCTTGCCCGAGATGATCAGTGGATAATCAATGGCGCTGGCCCATCCCTGCAGCAGAATGGCGAGTCCAGCCCCGGCAAAGGCGGCAATGCCGACCATGAAGCCCAGCGGTGAACGTTTCAGACGCATCGCCTCGTCCATACCGTGGATGGGGAAGGGAGAATGGCAGTCGAATTTGCGATATCCAGCCTCCGCCACTCTGCGCGCCGCCGTCAGCAGTTCGGTGGGACCCGCATATCGGGCCAGAATCCCTTCCGTATGGTTTAGATCAGTCATTTCAGCTCCGCCTGGTATGATGTTCTCCTGCCGACGGATCCACCGCTGCGTGGGCCTGCGGCAGGATTCCCTTTACCTCCGACATGGCAATGATCGGCAGAAAGCGGATGAAGAGCAGAAAGAGGGTGAAGAAGAGGCCGAATGAGCCGGCAAAGATGCCGACATCCACCCACGAAGGCTTGTAGTAGCCCCAGGCGCCCGGTAAAAAATCGCGCGAGAGTGAGCTGACGATGATGACAAAACGCTCGAACCACATGCCGACGTTGATCAGCAGCGCAGCGATGAACATCACCGGGATTGAGGTGCGCAGCTTTTTGAACCAGAAGAGCTGCGGCACCAGTACATTGCAGCTGATCATGATCCAGTAGGCCCAGGCATAAGGGCCGAAGGCGCGGTTGAGAAAGGTGAAGCGCTCATAGATATTGCCGCTGTACCATGCGATAAAAAACTCCACCCCGTAGGCATATCCCACCATCAAACCGGTTACCAGCATGATCTTGCACATGTTTTCAAGATGGCGCACCGTGATGATGTTCTGCAGCGAAAAAACCTGGCGGACGATGATCGCCAGGGTAGTGACCATAGCGAAGCCCGAAAAGATCGCCCCGGCGACGAAATAGGGGGGAAAGATGGTGGTGTGCCAACCGGGGATGACGCTGGTGGCGAAGTCGGTGCTGACCACGCTATGCACCGAAAGCACCAGCGGGGTGGAGAGGCCGGCGAGCAGGAGGTAGGCCATCTCGTAATGCTGCCATTGGCGGTTGCCGCCCCGCCAGCCCAACGCGAGGATGCCGAGCGTGATCTTTTTCAGGCGTGTCCTGGCCCGATCCCGCATCGTGGCCAGATCAGGCACCAGCCCTACGTACCAGAAGAGCAGGGAGACAGTGAAGTAGGTGCTCACCGCAAAGACGTCCCAGAGCAAAGGACTGCGGAAATTGGGCCACATCGACATTTGGTTGGGCAGAGGGAAGAGCCAGTAGATGAACCAGATACGGCCGACGTGAATGCTCGGAAAGATCAGCGCGCAGATCACTGCGAAGATGGTCATCGCCTCGGCGAAACGGTTGATCGAGGTGCGCCACTGCTGGCGCAGCAGAAAGAGGATGGCCGAGATCAGCGTGCCGGCGTGGCCGATGCCGATCCAGAAGACAAAGTTGACAATGTCCCAGGCCCAGGCGACCGGAATGTTGTTTCCCCACACTCCGATGCCTCTGGTCACCAGGTAGCCGATCAGGGCCAGAAGCACCACGGTCAGGCTGCTGCTCACCGCCAGGGCGATATACCAGCCCCTCGGGGTTTTGTTCTCCACCAGCGCACTCACCTGATCGGTGAGCCCGCCGAAAGTGGGCTGGCCCTCAATCCACTGCTGCTCATGCTGATGAATCGAGCTCACGCGTCAATCCAGTTTTAGGTGAATAGGCGACAGTCCTGTCTTCAAGAGAGTTCAGGATTCCGGTTGCGAATCTTGGCGGCATAGAGGGTGCGCGGCCGTACATTGAGCTCCCCAAGAAGGGCGTAGCTGCGTGCCCATGCGCGGGCGATGGCCACACGGCTGGAGTCGTCGAGCAGATTGCCAAAGGAAATCGCGCCGGTCGGGCAGGCCTGCTGACAGGCGGTCATCACCTCGCCGTCAACCAGTGGGCGCCCCTCCAGCCGGGCCCGGTTCTTGGCCAGGTTCAGCCTCTGCAGACAATAGGTGCACTTTTCCATCACCCCGCGCATGCGCACCGTCACATCCGGGTTTTGCGCCATTTTCTTAAGTTCATCCATCCGGCCGGTATAATCGAAAAAGTTGAAACGCCGCGCTTTGTAGGGGCAGTTATTCGAGCAGTAGCGCGTCCCAACGCAGCGGTTGTAGGCCATGACATTGAGACCCTCATGGTCATGGACGGTGGCGGCCACAGGACAAACCTGCTCACAAGGGGCATTCTCACAATGCTGGCAGGCCACCGGCTGATAGACCATTTCCGGATTTTCCTCTCCGCCTTTAAAGTAACGGTCGAGACGAATCCAGTGCATCTCCCGTCCTATTGCCACTTGCTCCTTGCCGACCACGGGGATGTTGTTTTCGCTCTGGCAGGCGATCGTGCAGGCGTTACAGCCGATGCAGGCAGTGAGATCAATCACCATACCCCATTGGAAACCGGCATCGTAGGTGTGTTCCTTCCAGAGATTTTTGGCCGCAATTTCGCTATCATGACGGGCGAAATGCGGATCGCCCTGAAACTCCTTGAGGCCAGCCTCGCGCACCAACGGGCGTTCAACCATGCCGTCAAACTCCTGGGCGCAGGCGATGACATGGCGGCCGCCGGCAGAGCGCAGGCTCACTCCGCTGTAAAAGCCCATGCCGCCGGAGAGGCGCAGGGATCCGACATCGAATCCAACACCGTCGCCGACGCGACCGGCGCGAGTACGGCCGTAACCCAGTTCGAGGGTGATGCTCTCGTCCGCCTGCCCGGGTATGATCCAGACCGGCAGCGTGATCTCGCGGTCTCCGGCTTTGATATGGACCACATCGCCGTTGGCGAGCCCGTGTTTGCGCGCCAGCGCAGGGCTGATCCGCGCCGGATTGTCCCAGGCGATCTTGGTGACCGGATCAGGCAGCTCCTGCAGCCAGGCATTATTGGCCCAACGACCGTCCAGGAGGGCGGAGGGCTGGAAACAAATTTCGGGCAGGCTCTCCCCGGGCTGCGGCAGGGGGGTGTTGCGGAGGTGCGCCATCATCGCCCCCGGGTCGGGCGCGACCGGCACAGGTGCCGATCCGTTATGAAGGCCGCTGTGCAGCAGGGCGCGCCAGCGGCTTTCAAAACCCGCGACAGGAAGGAGGCGCCGCCAACTCTCGCGCACCAGTTCATAGCCACTGCGCTCCTCACCTGTGGCCAGAAAACCGGCCATCTCGATGACACTGCGGCCGCCGAAAAGGGGGGCGATCATGGGCTGCAGAGGGCTCAACTGCCCTTCTGCACTCGCGGCGTCGCCCCATTCCTCGAGGAAATGACTCTGCGGCAGATGCCACGCGGTTCGCGCGGAGGTTTCGTCGACCCGGTCACTGAGGTGAAGGGAGAAATCAGCCTTTGCCAGGGCGGCGGCGAAATCGACATCGGCAGGGGCGGTATAGACCGGATTGCCGCCGAATATGGCCAGATGGCTGATCCGGCCGGCAGCCATTTGCTCGGTGAGCCCCTTCAATCCCGCCAGGCTGGAGGGAAGGGCATGTTCCATCGGAACGAAGTGGAGGGTACGGCCGAGGTTGCCGAGCTCAAGATTGAGGGCGAAAAGCAGGAGATGCAGCTCGACCGGCTGCCGGCGGCCGGCGATCAGGAGACAGCGGCCGCGATGGGCCATAAGATCGCGCGCCGCTGCTTTGAGCCAGCGCTGGCTGGCTTCGTCCAGCGTAGCAAAGGAGGTGAAACCGGCAAAGGAGGAGAGACCGAGACCTCCCAGTTCCGCCGCCAGCGAATGGGCCCATGGTGCGATGCGGGAGGCCTCGAGACGCAGCCGGTGATCCGCAGCGCCGCCGGTGATGGTCATTCCGGGTTCGACCACATAGAGCCGGTTCATCCCTGCTTCGGAGGTCTCGAGCCTGCGTCCTGTCGCGAAACCGCTAGCGTGGCGGAGATGGCCGCTCTCGCTATAAAAAATATCTCCATCCAGTGCGAGGATGACCTCCGCATGGTCAAGCAGGGCGAGGGGGCGGGCATCAACCCCGCAGGCGATGCGGGCGGCGGTGAGAATGTTTTCATCGCTGACTGAATCGTAATTAACCCACTTCATGAGCGGAAAGCGCCCGGTCATCTCCCTCTGCAGGCGGTGGAGGGTCGGTGATGAGGAGGCTTCGGCCAGAACCGCCAACCCCTCGCCGCGGCGCTCCTGCAGCCGGGGCAGCTGCTCTTTCCAGCCGGCCGTAAAGGCGGCCCAGTCCGATGTTTTTCCAGCATGCAGGACCGTACGCGAGCGGTCGGGATCATAGAGATTGAGGATGGCGGCCTGCATATAGATGTCTGAAGCCCCAAGCGAGGCAGGATGGCCAGGCAAGCCCTCGATCTTCGTCGGCCGGCCGTCAAAAGTGGAGACGAGCAGGCCCGTCGGATCGAGTCCCATGGGCATGGTGGTTGCGTAGGGCACCGGGATGCCGGGGACGAGTTCCTCGACCCCCTTGACGTAGGGAAGGATTCTCTCGACGGGTTTACGGCAGGAGGAGAGGCCGGCGAGGGCGAGCGATGCGCTCATCAGGGAGAGAAAACGGCGGCGGCTGGGCATATCCGCACGCAAGTCGTGATCTGGGCTCATCATCGGTGGCATCCCGAACAATCTTGAGGCGGATTCAGTTTTTTCCGGCCGGCCAGTTCGGCAGCGAAGCGGGCATGATCAGCATCGGGCTGCCAGGTCATGGAGGTGATCTCGGCGGCAGGCCGGAGGTTCGGCTCGGGGTGGCGATGGCAGCCGAGGCACCACCCCATGCTCAGAGGCTGACTCTGTGTCACCACCGTCATACCGGCGATGTTGCCATGGCAGCTGAAACATCCAATACCTGCCGCGAGATGGGCGCTGTGGTTAAAGTAGGCGTAATCAGGCAGTAGATGCACCCTGGTCCAGGCAATGGGCCGCAAGGTGCCCCAGCTTTCGTGCACCGGCATCAATCTGCTGCTTTGCGGCAGGATGAGGGTGTGGCAGTTCATGCAGGTCTGTGTCGGCGGCAGATTGGCATGGGCCGCAGATTCGATGGCATGATGGCAGTAGCGGCAGTCCATGGCCAGGTCACCCGCATGCAGGGCATGACTGAAGGGGAGAGGCTGCATGGGGCGGTAACCGACATCAGTATAGCGGGGAGAGCCAAAAAAGGCGAAAAAACCGATCGCGCCAGCGACCAGGAGAAGCACCCCGGCCACCACGGCGATCGGGATTTTGTTCGTCCAGCGCTTGAAGAGTTGGGCCAATAGATTTTCCTTATTCAGAAGGTGCGACGAATGACGAAGTGATCTATGGGTCGAAAGCGATTGGACAACGAACCGGTAAGATGCACAGGAATATAGCTGTTAAAGGGGCAATCTGCAAGAAAAAAAGCACCTATTTTTTAACATCAGCAAAAAAGCGGAGCGATATCAAATTTTTTGCAAATTGGGAAAAAATGCTTAAATTGGATGAAGAATTGCGGACGTCACCCTGAGAGGAGAGGCTAAAGATGGCAGCATTCGAGCACTGGCGCAAGGACTGGTCCCTGATGGGGCTCTTCTTTACTGTCGAAGAGACCGAGCGGATTCAAAACAGGCTGGCGGGGATGGCCTTTGACCAGATCATCTTTGCCTCCTTCGAGAGCCGATTCGCCAAATCCGGGGGACTTGCAGCCGTCACCGTCAACACCCTGCCCTGGCTCCAGCAGGTCAACGAGTACAAAAGGAGCGCATTGATCTCGCCCTTTTATCCCGCCATCATGGATTCGGCACCCCTTAAGAACACCGGTCTGAAGACGAGTGTCATCTTCGGCCAGCGCCTGGTTGAGGTGGAGATCTGGTCCTGCACAGTGCCTTACCAGGATCCCGCCCCAGGCGAGGTGCAGGAATATTTCCTGCGCGCGGAGGGCTTTTTTACAGCCGATGATGCCCTCAAGGATCCCTATATCTATTACGCGGAGGATCCCGGAGCCAACGATGCCGCCCTGCGCACCAACAGCCTCTTTTTCTGCAAGGCCGTGCCCGCCGTTCTCGCCGCTCTCGGCTTCTCCACCGATACCGTCATTCACGCCCAGGAGTGGCAAACCGCCCTGCTCTCTTTGACGGTCAAGGAGGCGATGATCGAGGAGCAGCTCCACTCTTGTGCAGTCATCCACACCCTGCATAATCCCTTCGACAGCTATTTTACCGCCGCTGAACTGAAACAGGCCGCCGGCGCACCCCGCCAGGTCCGGATTGAGCATATGCTCGCGGGTGGAGCAACCGCCTGGCAGATCGGCCTGCAGCTCGCTGATGGGCCAATTACCACAGTGAGCAGGAATTTTGCGCATGAATTCACCCGCGATCCCATCCATACCGACCACTTCGCGCCCCATCTGCAATCGATTTTTCAGCGCGGCGGCGTGTACGGCATCAACAACGGACCCTTTCTGCCCTTTTCAGCCGATTTTCCCAAACGCGACAAACATAGCCTCAAGGAGATCGCAGCCCGCAAAAAGGCCAAACGCGCCGAGTTGCTGCAGGTCCTGGAGGAATACACTCCACCCCAGCGCTTTGGACGCCTGACCTGGAAGGGGGGGAGCATCACCCGCCTCCCTGATACGGTCCCCATCCTGGTCATGAGCGGCCGCCTCGATCCCGGCCAAAAAGGCTATGACCTCCTCCTCCAGGCGATCGAACGTTTTGCACCCGATGAAATCAAGGTCATCCTGACCCCCCTGGCCACCAGAAGCGGTGATCTCGACTATTTTTATCAGGTCGCCGGCAAGTGCGACGGCAATCTGACCGTCTTTCCCATTCGCATGCAGCAGGGCTACCAGGCCCTGCAAAGCGGGAGCACTTACGGCCTCATGCCCTCCATTTATGAGCCCTTTGGCGCCGCTGTTGAATATATGGTTGCCGGAACAGCTGTAATTGCCCGTAAAACGGGTGGTTTGGTAGATCAAATAACAAACGGCGTTAATGGTTTTCTTTTCAGGGAGCGACCGGATCATTACA
This sequence comes from bacterium, assembly GCA_029554865.1. Taxonomy (GTDB): domain Bacteria; phylum Zhuqueibacterota; class Zhuqueibacteria; order Residuimicrobiales; family Residuimicrobiaceae; genus JAKPUX01. The sequence goes on along the minus strand of JAKPUX010000220.1, from coordinate 4,590 downwards.
ATCTCGAGCATATTCGCGCCTTCGCCGAAGCCGCAGCCATCGTGCAGTGGCGCAAGACCAATCCATGGGTTCTTGATATGGTGGCTGCCCTCGAGGCTGCCCTGCGCGAGGCGGCCTCGCTATTCGCAGATCAACCGGAGCGCTACTACGAGATGGTCCGGCAGGGCTTCGCCGCAGCGGCGAGGTTCTCCTGGGAAGAGAACGCACGAAGCTATGGCCAAGTCGATGCCCAGGTGCACAAGTGAAAGCGTACAAGATCCAGCGCGCCTGCGTGGCAACAGCCCGGGAGGGAAGGGACGGAGCTCTTTTTCTGATGGATAAAGCAAGATGAACCTGGATCAGATCATCGACGTGCTCAGGCGGGATGAAGAATTCCTCCGCAATGTCACCCTCTGGAAGGAGATTGAACCCCAGCCAGCCCGGTTTCTCCCTTTCCCTGAAGCGCTGGACCCCCGCCTGATCTCGACCCTGCAAAAACACGGCATCAGCCGTCTCTACACCCACCAGGCCGAGGCCATCAGGCATCTTTTGCGAGGCGAGAACACCGTGGTGGTGACTCCAACCGCCTCAGGAAAAACCCTCTGCTACAATATCCCGGTCCTGGATGCGGTGCTCAAAACCCGGGAGGCCCGCGCCCTCTATCTTTTTCCGACCAAGGCCCTCTCGCAGGATCAGGTGGCCGAGCTCCATGCCCTCATCGCGCTGCTCGGAGCGGAGATCGATTTCGATATCCGCAGCTACACCTTTGACGGCGACACCCCGGTGACCGCACGCAAGGCCATCCGCACCTCCGGCCACATCGTCGTCACCAATCCCGACATGCTCCATACCGGCATTTTGCCTCATCACACCCTCTGGGTCAAGCTTTTCGAAAACCTCCGTTACATTGTCATCGACGAAATTCATAATTATCGCGGGGTGTTCGGCAGTCACTTCGCCAATGTACTGCGCCGCCTCAAGCGCATCTGTGCTTTTTACGGCTCTCAACCCCGGTTCATCTGCTGCTCAGCCACGATCGCCAATCCGGGAGATTTTGCCCGTTATCTCACCGGCGAACCCCTCTGTCTGGTCGACGACAACGGGGCGCCGCGCGGGCGCAAGCATTTCATCTTTTACAATCCCCCCCTCGTCAATCGGGAGTTGGGCATCCGTCGTTCCTGCGTCCTGGAGGCGCAAAAGGTCGCCGGTAAATTCCTCGGCCATGATGTGCAAACCATCGTTTTCGCCCGCAGCCGCATGCGCGTCGAAATCTTGCTGACTTATCTCAAAGAGTTCATGCGACGCATCAAGAAACCGGAGCATCTGGTACGCGGCTACAGGGGGGGCTATCTGCCCCTGGAGCGCCGCGAGATCGAGCATGGTCTGCGCAGCGGGGAGATCCTCGGAGTAGTGAGCACCAACGCCCTGGAGCTCGGCATCGATATCGGCCAACTCCAGGTCTGCATCATGGCCGGTTATCCCGGCACCATCGCCAGCGCCTGGCAGCAGGCGGGGCGTGCAGGCCGGCGCAGCGAGGCAGCCCTGGCGGTGCTCGTCGCCTCGAGTTCACCTCTGGACCAGTTCATCATACACCACCCCGATTATCTCTTCCAGCAGAGCCCGGAGGCCGGCATCATCAATCCGGACAACCTCATCGTCCTGCTCAGCCATATCAAATGCGCCGCCTTCGAGCTCCCCTTCGCTTTCGACGAGCGCTTTGGAAGCCGCTGGGATGGTGGAGAGGGCGTCGATTCCACCCAGGAGATCCTCGCCTATCTCGAGGAAAACCGCGTCGTCCACAAGGCCGCTGAACGCTGGCACTGGATGGCCGAGGTCTACCCGGCCGAGGCGATCAGCCTGCGCAGTGCCGCCGAGGAGAATGTGGTCATCATCGACAAAACCACCCCCCAGGAGCGGGTCATCGGTGAAATCGATCTCTTCGCCGCCCCTCTCATGGTCCATGACGAGGCCATCTATATGCACGGCAGCCGGCAGTACCACGTCGACAAACTCGACTGGGAGCGGCGCAAGGCCTATGTCCGTGAGGTTGCAGTCGATCACTACACCGATGCCCAACTTAAAAGCGACCTCAGGGTGATGGATATCCTCGAGGAGAAGAGCATCGGCAGCCATCTGGCCGGCTACGGCGAGGTCTCGGTCACCAGCGTTGCGACCATGTACAAAAAGATCAAATTCGGCACCCACGAGAATATCGGCTGGGGCAAGATCAACCTGCCCGAATCGACCATGCACACTATGGCCTTCTGGTATGCCTTCCCGGAGACCATACACGAAGAGCTCGGCATCCCCCAGCAGGAGTTCAGCGACGGCCTCAAAGCCGCTGCCAATGTGCTCGGCCATATCGCCCCGCTCTTCATCATGAGCGATCCCGGGGATATATCGGTCCTGCCCATGATGCGCGCCACCCTCTGGCACAAGCCATCCCTCTTCATCTGGGAGCGCTACCCCGGCGGCGTCGGCCACAGCGCCAAACTCTTTCAGATTTATGAGGAGGTGGCCCGCGCCGGACTGGAACTGGTGCAAGGCTGCGGCTGCCAGAACGGCTGCCCCTCCTGCTCGGGACCCGCTCTGGAGGTGGGAGAGAGCGGCAAACTCCACGCCGTGAAGGTGCTGCAGGCCATGATCGCATGGTGAAAAACCCATGATGTCGATCAGGGAAAAACTGGCCGCTCTGCAGCGGACCACACCCACCGCGCCTTCGCCGCCGCAGGAGAGAGCTCCTCTGCGGGGACTCGAGGAGATCGGACTGGAGTGCACGGAAACCCTCCATGGCCCACTCTGGATTAGACACAAGCGCTTCACCGCCGGACAGATTCTCCCCTACCGGCTTGAGGATTTCCTCCAGCTCGAACCAAGGCAGTTCCTCCTGATCGGCAAAAACCATGCGCTGCAAGGGGTCCATCCCGGCAAGCTGCTCTTCATCGATACCGAAACCACCGGCCTCGCCGGAGGCGCCGGCACCTATGCTTTTCTGGTCGGGATCGCCGTCTGCTCAGAGGAGGCGGTGGAGGTCCGGCAGTACTTTCTCGTCGATCTCGATGCCGAAAAAGCCCTTTACAGCAGTCTCGCCAGCGAGTTCGGCGGGAGGGAGGCGATCGCGAGCTATAACGGCAAAAGCTACGATCTCCCCCTCATCCGCAGCCGCTGCGTGATGAACCGGATCAATTTCGACGGCCTGGACCTGCCCCATCTCGATCTTCTCCATGCGGTCAGACGCCTTTACAAGGGATTTGCCTCCTACACCCTCGGCGAGGTGGAGGGCCGGCTCCTTCATATCCGCCGGGAGGAGGATATCCCCGGCGCCCTCATTCCGGGGCTCTATTTCGAGGCCGTGCGCAGCGGCGATCTGACCACCCTGAAGCCGGTTTTTCAACACAACGTCATGGATCTGCTCAGCCTGATCGGCATCACCGCAGCGGCAGCCGGGCGCTTTGACGCCCACGAGGGGCTGCCGGCGAGGGATCTGCTCGCTGTAATCCGCACGCTCACGGATCTGCAGTTCTACGGCGACGCCGAACGCATCGGCTGCACAGCCCTCTGCACCCCTGCAGAGGAGGGATGGACCTCCCTGGCCCGGCATCGGGCCGGACTGCACAAACGCCGGGGCGGCTATACCGAAGCGGCGGAAATCTGGAAAGAGTGGATCGAACAGGCCCCGGATTTCAGTTTTGAGCCCTACGAAGAACTCGCCAAATACCACGAACACCGGGCCGGCGACATCGCCGCTGCGCTCGACATCCTCGCCCGCGCTGAAGGAAGGCTGGAAATTGCGCGGGCGCTGCACGACCACTATGTCTATCGAGAGTGGGAAGCCAGCCTGAGGCACCGCAAGGAAAGGCTGCTGCGCAAACAACAACTTCAAAGGAGAGAGGCGTGACCGAAAAGCTCTATCAGCAAGACAGCTATCTGCAGGAGATGGAGGCTAGAGTGGTCAAAAGGGGGGAGCGGGAGGGGCGGCCGGCGCTGGTCCTGGATCGCACGGTCTTTTATCCCACCTCCGGAGGCCAGATGCACGATACCGGCCGGCTCAACGATGTGGCGGTGGTGGATGTGCAGATCGCAGAGGAGGAGATCTGGCATCTGCTTGAGCAGCCACTTGCGTCCGAGCAGCTTAACGGCCGTATCGACTGGCCGCGGCGTTTCGACTTTATGCAGCAGCACACCGGCTTTCATCTCCTGGCCGGGGCCTTTTTTCAGGGATTCGGCATCCGCACCCTGGCCGCTCACCTGGGCGAGGAAGAATCCACTATCGAGATCGACGCCCCAGAGGTGACCACGGCCATGATCGAGGAGGTCGAAACCCTGGCCAACCGCATCATCTGGGAGGACCGGCCGGTGGGCAGCCGCCTCGTCAGCCGGGCGGAGGCGGAAAAACTGCAGCTGCGCAAGGCCCCCCAGGTGGAGGGGGAAATCCGCCTCATCGACATCGCCGGTTTTGACCTCGACCCCTGCGGCGGCACCCATGTCAGCAGCACCGGTCAGGTGGGGGTGGTTAAAATCATCAGCCGCGAACGCATCCGCCAGGGCACGCGCTGTACCTTTGTGGCCGGGGGGCGCGCCTGGCGCCTCATCCAGAACTTTAGTCAGATC
>JAKPUX010000160.1 GCA_029554865.1 bacterium | reverse complement strand
CTCAACAACAAGGGCCATCGCCTGCTCTACGAACGGGTGGTCGAGGCGCGCGTGCTCACCTATACCGGCGTCGCCCGGCCCGCCGAGGCGCTGCCCGAGGCCTATCAGCTCTATCACAACTATCCCAATCCCTTCAATCCGGCCACGACCATCCGCTACGATCTGCCCAGGGAGAGCCGCATCCGCCTGGCTGTCTATGACCTCACCGGACGCGAGGTGGCCCTCCTCCATGACGGTATGCAGCAGGCCGGCCGCCACGAGGTGGAGTGGAACGCCGCCCCCTTCGCCAGCGGTGTGTACATGATCAGGATGCAGACGGAGGGGTGGAGCCAGGTCAGCAAGATGATGCTGATCAAATAGGCAGGAGCCGGCTCCGCCTGAGCACAGCTGGAAGGACCAGCAAAGAGGCGGAGAAGGCGAAAGCCTGATGCCAGCACTTCATGACCAGCCGGGCCCGCGGGCCCGGCTTTTTTTATGCCCGCCTGGAACATGCGCTATTTCCCCCTCAGGGCGATTTCTCTTTGGATTAGTGACGATTTTTTTGTAATATCACGCATGATCGCATGAAAGGAGAGCTATGCGGAAAACAAAATACAGATCGATGGGAAACATCGCGGAGATCAACCGCCGCGACCTGCTCAAACTGGGGGCGGGAGTGGGACTCCTGCTCGGCAATCCTGCGCTCTGGGCCCAGGAGGCGCAAAAACCGCAGCCCCCGGCCAGGCCGAAAACAAACGTCGATGAGGCGCTGAAAATCCCCAGGGGAGCCCACTCGCTGCCCGGCCCTTTCCCCGGTCGGGTGGTGCAGGTGAGCGATGCGGCCGTCACCGCTGAAAAACGCGTCCAGCCGGAGGTGGTCAACGCCATGTTCGAAAAAGGTCTGCAAAAACTGACCGGCGCCGGCATGAAAAAGTCCTTCAAGCTCCTCTTTGACAAAAAGGATATCGTCGGCATCAAGGTCAATCCGGTCGGCCCGGGTGTCATCGCCACCCATCTCGAGGTGGTCGACGCGGTCATCGCCTGGCTGGTAAAAAACGGCCTCAAACGCGATCGCATCATCATCTGGGACCGCTTCGATTATATGCTCAGGGATGCCGGCTACACCGCGGAGCGCTTTCCCGGAATCGCCATCGAGGGGCTGCAGACCATAGACGAGGCCGCCGCCGAGGGCAAGGCCGACAACAGCCGCTGGCTCAAACCCGATGGAACCCATGTCAGCGCCGGCAACTTTGACCAGCAGGTCTATTATTGGGCCGACGTCGAGGGCGACAAGGAGGAGGCCTATCTCAACCAGCACGTCTTCAACGGCAGACACTCCTATTTCGGCCGCCTGCTCACGCAGAGACTGACCAAAATCATCAACATCCCGGTCTTCAAGAACACCGGCAACGGCGTCTCCATGGCGACCAAAAACCTCGGCTACGCCGCCATCTGCAACACCGCACGCCTCCACCGTCCCCTCTTCTTCGATGTCTGCACCGAGGTGCTCGCCTTTCCGGTCATCCGTGACAAGCTCGTGCTCAACATCACCGACGGCCTGCGCGGCCAGTACGACGGCGGCCCGGACGGCGCCGCCCAGTTCACCTGGGATTATAACAGCCTCTTTTTCGCCACCGATCCCTTCGCCCTCGACATGGTCTGCCACAACCTCCTGCTCGCCAAGCGCAAGGAGATGCAGGTCAAGGTCAACGAGCATCCCCGCTATACCGAATACCTCCGCTACGCCGAGAAACTCGGACTGGGGATCGCTGCGCCGGAGAAAATCAGTCATGTCGTGGTCTGAGCCCCGCCTCCTTGCGGCGGCGGCGCCTCTGGCCATCATGACTCTCCGCGCTGCCGCCCTCCGGCTCCTGCGCACAGTTCGGAGCGGCATGGCGGGGGTGTTGATCCTCATGTCCTTCGCCCTCAGCTCCGCAGCCGCCGCCGATCTGCCCGGGACCGGATTCTATCCCGGCTGGTCTCCCGCAGGCAAGCCCCGCATCTACGAAGCGAAAAACCTCTACGGCTATATTGACGGCGGGGCCGAACTCTTTCTCGAGTTCGGTTTCAGCGGGCTGACGGTCCAGCGCTACAGCCGCGGGGAAGAGGAGCTGAGCCTTGATCTCTACGAGATGACTTCGGCCGACGCCGCCCTCGCCATCTACCTGGCCAAAAAGGGGGAGGAAAAACCCGTCGCCGGCCTCTCCTGCCGCAGCACCGGCAGCGCCTGGCAGATCGCCGCCCTCAGGGGACGCCATTTCATCCAGCTCACCAACCTGAGCGGGGAGGAGAGCCTGCTCCCCGCCATGGTCGCCCTGCTGCAGGCGCTGCTGCCCGCGCTCCCCGATGAACCGGCCCGCGACTGGCTGGCAGGCATGCCGGACGACCGCATCCCCGGCTCCGAACTGCTGGTGGCCGGCCCCTGGAGCCTGCAAATGATCTACACCCTCGGCGAGGGCGATCTGCTCCAGCTCAGCGGCAGGGTGGCGGGAGTCGCCGTCGAACAGCCCGGTAAAGATGGAAAGCGAGAGGCTTGCCTGCGCCTTTTCTATCCGGACAGTTCCGCTGCCCGGGCGGCATTTGCCCATACCACCGCCCACCTCGATCCCTATCTCACTCCGCTGCATGCGGCCGGCGATACCCTGCTCTTCAGGGATTACAAAGAGGAATACGGCCGCATCGTTCGCTGCGACAGCACCATCCAGATCGAACTCCATCTCTCCCAACCCTGACCCCACAAGGAGGCGTCTCCATGCGCAGAAAAACCATCCTCCTCGCCCTGCTGATGCTTCTCTCCTCCTCCGCCCTGCTCCGGGCGGGCACGGAGATCATCGCCCACCGCGGCGCCTCCGGCCTCGCTCCGGAGAACACCCTGGCTTCATTCGCCAGGGCCGTCGAGATCGGCGCCGACTGGTTCGAACTGGACGTCTGGCTCTCCAAGGACGATTCCCTCATGCTGATGCATGACGAGTCGGTCGCGCGCACCACCGGCGCCGGCGGGACGATCCCGACCATGACCTATGATCAGCTGCGCAGCCTCGATGCCGGCTCCTGGTTCAGCCCCCTCTTTGCGGGAGAAAAGATTCCCACCCTGGCCGAGGCCCTGGACCTGGCCCTCCGCGCCTCCTATCGCGTCGGTGTGGTCATCGAGATCAAGAGCAACGCCGCCACCGTGGTCGACAAAGTCATCGCCGCCGTCCAGCAGCGCGGCATGCAGGGGAGGGTGATCATCAGCAGCTTCAACTCCAGCCATATCAGCAAGTCCAAGCAGCTCGATCCCTCCATCCAGGTCCAGCTTTTCGGCAGCATCACCCTGGCACAAATCAGGCAGGTTGACGGCATCGGCGGTGAGTGGGTCGGCACCAACGGCGCCATCACCGCGGCCCTGCTTGACTCGGCTCATGCCCGCGGCATGAAGATGAACAAGTGGACCATCAACAGTGCCTCCGAGATGCTCACCCTGATCAAACAGGGGGTGGACGCCATCACCACCAATTTTCCCGACATCGCCAGGGCCCTGGTCGACACCACCCCGCCAGGCGAGGTGGTGCTCCTTCCCCCCGTGGTCGACGAGACCCGCATTGGCCTGAGCTGGCTCCCCGCTGAGGACCCGGAGAGCACCTCGATCACCTACGAAATCTACCGCGGCACCCAGGCCCATCCCGAAATTCTGCTGGCGACCGTGACCGACACCACCGCCTATATCGATGAGACCCGGCGCGAATCTCAGCAGTACTTTTATCGCATCCGGGCGAAAAATGTCGCTGGACTCTACAGCCCCGCCTGGAGCAACGAGGTGCAGGCGACCACCGCCCCGGACCTGCGCCCGCCGCAGGTTACCGCAGTCCGCGCCTACGGCCGGCCTGACCACCTGGTGATCAGCTTCAACGAGCGGGTGGATGGGGAAAGCGCCCGCGCTGCCGCCAACTATCAGATCGGACCCGGGGTCACCGTCCACAGCGCCCGCCTCGCCCTCGACTCCCTCTCGGTCATGCTCGACACCACCCCCCTGGCCGACAAGAGCAGCTACACCCTGACCATCACCGGAGTCAAGGACCAGGCCATCCATCCCAACCCCATCATTGAACCCCTCCCGGTTCCCTTCACCTACATGCCCTACAGGCCCGGGCTGGTCGCCGCCTGGGATTTCGATCAGGAGGATGGCAATAATTTGCCCGACCACTCCGGCAACGCCAATCACGGCGCCCTCCAGAACGGCATCGCCTGGTCAGGCGGCCACACCGGCAATGGCCTCCTCTTCGACGGGGTCGACGATTACATCCTCGTGCCCGCTTCCTCCTCCCTCGATATCAACACCCAGGGGATTACCCTCTCGCTCTGGACCTGGATGGCCTATGCCCCCAACGATCTCCCCGGAGCCTATGGCCCCCTCTACGACTCAGAGAGCGACACCTACGTCCTTTACGAGGACAAAGGCATCCACGAGCTCCGCTTCAAGGTGACCACCACCGTCAGCGCGGAGCGGCCAGGAATTCGCGGTTCAGAGCTCTCCGCCGGGGAATGGGTCCATCTGGTCGGGCTCTACGACGGCGCCAATGCGATGATCTACCTCAACGGCGAACTCAAGGACACCCACCCCCTGACCGGCACCGTCAAGGCCGGCCAGATCGCCACTATCGGCAAAACCGGTGGCGCCTACTTCAAGGGCAGGATCGACGACATCCAGATCTATAACCGCGCCCTCAGCGCCGAGGAGATCCTTTTCCTCTACGACGGCCGCGAGATCACCAGCTCGGCCAGCCGAGACCCCCACCAGCCGGAGGAATTCGGACTGTCGCAGAACTATCCCAATCCCTTCAATCCCTCCACCACCCTGAACTACCGTCTGAGCCGCCGGGAACTGGTCGATCTGGCCGTCTATGACCTGCTCGGCCGCAGGATCGCCGATCTGGTGCACGAGCTTCAGGGACCGGGCCAGTATCAGGCCACCTGGGACGGGCTGGACAAGAACGGCCTCCCCGCCGGCAGCGGCCTCTACTTCTGCAAACTGAAGAGCGGCGGCAGAACGATTACGCGCGCCATGACTCTGATTAAATAAAAATCCCCACCCCCTTTCCTAGACAGGGCGTTCCTCCTGCCGGCGGCAGCCATTCCGGGACTGAGCCAGGCCGGAGGAACGCCCCACCGATTCACTCTGCAGCCATCATTCATAAAAACAACGCCACGCCCGCTTGAATTTTTTCCCCTGACGATGAGAATTTTCTTGCAATTTCTGTGAATAATTAGTACAATTCGCAAGCAATAATAACTATTAATAATCATTCGAAACACCATATCTGGCTCAATTCAACCAATCGAAAGAAAATCCGACCATGGCTCGAGGGACCAGCGGCACCATTCTGCTCGCAGAGGAGAGGCGCAACCGCATTGAGGAGATCCTCAAGGTGCAAAATCGCATCCTCGTGGCGGAGATGGCCAGGCAGATGAAGACCTCTGAGGTCACCATCCGCAAGGATCTGGATGTTCTCGAACGGCGGGGCGTTCTGAAGCGGGTCCACCGCGGAGCGATTCTCGTCAGCAATCCAACCGTCATCGATCTCGACCTCGTCGAGAAAGAGCACATCCACTCGCGTGAAAAGGATAAAATTGCCCGCAAGGCCGCCGACCTTATCCGTGACGGTGAAGCGATCATCCTCGATTCCGGCTCGACGACCACCGCGATCGCGCGGGCGCTCAAGGCGCGCAGCGGACTGACGATCATCACCAATGCAATCAACATCGCCTGGGAATTGACCGCGAGCAAGAATCAGGTCATACTAATCGGCGGGATGGTGCGCGAAAACTCGTTCTCGCTGGTGGGGCCGCTCTCCGAGGAGGCTATGCGCAACCTCAGCGCCGACAAGCTTTTTCTCGGCGTCGATGGCATCCATTTCGAGTTCGGTCTGACCACCCCCAACCTTCAGGAAGCGACCATCAACCGCATGATGCTGCACGGCGCCACCGATGTCTTCGTCGTCGCCGACTCGAGCAAGATCGGCCGCCGCAGCCTGGGGGTTATCGCCGAGGTCACCGCCGCCCACCATCTCATCACGGACGATCACATCACACCGGCCGACCGGGAAAAACTCCGGGAGCTCGGGATTGACGTGATCATCGCCTGACCTTCATATCAAAAAGACGGGATCCACGCATGCAACTAAAGTCACAAGGCCCCAAGAGGCATATGCAAACCGGTCTCACTCTGCTCTTCCTTCTCTCCAGCTTCACCGCTGCCCTGGCTTCCTCCCGGCTGCCCATCGACAGCCACTCCGATTACCTCTGCTACTACGGCTCATGGGACAACGACAAGCTCTTCCGCGCCAAAGACTTTGATCTGGTCATCCTCGAACCCTCGAACATCTCCGCCGCCCAGATCGCCGAGATGAAAAAGGGCCATGACGGCCTCGCCGGCACCCCCGATGATGTCATCGTCATCGGCTACGTCTCGATCGGCGAGGACCATCAGGGGGGACGGACCGGCGATGGCCGTGGCCCCTGCTACTGGGATTGGGGTTCCAGCTCCGTAGTCTATACCAATGGCGGGTATGCCTCCTGGTATCTCGATGACGCCAACCACGACAAGAAACCGGATATGAACGGCAGCTGGGGAAGCTATTACGTCAACGCCGGCGACTCCTCCTGGCGGGCCTTTCTCAAGAGCAGCCCGACCGGCACCGATAATATTCTCAGGACCAAGAACTGCGACGGACTCTTTCTCGACACCATCGATACTGCCTCCCCCTGGTCCCCCTGGCCCTACCGCTGGATGGTGGTAGCGATGTCCGATATGGTCGGCTGGCTGCACACGACCTACCCGGACAAATACCTGGTCGCCAACCGCGGGCTCTTCTATTTCGACCCCGATCTCGCCACCGCCTATGCCCACTCGATCCGCCCCTTTATCGACGGGGTGATGTTCGAATCCTATTACAAGGAGGGTGAGCGGGCGGTCTGGGCGGCCAAGGTCAATGCGGAGGCCGCGAAACCCGACGGATTTGCCGTCATCGCCCTCGATTACTATTCAGCAAGCCAAACCGCCGCCATCGACAAGCAGGTCGCAGAGGTTCTGGGGCTGGGCTGGAGCGATTACATCTCCAGCACTTCCCTCAATGAAATCCGCTATGAGGCCTTTCACCGCCACCCCGTCGATGTCAATCCCCCGACCTGGAAATCATCGATCGGCCTCATCGAGGCGGCCACTTCGGATGGTGCAGTCAAATTGAGGTGGAGGCAGGTCACCGACCAGTCGGCCCCGGTCTCCTTCACGGTCTATTACAGCTCTGCACCTCTCTTCAGCATCGAAGGGGCGACCCGCCTCGAACAGGTGCCCGCGACCTGGCAGAGCAGCAGCCTCTCCTGGGAGTATCAGCTCACCGGACTGGCCAACTTTACCACCTACACCTTTCTCGTCCGCGCCCGGGACGCCCTTGGCAATGAAGACAAAAATCTGCGCCTCCTCAAGGCCACACCCCCGGCCGGCATGAATACCCTGCTCACCATCGACGGTCTCTTCAACGACTGGGGCGGGATCGCGCCGCTCGACACCCCGCCCAATCCCGTCGAAGCAGGTGGTGACGGTCTCGATGCCGCCGCCGACATCGTCGACATCTATGCCGCTCACGACGCCGCCAATTTCTATCTCCAGTTCACCACCGCCGCCGCCTTTGGCAGCGGCTATTTCTACCATGTCTTCTTCGACATCGACAACAACCCGGCCACGGGCTACCTCTATGGCGACAGCGCATCAACCGGGTCTGAACTGATGATGGAGAATCTCGCCCTCTGGCAGTACACCGGCACCGGCGGCAGCAACTGGAGCTGGAGCCAGGCCGCCGGACTGACCCGCGCCACCTCAGGCAGCCAGACCGAACTGAGCATCCCGCTCAGCCTGATCCCGGCGGCCGTGCAGCAGGGCAAGATCACCCTGCTGCTGCAGACCAATCGTGCCGTCTCACCCTTCACCTTTGTCGACGCCGCCCCTGACCGCTTCGGCAGTGAGCGTCTCGTCTACTCTTTCAACAGCGGCACCGCTGTGCCCGTCGAACCTGCGGCCGCCCGGCCCGGGGGACTCACCCTCGGCCAGAACTACCCCAACCCCTTCAACAGCACCACGCGCATACCCTTTGCACTCGACACTCCCGGCGAGGTCTCCATCCGGGTTTTCAACCTGCGCGGGGAGAGCGCCGCCCGCTACGATCTTGGCATGAAGAGCGCCGGATCTCACCAGTTCACCCTCTCGGCACAAGAGTTAACCAGCGGCATCTATTACTACGAACTTTTAACAGGAGGAAAACGGCAAACAGGCAAAATGATACTGATCCGGTAGGCGGTGCTCATATGTGTGCAGCCTGCCCGGGAAGTGAAGGATGTGATTACCCATTATGAACTGTTGCACCTCTAACGTTCAACTGCGAGGGAAAAGATGAAAAAAGAACTGCTCATTTGTTTGGCCCTGTTCGGAATGCTGCTTTCAGGGCAGCCCGCAGTGGCGCAGATCAGCATCGATGGTCTCTTCTTTGACTGGGAGGCCGCCACCCAGGTGGATGTCGCCCCCCAGGCCGAGGAGTTGACCTTTGATCTCGGCGATCCGGATTGCCCCAATCCCGCCGTCCCGAGTTATTTCGCCGATCTGGACATTGAGGATCTCTTCGTCACCGACGACGCCGACTTTGTCTATTTCCGCATCAAGATGAATCCGGTCGCCAATCTCGCCAATGTCCCCAATGACACCTCCTACCATGGCGGTGCGGCACTGGCTGCTTACATCTCGGTTGATCCGGGCTGGGCGGATATCACCGGCCTGACCTGGGGCTGGTGGGGCAGCGGTTATGACTATTTCGTCCAGGTCTATCCCGCGGACAGTGCCGCCTTTGCCGCCACCGGCTATGAACAGTATGTCTGGGAGCATAAACAGGCCGGCAACGGCTGGGATTTCATTCCCGCCGACTCGACTATCGGCTCCAGGGTCGCCTGGAATGCCACCAGCAACGAGGTTGAATTCTCCGTGCCCAAATCGCTGCTCCTCAATCCCAGGTACATTCCCGATTTTGTCTCTCCCGACACCATCGCGGTGATGATCTACGCGGGTGAAAACCTCGCACCGTGGCGGGCGGATTACGCCAGCAATCCCGGGATTGCGGGTTTCAAGTTCGCCCTCAAACAACCCGGCCCCATCGCCATCGACGGCCTCTTTTTCGACTGGACTGCGGAGATGCAGCTCGATACACCGGCCACCGGTGAGGAGTTGACCTTCGATGCCGGCGATCCGGACTGCCCCAATCCCGCCCTCCCCAGCTATTTTGCCGATCTCGACATCGATGATGTCTATGCCACGGACGATGCAGATTTCATTTACCTCCGCATCAAGATGAATTCGATCGCCAACCTGACCAATGTGCCCAATGACACCTCCTATCACGGCGGCGCCGCCGTTGCCGCCTACATCTCGGTCGATCCGGGCGCGGCTGACACCACCGGCGTAACCTGGGGCTGGTGGGGCAACGGCTACGACTTCTTCGTCCAGGCCTATCCCCCCGATTCCGCCTATGCGGCTGTTGGCGGCTATCCCCAAGGGGTCTGGGAGCACAAACAGGCGGGCAACGGTTGGGATTTCGAGGTGGTCGACTCTACGCGCGGCGCCTGGGTGGCCTGGAATGCCCTCAACAATGATGTCGAGATGGCCATCCCCAAGG
>JAKPUX010000157.1 GCA_029554865.1 bacterium | reverse complement strand
GAAACGGCGGGCTGGCGGGATTTGCTGACGGGCGAAGCCTTTACGGTCAACGGGGACCGCCTGGTTTCACTGACGGTCCCGCCGCGCTGGGGAAGAGTGCTCGATCCGATACCCATTTCCGGAGAATGATATCATGAAGGTTCTGTTCATCGGCGGCACCGGCAACATCAGCACCTCGGTCAGCAAGCTGGCCGTCGCCCGCGGCATGGAGCTTTATCTTCTCAACCGCGGCATGCGCGGGGTCGAGATCCCCGGCGCGAAGATACTGCAGGGCGACATCAATGATGCCGGTGCGACCGCGGCTCTGCTACGCGATCATCACTGGGATGTGGTGGTCGACTGGATCGCCTACGTCGAGAGTGAGGTGCAGCGCGACATCGATCTCTTCCGCGGCCGGACCCGGCAGTATATTTTCATCAGTTCCGCCTCAGCCTACCAGAAGCCCCTGCTCCATCCGGTCATCACCGAGTCGACACCCCTGCGCAACCCCTACTGGGAATACTCGCGCAACAAGATCGCCTGCGAGGAGCTCCTCAACCGCTGCTACCGCGAGGAGGGCTTTCCCCTGACCATCGTCCGCCCCTCGCACACCTACGACACCATCATCCCGGCACTCATCGGCAGCGGCGGCGAGTACACCCTCATCGACCGCATGGTGCGGGGGGAAAAGGTGATCGTGCATGGCGACGGCACAACCCTCTGGACCCTGACCCATGCCGAGGATTTCGCGCTGGGATTCGCCGGGCTGATGGGGCATCAGCAGGCGATCGGCCACGCCTTTCACATCACCTCGGACGAGAGCCTGACCTGGAACCAGGTCTTCCAGACCCTGGGCGAGGCCGTCGGGGTCGAGCCGCGCATCGTGCATATCCCCTCGGATTTCATCTGCAGCCAGGAGCCCTCGCTGACCGGCAACCTGCTCGGGGACAAGGCCTACAGCGTCCTCTTTGACAACAGCAAGATCAAACGCTTCGTGCCGGAATACCGGGCGGTGATCCCCTTCAACCAGGGCATCCGGCGGACCCTGGCCTGGTTTGCGGCCGACCCGGCGCGGCAGGTGGTCAATCCCCAGACCAATGCGGTGATGGACCGTATTCTGCAGGCTTACGAAAGGTAGCGCGCCTGCCGGTGCGATTCGATTCACATCAGGAATATTAAAAATGGATAAAGAGATCATCACCGCGGTGGCCCTGGGCATCGGTCTGAGCGCCAGCACCGGCTTCCGGGTTTTCGTCCCCCTACTCATTGCCGGTGCCGCTGCGCGCTTCGGAATTCTGCCCATGAACGAGAGCTTTTGCTGGCTCTCAAGCAATGCCGGGCTCGGCAGCCTCGGCGTAGCCACTATTGTTGAAATCGCGGCCTATTACATCCCCTTCGTCGACAATCTGCTCGACCACATCTCCACGCCCATCTCCATCGGCGCCGGCACCCTGATCTCCGCCTCGGTGCTGCCGATCGATAACGAGATCATGAAATGGCTCAGCAGTCTCGTCCTTGGCGGCGGCTCGGCCGCCCTGGTGCAGGGGGCCACCGCATTTCTGCGGCTGGGATCAAGCGGCACCACCGGGGGCGCGGCCAATTTTCTGCTCGCCTCGGGGGAGAACATCGCTGCCATCGTGACGCCGATCTTCACTATCCTCCTGCCGCTTGTCATGGCCATCCTCATTTTGCTGACCTTCTGGATCGCCTATCGGCTGATCGTAAGGCGCAGAAACGTCTGAAATGATGTCTCATCGACAAGAGCCCGATATGAATAACCTCAAGATAGCCACAGCGCAGTTTGAGCATAAAAGCGGCGACAAGCGCTGCAACCTCGCGGTCATCGCCTCCCTGGCCGCAAAGGCAGCGGATGAGGGCTCGCAGGTGATCGCCTTTCATGAATGTTCCATCACCGGCTACACCTTTGCCAGAAGGCTGTCGAAGGGGCAGATGCTGGATTTGGCGGAATTCATCCCTGATGGCGAGAGCATTCAGACCCTTGCCGGGATTGCCGCCAAAAACGACATCGTCGTGCTGGCCGGCTTGTTCGAGAAGGATGAGCATGACTCTTTGTTCAAGGCCTATGTCTGCGTTGACAAAAACGGGCTGGTGGCCAGGTACAGGAAACTGCATCCCTTCATCAATCCCTGGCTGACCCCGGGAGACCGCTATTGTGTTTTTGAGATTCACGGCTGGAAATGCGGCATCCTCATCTG
>JAKPUX010000150.1 GCA_029554865.1 bacterium | reverse complement strand
CGGGGCATAGAGGGTCTGTTCGGTGAAGACGCGTTCCCACCTGGCGGCGGAGAAATAGTCGGCATGGGCAGTGATGAAGGCCTCCACCCTTTCGATGAGGACATGGATATCAGCGGGGCGCAGCAGGCTGCCGTAATCGGCGAGGGCCCGCCGGGCGGCGCGCTGCCGGGCGGCGGGTGAATCAAATTCGATGAACGATAGATAGTGGTGGACGAGATTCCCGCGGTCGACGCGGCGTTTATTGATGTAGACGCTCTTGTAGTCGAGAAAGCGTTCCTTTTCGAAGCGTTCACGGTCGGGCCGGTACCAGGCCGATCTCTCCGGATCGAGAAAGCCTGTGAGGGCCCCGGGGGTCAGCCCCTCCTGCCGGGCAGCGGAGGGTTGGCTCCCCCGCCATTCCCCCCAGCGTGCCTCCGCCGCCTCCGCATCTTTAGATTGCAGGCGGCCTTGTCCCGCGAGCAGTTCGTGCATAGCCGTGAGGATCAGTTGCGCAGCCGAGGATTTCTCGCTCGCTTCGGCACTGGCGAGCAGCCCCTCCAATCCCTCCCTGTTCTTGCCCACGATATAGATGGCCAGATTGCTCCGGGCCCGGGTCACGGCGACGTAAAAGGCATTCAGCTCCTCGATGCAGGCACGGTTTGCTTCCCGTTCCACCAGTCCTCCTGCACTCGAAGCGGCGAGCACCCCATCGAGGTTGTAGGTGAGGGCGTGCTCCTCGATGCGCTGGAACTGCTCGTCATAGCGGACATAGCTGCGGAGACTGCCATGTGAGTCCCGGGGGCTGGTCATCGGCCAGAAGAGAAAAACACTGCCGAACTCAAGCCCCTTGGACTTGTGGATGGTGAGCAGCCGGATGGCCTCGACCTCCTCGAGTCCGAGCTGCTGCCAGCCCTCGTCCTCCTCGTGCTGCTCGCAGTAGCGGACAAAGCCGGAGGGGGAGGGTTCGAATTCACGCTGATTATGGCAAAACCCGGCGACGATCTGGAGAAAAAAGGCAATATTTTTGCTGTCGTTTTCCTGGGTGAAGATGCGGGTGACGGAAAAATCCTCAAAGATGCGTTTGCACAGGGTCAGGAGATCCAGACCGGCGGCGGACTTGAGAAAACGGGCGCAGCGCTGCACCGCCTCGTTCCCGGGGAGGCGGGCAGCCAGCTTTTGCCAAAGCGGACGCGGGGCGGCATCAGCGTCGGCATCCCGAAAGGCGAGGAGGATTTCTTTCAGCTCTGCTCCGCCGGCGAGGATGTAATCGGAGCGGAAGAACCTGAGCAGCTCATCGAAATTGAGGGTGGCCAGATAACGCAGCAGGTAGATCGCCGGCTTGATGGCGCGGTGTTCGAGGAGGGAATGAGAGCTTTCGAGCACATAATCGATCTTGTATTCATCGAGGATATCGGCGATGGCGTGCAGGCTGGCATTCTCGCGCGCGAGGATGGCGGTCTCGCTGGGGCGGAGCGTCCCCTCCAGCAGCCGGGGCACGATCTCTTTGCTGACCATCTCGGCGCAGGCATCGCGCTGGCTGGCGAGATCGCCGGCCTCGTCGCCGTCGCTGTAGGTGCGGAAGGCGACCAGAATGCTGCCGGGCATCTCCAGCCGGGCGGTCCGGCAGGATTCATAAGGCCAATCGAGGCCGATGGCGGCCAGCCGCTGCTGCAGCGGGGCGCCTCCGAAGAAATCGTTGACGAAATCGATGATGACCGGGCTGCTGCGGTAGGAGGTGTCGAGGCGGACGGGCTCGCTCTCATCGAGGCGCATCTGCAACGCCCGCAGCAGATCGCGCTCCCCCCCGCGCCAGCCGTAAATGGACTGTTTTTCATCGCCGACGACGATGATCCCGCCGTAGGGCCGGACCCCCTCCCCGCTGGTGACCTCGCGAATGAGCGGGCGCAGGATATTGAACTGGAGAAGGCTGGTATCCTGGAACTCATCGATGAGGAGAAAGCGCACCCGGCTGGTGAGAATTTCGTAAAAGGCGTTGGTGACGGAATCCTCCTCCACCAGGGAGAGCTCCGGATCGTAGAGGTACCTGTAGGTATACCAGGCGATATCGTCGTAGCCGAAAAGCTGATCCCGGAAGCGCAGTTCATCATATTTGCGCAGGAGCATGGCGGCGAACTGCTCTAACTCGGCCTCCTCCTGCAGGAAATCGCTGCAATAGAGGAAATCGGCCAGCTCGCGCACGGCCTCCTCGAGGCTCGCCTTGAGCTCGACGGCGAGTTGCTTGTCATCCTTTTTGCGCAGCAGTGAGCCCCCGTTCCAGAACTTGGGCTCCTTGATGATCTGTTTAAAGTTCTGGCGCAGAAAGGCGGCGTCCTTGATTCGGGTGCGCGCCCGATCCAGCCAGGTGCTGCCCGCTTCGGCTTCCCCGAAGAGCATTTCGTACCAGCTGCCGAGCAGGGCCGTACGGGGCTCGATGAACGGTTTCTCCCTGGCAAGATACTCCTCGAAGCGGTCAAGCAGGGCATCGATGCGGGCCTGAAAGGCGGCCAGATGGCTGGCGGCGGTCTGCGGTTGGGGGCTGTGGCTGACGTTGTCACGGCTGATGCAGTGGAAGAGATAACGCGCATCGAGCAGGCCGTGCCCCAGCTTTTCATAGTCGGTGAGGGTCCGCTTTTGCGAGCGTTCAAAGAGGCTCTTGACGATGCCGAGATTCTCGGGCTCAAGGGCGTAGGCGTAGAGGGAAGCGTAATAGCGCGGATCCATACGGCTGTTGATGGCGTAGCTGCTCAGTCCGATGTAGGGCGAGATGATCGATTTGAAGAGACGGTTGACAAAGGCATCGATGGTGCTGATCTGGACCTGGCTTTTGTTGGTGAGCATTTCCTCGCGCACCTGCAGCAGCCACTGCCGGTCGCTTTCCTGCCAGTGGCGTCCGAGCAGGGGCTCGAGATTGGCGCGCAGTCCGGCGGCATCCGCGTCGTCATTGCTGAGGCTCTTCATCTGGGAGAAGATGCGGTCGCGGATTTCCGCCGTGGCCTTGCGCGTGAAGGTGATCACCAGGATCTCCTCGAAACGGATCCCCTCCCCCCGGCAGCGCAGCAGCAGGGCAATGTACTCCAGCGAGAGGCGGTAGGTTTTGCCGGTGCCGGCGCTGGCGCGGATGACTTTTTGAATCCGTGTGCTCATCGTTCCCTTTTCACTCCGATCCGGTCCAGCAGAAGGTGCAGAGTTTTTCACGGGGCAGGCCGATGGCCTTGATCATATCGGGCATGGTCTGGTATTTCAGGGTGGTCAGGCCGAGCCGCTTCTGGATCTTGCCGGTCATGGCGGCGTATTGCGGGGAAGAGGGATCGAGGAACGGCTCCAGCTTTTCCGGGAAATGGCCCTCCAGTTCGATGATGGCGCGGCGGGCGGCGAGGTCCATCAGCGAGCGCGAGCGGGAAAAGTTGAGATAAGGGCATCCGTAGAGCAGGGGCGGGCAGGCAACGCGCATATGCACCTCTGCACCACCGAAGGCGTAGAGCCGGGCGACGAAATCGCGAAGCTGGGTACCGCGGACGATGGAGTCCTCGCAGAGCAGCATGCGCTTGCCCGCGATCAGATCGCTGATCGGAATCAGCTTCATATTGGCGATGAGGTCGCGCATCTCCTGATTCTGGGGCATAAAGCTGCGCGGCCAGGTGGGGGTATATTTTACGAAGGGGCGGCTGTAGGGAATGCGGGCCTCCGCCGCATAGCCGATGGCATGGGCGATGCCCGAGTCCGGAATTCCCGAGACCATGTCGACCTCGACCCCGTCTGCGCGCGCCAAGGCCGCACCGCAGCGATAGCGCACCTGCTCGACGTTGATGCCCTCATAGCTGCTGGCCGGATAACCGTAATAGATCCAGAGAAAGGAGCAGATTTGCAGCCTCTCGCCGGGCTGCATCAGGGTCTGATAGCCGTCGCGGCTGACGAAGACGATCTCGCCGGGGCCGAGATAGGCGGTGGTCTGAAAACCGAGATTGGGAAAAGCGCTGCTTTCAATAGCTACGGCTGTGGCGTCGGGGCGGCGGCCGATAAGCACCGGGGTGCGCCCGAGGCGGTCGCGAGCAGCATAGATCCCCGCCGCGGTTAAAATAAGGATAGAACAGGAGCCCTCGATGAGTTCCTGGGCCTTGCGCATACCCGCGGCGAAGGACTCTTCCTGGTTGATCAGGGAGGCCACCAGTTCGGTTGGATTGATAGCGTTGAGATTCATCTCGGTAAAATGGCCGTGCCGGCTCTTGAGCTCGCGCGCGGCGAGTTCCGCCAGATTGGCGACTGCGCCGACAGTGACAATGGCGTAATTGCCGAGGTGGGAGGCGATCAGCAGGGGCTGGTCCTCGTAATCGCTGATGACGCCGATGCCCATCGTGCCCTTGAATTTGGCCAGGTCATCGGCGAATTTGGAGCGGAACTGCGCAGTCTCGATGCTGTGGATCGATTTCTTAAAGCCCTCCGGCTGGGCCACCGCCATGCCTCCGCGCCGGGTGCCGAGATGGCTGTGATAGTCGGTGCCGTAAAAAAGATCGTTGACGCAGTCGTTCTGTGATACAATCCCGAAAAAACCGCCCATCTGCTGCTTCGGCTCCTCTCTGCTTGGGATTCAGTTTGTGTCAGCCTGCTCCCCCCGCCGTTCAGCGGGGATGATAGATCTCCATGCGGATGATATCATCCAAATTCTTGTCCCCCCAGCTGCGTCTGCGTGCGGGCCGATAGCCCAGGGTGCAGACCTCGAGCAAAGTGCTGGCGATATCGCCGCGGAGTTTGTCCAGGAACTCGGTCTTGCTGAGCTTTTTGGTGTTCTTGTTGAGCTTGTCGAACCTCCGCTCGAGGATCTGGAAGAAACAGGAGCGCACCCGCCCCGCCATGGCCGGATCGTCGATGAGGTAATAAAATAGTTCATAAAACCAGAGCTGTTCGTCCTTATAGTCCGTGCCGGTCTTGTAGTCGATGAGAAAGGCCGATGTCGGTTCGCCGTATTCGATGCGCAGGTCGGCGCGGCCGGTCAGCAGGAGATCCAGCGGGAGCTGGCTCTCCGCGGCGGCAAGGAGGAGTCTGGGGCTGGTCTCCCTGGCGCTGGTGAACTCCTTTTCCGGATAGACGCGCGGATTGTCCTCATCGAGGTGGAAGCGCTCATGCAGCTGCTGATAGAAATAGTCGCACGAGCTGCGGATGAGCGGCAGGACAAATTCGCGGAAATAGGCAAGACCGTGGTTTTTGGGCAGCTTGAAATAGAGATCCGATTGATCGGCGAAGAGGGAGGCGATCGCCTTCTCGCCGTAGCGGGAAAAGATGCGGTCAAATCTGCTGAAGGGCAGGGCATCCTGGTTGAAGTGATGCCAGCAGAGATCGAAAACCTCCTGGGCCACCTTGCCGAGAAGCTTGTGGGTCCACTCGGTTTGCCATTGCGCCGGCCAGGCCGGCACCCGGCCGACGTTGCGCAGGGCGTACTCGAAGGGATTGGATTTCACTTGCTCCCAGGCGTAGAAGGAGAGGCGCCACTCTCCGGCCGGGAAATCGGCCGCGCCATCGAAGGGGAGGGTAAAAAAGTCCTCCCGGCCGCGGACCGGCAACGGAAGGTTCTCCTCCCCCCCTTCCCGGAAAAACTGCCGTCCAAAATCCCGGTACTCGATGTCGGGATGGCTGATGATCCTCACGTTTTCGGGAAAGGTCAAAGCCAGCTCCTCGATGAAGGAACTGGGCTGGGTGTTTTTCTCGATATTTTCGATGGTGAAGAGGTGGAGTTCGGGCGTTGAGAGGGCGAGCCTGAAGAAGGCATACTTTTCACGCAGCCGGGTGTCGTCGGCGGTCTCGAGGCCCAGAAGGGCGCGCTGCTGTTCGGTGAGCAGCCAGGGGATGGCGCGTGTGCGGGGCAGCTGCCCCTCCACCACCTGCAGGAGCGCCAGCCGTTCGAAGGTGAGATCCTGCGCCTCGGTAAAGTTGGTGAACTCGATCTGGTTCTGGCGGTCGACGTTCCATTCGTAGCGCACGCGCGCGGACTTGATATAGTCGAGGAAGAGGCGAAGGATGCCGCGTGCAGCGGTAGTCGGCCCTTCGCCCGGGAGCAGGGCAGGCCATTCCTCGACAATACCCGATTCACCAATGGCGCTGAAATCGGCCAGGCTTTGATAAAAGAGCTCGATGAGGGTTGTGCAGGCCCGCTCTTTCTCCGGGACGATGCGGAGAACAGGCACCCCTTCCGGATCAGCGATGAGCCGGACCAGGCCGGCCGGATCCCGGACCTGCAGCAGCCTGTCGATCAGCCGCAGCACCGGCCGGGCCAGGGGCTCGAGATCGCGCCGCTCCCGCTGCGCGGAATT
This sequence comes from bacterium, assembly GCA_029554865.1. Classification (GTDB taxonomy): domain Bacteria; phylum Zhuqueibacterota; class Zhuqueibacteria; order Residuimicrobiales; family Residuimicrobiaceae; genus JAKPUX01. The sequence goes on along the minus strand of JAKPUX010000150.1, from coordinate 24,259 downwards.
GAAAAAACGGCCCTGCAGGTCGAGGTAGAGATAGTCCTGCTCCTGCAGCCTGTGCAGCAGGGTGATGAGCCTCTCCCTTTGGGCTGCCCGCTGTTCCGGATCAGCGCTCTCGAGCAAAGGCAGATAGAATCCCGGCGAATGCGCCGCCTCGAGCAGTGCGGGCAGCGGCAGCAGCAGGCGGCCGGCACGGCTCTCCCAGACCAGCTCCTCAAGCAGGGCTGTGAGGGTGGCAAAAAAGTGATAGAGGGAGGTCTCGCTCATGGGAATTGAGGCCGGCAGGCGGAATCTGGCCGGCGAGAGCAGATGGTGAAAGGCGGAGGGCTGCAGCGAGACATCCACCGCGTGGGTGATGCGGTTCTGTGCGGCGGCCTCGATGAAGCGGGCGTAGAGGGCGAACTCGTTGCAGCACTTGTGCAGGGTGATGTCCCCGGGGGCGGCCGGCCCCAAATCGGCAGCAGTGAAGGGCCGCGGCTCAACCTCCTCCTCATCCATGATTTTCGACGGCATCTGGCTGATGAGGGTGATCTGGTGATCCCTCTCCGCAAGCAGATGGAGAATCGACTTTTCCAGACGGGTGAGCCTGAAAGGGTTGACCAGGACGATCTCCCTGAATGAGGAGCAGAGGGAGTAGTCGAGATTCTCCTCGCGCCTGATAAATATGCGGTCGCTAAAGCCCCGCCGGCTGATCGTATCGTGATAGAGGTCGCGGATGTGGAGCAGCTGCCTCAGGCTCTTCTCCTGCCAGGAGAGCAGCTCGGCCCCGGCGGCGGCGAGATCTCCGGCGACCGCGTCCATTTCCAACCCGGCCTCGCCGGCCTCCTCCCAGAGCGAGAAGAAGTGGTTGGCGAGTTCTATGCTCTGGAAATAGGAGGAGATGCGGAAATGGTCCCGGGCTGGGGCGTCGAGGCTGGTGTAAAAAGCGAGGGTCCGCTTCTCCTCCTTGAGCAGCGGAAAGGGGGCGACAAAGAGCTGCTCCTTGAACTCCTCCAGCGTCATCAGGCGCAGGCCGGTCAGCTCCCAATTCCCCTGCAGCAGGCGCCCGGCGGCATGGCGGCCGGCCTCACCCGGAAAGAGCAGCAGGGCCTCACGGCCGCTCCACTCTGCCGGGTTCAGAAGGGGTTCATCGAAGCGGATATAACGGAAACGGAGGGGAAGCATGCGGCGTCAGACCTCTTAATGGGCGCAAGGGATGGTGTCAATTTACGCACATAAAAGTATCGACGCAATAAAAAACGTCTTTGCATAATCGATGAAAACCCTTACTTTATGCCGTTCAAACCAGGAGTCCGTATGCCATTCCCCCGACTTGAACCCGGGCGGATTCGCGTCTTCCCCCTTGCCGGGCGCATGAGCAAGACCGTCATCCGCGAGACCGCCGTAGACCCGGAGCAGGCGCCGCCCGCCGCTCCCGAGGTCGCCAGCCAGGCCCGCGAGGCCGCCGCGCGCATCCTTTCAGCGCGCGCCCGCGGCGCCAGTGTGATCCTGGCCTTCGGAGCCCACCTGATCAAAAACGGCGCCGCCCCGCTGGTGATCCGGATGATGGAGAGGGGCTGGATCACCCATCTCGCCACCAACGGTGCCGGAGCCATCCACGACTGGGAATTCGCCTATCAGGGGGCTTCGGAGGAGGATGTTCGCGCCAATGTCGCCCAGGGGTGCTTCGGCACCTGGGATGAGACCGGACGCTGGCTCAATCTGGCGGTGCAGGTCAACGTTCTGCGCGGCATGGGCTATGGTGAGGCCATCGGAGCGATGATCGCCGAAGACGGCCTGCTTTTGCCTGAGGTGCCCATCCTCGAGAGGGAGCTGCAGGAGAACCTGCGTGAAAACCATCCCCTCGCGCCCGCACGTGCCGAGCTGCTCACCACCATGCGCTCATTCGGCCTTGAAGGCGGCCGGCTCGCCATCGACCATCCCTGCAAGGAGTACTCGATCTTTGGAGAGGCCTTCCGCCTGCGGCTGCCGGTCACCGTACACTGCGGCATCGGTTACGACATCATCTACAATCACCCTCTCGCCAACGGTGCCGCCCTGGGCCGTGCCAGCCACCAGGATTTCCAGATCTTTGCCCAATCCGTCTCCGGACTGGAGGATGGTCTTTTCCTCTCCATCGGTTCGGCGATCATGGCCCCGCAGATTTTCGAAAAGGCCCTCTCCGCGGTCAACAACCTGCGCCTGCAGGAGCGCCAGCCCATCCTCACCCGGCACCTCATCGTGATCAACGATCTCCAGGAGAGCCATTGGGACTGGTCGCAGCGAGAGCCGCCTAAAAATTCTCCGGATTATTATTTGCGCTTCCTTAAATCCTTTCACCGCATGGGCGGAAGCGTGCGCTACATCGCAGCTGACAACCGGCTCCTGCTTCACCATATCTATGTCGCACTGAGAGCAAGTCATCCACAGCCGGGAGCGCAAGGGGCCCATCGATAGTCTCCCCTCTGCTCCATTCACCCTCGGGAAGGAGAAGTCTATGGCGAAAGCAAAACCGCTGGCCGTAGTCGCCGGCGATGCCCTGGTCGACTGGTTTGAAGCCAGCAGTGTCAGAAAACCCCAGACCGAAAGCGGATCCGACGCGCTGCACTGGGCAAGTCAGCCCCGAATCGAGCGGTGGGTGCAGCCGGGTGGATCCCTGCTGGTGGCCGACTTTCTGCGCGCGGCGGGCACTCGCGCCGTCGCCAGTCCGGTGGCGCGCGGCCTGAGGCAGATCCCCTGCAGCAGGATTATCCACTCCTACGCCGACGTCGAACTGTTTCCGCTCGGCAGCGGCGGCAAGGAGCGCGATGAAAAAAGCTACCGTGTCCAGGCCTTCAACGGCTACTGCGGCCCCAGCCGGGGTAAACCGGCCCAACTGCCCATCAGGGGGGACAAGGCCGTCGCTGAGCTGGTCGTCCTGGATGACAACAACAACGGCTTCAGGCAACGGCCCGAGGTTTGGCCGCTCGCCGTTACCAGGAAGAAAGAGGCGGTCGTCATCCTCAAGACCTGCTCGCCGGTCGCCCAGGGCCCGCTCTGGGATCATCTCAGCGCCCATTTCGCCGACAGGCTGATCACCGTCGTCAAGGCGGATGATCTGAGACTCGAGGGAGTCCATATCTCACGGAGGCTCTCCTGGGAGCGGACAGTCAAGGATCTGATGTGGCAGTACCAGAATCACCCCTCTTTCAGTGCCCTCAGGCAAAGCGCCTTTCTGATCGTCCGCTTCGGTGTGGAGGGCGCTGTGCTCCTCTGTAACCGGGAGCCAGAGTGCAAGGGCTACCTGTATTACGATCCAGGCATCGGCGAGGAGAGTTTCCGCCAGCTCTACAAGGGGGCGATGCCGGGCATGGGCAGCGCCTTCATCGCCGGCCTGGCCATCTGCGTCAGTGAGGCCAGGGAGGAGGAGATCCGCCGGGGAATTCAGCACGGACTCTTGTGCGCACGCGAGGTTTGGAAAAAGGGCTTCGGCCCCGATGCGCGCCGCTTCGCCTATGCCCGCGACGCCTTCGCTCCCGGTCCGCTCAGAAAGACGGCCATTGAAGAGGTCCGGATCCCCGATTTTCTCTGCGAGGAAGGTTCGCGGTCCGAATCCTGGTCGCTGCTCCACGATCTGGCCACGCGCGGGCTCGAACAGGCGGCCTGTTTTTATGTGGAACATGGCTGGGACACTGCTCTCGACCGGGTGCCGGCGGCGCGATACCGGGACCTTTACAGCATCGACCGCTCCGAGATCGAGAGCTATCGCAGCATTCACAATCTCATCCATGAATACCTGAATTCGGAAAAGAAGAGCAAACCCCTCGCTGTGGCAGTCTTCGGCGCGCCCGGCTCCGGCAAGTCCTTCGGCATCGGCGAGATCGCCGAGAGCGTCGCACCCGGCCGGATTGAAAAGATCGAGTTCAATCTCTCCCAATTCACCGCGGTGCAGGATCTGATCGCCGCCTTTCACAAAATCAGGGATATCGCCCTGGGCGGCCGCATCCCTCTGGTTTTCTTCGACGAATTCGACTCCGAATTCGGGGGTGCCAACGGCTGGCTCAGGTTTTTCCTCAGCCCCATCCAGGACGGCTCCTTTCGTGAGGGCGAGGCCATTCATCCCCTCGGCAAAGCCATCTTCGTCTTCGCCGGCGGCACCCATCCCACCTTCGCCGAATTTGCCGCAGGGGGCAAAAAGGCCGGGAGCGACAACTGTGCGGTCTTTAGCGCGGCGGAAAAGGCCGCCAAGCTGCCCGATTTCATCAGCCGGCTGCGCGGTTTCATCAACATCAAAGGCCCCAATCCGGCCGGAGCGGAAGATCCCTATTACATCGTCCGCCGGGCGCTGCTCTGGCGATTCCTCATCAGCAGCAACGCCAAACACCTGCTCGGATCCGACAAAAAGCTCGCCATCAACCGCAGTGTGCTGCGCGCCCTGCTGCGGGTGCCCTGCTACAAACACGGCGTCCGCTCCATGATCGCCCTCCTCGACATGAGCATGCTGGCCAACCGCAGGTCCTTCGAGCCAGCCGCCCTGCCCTCCAGGACGCAGCTGAACCTGCATGTCGATGCTGATGCCTTTTACGATCTCGTCCTGCAGGATACCCTGCTGAGCAGCCAGATTGAAAAAATGGCCAAGGCCATCCACGAACGATATCGGATGGATCAGGCGGGGCGCAAATCCGCCTCGGATCCGGCCATGCAGCCCTGGGAAAATCTCAAATCCGACCTGATCAGATCCAATCTCGATGCGGCTGCAGATATCCCGATCAAGCTGGAGGCGCTCGGTTATACCTTTGTGCCGGAGCGCGGCGATATCAAGCCCATCGAATTCGACCCGGTGGAGGTTGAACGCCTCGCCCTCATGGAACATGAGCGTTGGAACCGGGAGCGCCGCACTGCCGGATGGACCCTGGGCGAGCGCAATGCCGACGCCCATACCACACCCTACCTGGTGCCCTGGGAGCAGCTGCCCGAGGATGTCAAGGAGTGGGACCGCGAGGCCGTGCGGGCCATCCCCAGAGCCCTGGCTGATGCCGGATTCAGGGTCGAAAAGATAAAATAACCGGGAGAGTGCGATGCGTCGTCTGGGACGTTTCTGGAAGCCAGTCATGGTCACCCTGGTCTTTCTCCTCGGATTCGCTGCCTTTCTTCACAGCGGCATGGTCCCGGGAGATACCCCCGAACGCGTGCTCAGGGCTCTCTACTATGCCCTCTCACTCTTTTTTCTCGGCGGCCTGGATATCGGTCTTCCAGGTACTCCCTCCTCCCCTGTCACGATCCTGCTCTGGCTTCTCTACTTTCTTGCACCCGTGCTCACGGCCGGCTATGTCTATGATTTTATCCAGAAAAAACTCCTCGGCCGCATCCCCCGCGGACTCAAGGGGCACACCATCCTTTGCGGACTCGGGCGCAACGGCCATCTGATTTATGAACTGATCAGGGAGACCCTCCCCAGGGGACACAAGCTGGTCGTCATTGAAAAGAGCGAGACCAATCCCTACCTCGCAGCCGTCCGCAAGGATCCCCATGCCTGGCTCATCCAGAATGACTTTTCGCGCCTGCCGGTGCTGGAATCTGCGCGTATCAAAAGAGCCCGACGGGTTATTTTTTCCACCAACCTGGATCTGGACAATCTCAATGCTCTGATGGAGCTGCAGTCGCATGAGCCGGCAGTCCCCGGCCAATCCGTGCACTGCCATCTCGGCGATCTGGAGATGCTCGACAATCTGCAGCAGACCCTCTTCCGGGAGGAGGTCTACAAAAGGGTCCATGTCTTCAACGGTTACCAGTGCGCCACCCGGCAGCTCTACCAGATGCTGACGACCGGCCCTTTTCTTGGCAAGGAGGGGACGGTCTTCATCCTCTTCGGTTACGGCCGCTTCGCCCACATGCTCTTCTCCCATATCTGCAGCGATCCCAGCAGAAGCGGGGCCGACGAAATCATCATCGTCACCCAAAAAATGGCCTCCGGCTACGACCTCGAACGGATGCCGCCCGGCAGCACCCGCGAAGGGCGGCCGGCACCTTGCCGGATCCATCCTCCCCTCTTCATGGACATGCACCACCACGCAGCCTGGGCCCAGGTGGATCGACTGCTGGCAGGGAACAGACGTCCCGTGCTCGCCTTTCTCTGCCGGGACAATGACATCGCCAATCTCGATCTCGCCATCTCGATCAAGCTCAAGGGTCCCAAAAGCCTTAAAAAGGCCACATTTATCTGCCGGATGTACGCAGAAACGGTCAGTGAACTGAACGACATGCTCGACCATCGCCTGACACCCAACCAGACGCGGGATGTCCTGCTCTTCCCGCTGCAGGCTGAGCTGAAAAGAGCCTTTGCCACAGAAATTTTCGGGGGGATGCCATGAAAAGCGCCAACGCCATACCCTTCCGCCTCCGCATCGGCGTGACCGGCCACCGTGAACTCGCTGACCCGGAGGCCATCGCACGCAAGGTGAAGGAGTTCGTCGAAAAGGAGCTGCCCGAACTCTTTGATAACCCCGCCGCGGTGCGAGCCCACCTTGAAAATCCCGACCGCCGGACGGAGATCGTCTACACTGTTATCACCCCCCTGGCCGAGGGCGCCGACCGGCTGGTCGCGCACTCCATCCTGAACATCGCCCCCGCCAGCCGGCTGCGCGCCGTTCTTCCCTTCCCGAGGGAGGAATATCTCAAGGACTTTGGCAGTGAAGCCTCGCGCCGCGAGTTCGAATCCCTTTATCAGCTGGATGCCGATCCCCTGCCGCCTCGAAACAGCCTCTCCCTCGACAATATGGATGAAAAAAAACGGGCGCAGGAGCGGAGCAAGGCCTATCTGGCTGCAGGGGTGCTGGTGGTCGAGCAGTGCGACCTCCTTATCGCCGTTTGGGATGGCGAGAAAGCCCGCGGCAAGGGCGGGACCGCCGAGATCATCGCCTACGCTGAGGAGCGCGGCCGGCCCCTGGTCAAAATCTTTACCAGCGGCCGGGGGAATGAAATCAACAGGGGTGCCGGGCTCAAGTGGCAGTCGCTCAACCGCATCGAAGAGTTCAACGCCCATCCCATCACTGCAGAGGAGATCAGCCTCTACACGGAGAATGTCTACAACCAGCTCTTCGCCAACTCCCCTGGCGCCATGCTTGATCCGGCCATGCTCGGGGAGGTCAGGAGCCGACTGCTGCCGGGCTACGCGCGCGCCTCGATCATCGCCAAACAGAACCGTAAACTGTATCATCGCGCCGGCCAGATCGTCTATCTCCTCTCACCCGTCGCGGTACTGGCCGTCGCCATCGGCGTCCTCTTCCGGAGGCTGGCCCCATACGCGCTTGCGCTCGAGGCTCTGATCCTCATCCTCATCTTGCTGTTGATCTTTTCCGCCAACCGGATGAAGGTGTTGAAAAAATGGATTGAAAACCGGGCCCTGGCCGAGCACATCCGCGCCGGTATCTTCACCACCGCCTGCGGCTTTATGCCGCGCTCACTCGCCAATCAGGCCGCGCAAGCCACCATTCTGCAATCGGATGACTGGATCATGCGGCTCCTCAACGAAATGATGAGCGGCTTTCGCCCGCCCTCCCGCTGCTCCGATGAAACCTGCTCGGCCGCCATCTCTTTCGTGCGCACAATGTGGATCGACGAGCAGATTGCCTTTCACGCGAACACATTCACCCGTTCGGACCGGATCAGCCGCTTCCTCGAACGCGCGGGTATGATCATCTTCCTGGCTGCCATCGCCGCCGCGATCATCCACCTGCTCACCCTGCCCTCCCCGGATGAAATCGGGGTCCATCTCACGGAAAAATTGATTATAATTCTCGCCATCGTGCTGCCGGCCGCAGGCGCGTCAATCGGCGGCTTCCGCACCCACGGCGAGTATTCGCGCCTGGCCAAGCGCAGCCAGAGCATGAAGACGGTGCTGACCGAGCTGCGCAGCCGCTTCGTCTATTTCGCTGCCCCTGAGACCCTGGCGGAATACTTGCGGGAGATCGAATCGGTGATGCTGGAGGAAAACAAGGACTGGATCGTTTTGATGAGGCACATCGAACTCTCACCGGTGTGAGGGTGCCGACGGCGATGGAGGTGAAATAAGGAGGGCTGGCTGTGCCGCCAGGGCACAGCCGCTGCTTGACTTGAAGACAGCCCTAACGGGAGAGCTGCCGGTAGCGGCTGCGCAGAGCCTCGAGGGTCTGGTATCCGAAGGAACCAAGCGAGGTGATCTGTTCGCTCTCCGGAACCCGCATGTTGTAATCCTGCTGAAAGGCGACCAGGGCGGCGTAGGTCGCCTGCTGATTCCCGTTCAACTCTCCGTTGTAAAAATCGACTTCGCTGAGCAGCTCCTGGATCATGCGGTATGCGGCACTCCGGCTGTTCTCCCGGATACGGGTCGAGATAAAGCCGCCGAAGCGCTGCATCTGCTTCTCCATTTCGAAGAGCCTGTAATTATAATTGTCGCGCCACTCCGCCGCTTCTCCCGCGTAATCGGCCAGGGCGCGCAGGGTATCGAGGAGCGCCAGGCGCTCAAGGGGCCTGCCGATGATCTGCTGGAGTTCCGCGACAGGGACTGCCTGGAGCAGGTTCTTTTCGCAGCGGGCGAGATCCTCCTGGCAGGCGCGCGAGGGCTGCGAGATCTCGATGCCAAAGAGTTTCACATCCTTGCCCTGATAAACCGCGATGCCGATGATGATGGCGAGCAGCAGCAAGGCCATGCCCGCCAGCAGTGCAACCAGCTTGGGCGGCAGCTTGGCAATGATATCGTCGATAAAGCCTTTAGACCCATGATCAGCGTCGTTCATTCCACCCTCTCCTGATGGTGACCCCTCTTCCCTCAAATATAGACCAGATCAGGGAGAATGTCAAGCCCTTTTGCCTATTCCATCTTCTTGCCGTAATCGAGCCGGAAGCTGGTCGTCACCTGGGGGAAGGCCGGCACAACCTTCGGATAGGGCACATTCTCCTGGGCCACGGTCATGTGGATCCGGGTCAGCTTGATCTGCTCAAACTCAGTCAGGTTGATCTCGATGCGGTCGCTGTATTTCTGCTGCAGGGAGTCTACCCAGGCGTTGAGATGGTGCTCGATGGTCTGCAGATAGTGGGGATCTGTGGCCACGCTGTCGCCCATGGCGCGGAGATAACCGTCGCGGTAGAAGAGATAGTTGTAGTGATCCCGCCACATGCCCACCTCGCGCTCGACCGCCCCGAGGCGGTCATACCCGCGCTTGTAGGCGCGCTCCGTGAGATAGCGGTCGCGGACCATGTCGATGATCGCCAGCTGCAGCTGCCGGCCGAAATCCCGGTTTCTGATTTTTTTCTCACGAAAGACCAGGGGGTGGCTGCGGATCTCCTCGGCAACGCGCGCCACATCCCATATCTCGCCGTCCACCTTGAAGAGGGGCTCGCCGGCCATGGCTTTGAGCTGACTAAGGTAATCATCCCAGTTGACATCCTCACCGGTCCCCTCCCAGTAGCGCTGCTCGAAAGAGGCCTCCTGCTCGTCCCGGCTCTTGAGATAGAGCGGGCCAAGGAGATCGGCGAGTTTGAAAAAGGTCGAGCGGTTGAATTCGATGCGACGGCCCTTCATGACGGACAAGATGTACTGGTCCCAGTTCGCGCGCGCCTCTTTGTCGGTCAAGCGCTCCTTGACCGATTTCCAGATCTCGCGCAGCTGCTCGTTGGTGACCACGACCTCGGGCTTGACCTCGAGCACCTGCATGAAGAGAGAGTGCCCTTGTGCATTTTTGATCGGGCCGATGAGGTCTCCCGCCTGCCGGCGGACGCTGAAGAGGGAGTCGATAACCCCGTCGCTCTCGGTTTTGTCCCAGACCACCTCGCGTTCGGGCAGCGAGTCGAGGGGGGCGAAGGAGTTCATCGCAGCCAGCATCGGCTCGCGCCGCTTGCGCAGCCCCTCCTCAACCTCCACGGCTGTGGCGCTGTCCGGGACGTTGAAGTAGGCGACGCGATACCGCCGGGAGGCGTTGACCACCGTCTGTTTCAGCACTGCCGTGTCGATCTGCGCCTTGGCGTAGGCTTCCTTGATAAACAGGTACTCGCGCATCGCCTGTTCCTTGCGTCCCTTGAGGAAAGCCTCGACCCGGGGTGAGGTGATGAGGGGATTCTTTTCCCCGGCCTCGAGGGCGAAGAGCTTTTCAGCGATGAGGGAGTTGAGGACGATCTTTTTGTGGGGATAGCTCTCACTGCTGCAGTAGGGCGGGCGCGGCGTGTATTCAGCGCGGCGAATGAACTCATTGACAGTGATGCTCTTGCCGCCAACTCTCGCCAGGATCTTTTCCGGTCTTTCCAGATTGCGCTCCCGGCTGCAGCCGGCGAACAGGACAGCGGCGAGGAGCGGTATGATCGTATAACGTTTCATTGTAAATCCGTAAATAGAGATGGGCCCTGCCGTGCAGGCAGGGCCCATCCAGTTGATGTCAGGCTGCACCCTTGCGGGATGAGCCCGTGGATTATTTGATCACGGCGAACTTGCCCATCTTGACTTTGCCGGTCAGCGTGGATTCGATACGGTAGAGATAATAACCGGCGGCGATGTCGAGTCCCTCCTTGCTCTGCAGATCCCAGAAGGCGGTGCCGTTGGATTCGCTGTTGGAATCGAAGGGGTTCTTGCGGGCGCCGACGGCATTGTTGACCTCGATTTCGTCGACGAGCAGGCCGGAAACGGTGAAGATCTTGATCGTGCACTGGGCCGGCACATTGGTGAACATCAGCCGGCGGGGCTGATTGCGCTCCCAGTTGCCGATGGCGGGCTCCATCACGTTGGTGACCACATAGGGATTGGGCACCACCATGATCTTCTCCATATCCTCCTCGATCCGGCTCTCATCGACGAGCTGTTCACCGACGGTGGTGAAGGTGAAATAGTCGGTCGGGAAAAATCCCCGGTCATAGGCGATGTGGAAGATGTCGCCGGGTTTGGGCAGCTGCTCCTCGGTAGCGGCAAGCTGGAAATCAATGATGAAGGAGAGGCCCGCCCAGAGATCACGCCGGTTGGCTGCTCCCTGGTCGGTGAGAAAGCCCACCAGCACCCGGTCGGTCAGCCAGTTGAAGATGCCGTCGCGGTCGACATCGTGGACCACCAGGTCGGCCTTGAGATTGGCGCCGGTGGAATCCTTGAGGTTCGGGGTCTCGACGTAGAAATTAAAGTTATGCTTGAGGAGGAGTTCCTTGGGATCGAGGCGGCCAAAGTCCTCATCCTTCATAGTCGCCGCCCGGGCGCGGCCGGTGTAGGCGGCGGGATTGTCGGTGAAGATGATGTTGTAATCGTAGGGAAAGACCCGCGTGGTCGAGTCGGTCGGCTCGGTCAGACGAATGGGGGCGCTGCCCTTGATCCATCCCGATTCGACGTAATTGATCTCCGGTTCGCGGGCTGGCAGCATGAAGCTCAGGTTCAAGCCATCAAATTCGGCAGTGGCCAGATCGTCGTCGATGCGGAAGCGGTAACCCTCCTTGTACTCGCCGAACTGGGTATCCAGACGCCAGAACTCAAAGTTGTCACCGGCAAAATCGCTGTCATTCTCGGTGTAGATGAGGCTGTCGCCGGCGCTGAGATCATAGATATTGATGCTGTTGTTGACATAGCAGAGGCCGTGGCTGGTGTTGGCCGGCTGCTTGAGGGTGACCTCCGAGCCGAAAGTGACCTTGTAGGTGCGCTCCGGCTTGACGAACGGGGGAAAGACCACCTGCGGGGTGATCGTGTTCTTGCCGAAGGCGCTGTGATAATCCATATCCTTGAGAGTGGGCGAGGTATAGCCCGCGGCGTTCTGATGGGGCACAACGATCGCCACGTTCTTCGACACCTCCTCTACGGTCTCGTCGCGGCCGACGTTGAGGGTGTAGGTATTGAAAGAGGGTCCAACCTGGACGTCACCGGTCTTGATGCCATAATCGTAGGCCACAAGCACGTAATAATAGGTGCGGCCGTTAATGACATCAGTATCAGTAAAATAGTTGGTGATGCCCTTGTCGCTGCCCAGATAATAGCCGGCGCCGTTGACCAGCCCGAAATCGGTAAAGCCCTTCTTGCCGTCGACCACATCGCACTCAAAGACCGGCTTGATCAGCATCGGGGTGCCGAAGCCGTCGGTGATGATCTTGTCATCAGACATGTAGGGGTCGGTCGATTTGTAGAGCTTGTAGCCCTCAAAGTCATTCACATTGTTGAGCAGGGGCTCATAGGTGTATTTCTGGGCGATATCATCCCAGGAGAGATAGACCTTGCCATCCCCGGCGAGGGCCTTGAGAGTCGGCATCAGGGGCGGCTGGGCGAACTGGTAATCGGTCTCATAGATGAACTGGACCACTTCCTTGAGCTTGAAGAGGGCCGGTGCATCATAGGGCGGGGCGCTCTGTTCATGCAGGCGTTCCATGGCATGCAGCTCGGACATCGAGATGCGTTCAGTGCGGCCGCGGTAGAGGGTGAAGACGCCGGTGGCGAACTGCTCACAAAAGTTGGTCGGAGTAGTCTGGGCCTCGTCGAAAATACCCTGGGTCAGAAAGTCCCATTCGGCCTGGTCATTGCGCAGCAGATAGATCGACCAGTTCATGTTGTAGCGGAAGCTGGTCAAGCCGAGCATATCCGATTCGCCGACGTCGGTAAAGCCGAAGTTGGGCTCGCTGCCCAACCCCTCGATGAGGTCCGGCATATGGTTGCATTCGGTGCCGTTGGCATCGGGGCCGGGATAGTCGAGATCAAAGGGGCCGGAACCGTCGGTGCCGACATCGTCGCCCGGGAATTCGTTCTTCTGGTAGATGCCGTCGTTATTGGTATCATCGCCATCGCGCCAATCCTGGTCCTCGTCGGCGTCCCAATGTTCCTTAAAGTCGAAGGAGAGGGTGCCGTCGCCATCGTCATCGCTGCCATAGAAGGCGGTGAAATCGGCGATATTGCTGATGCCTTCGGTCGGCCCGATCTTGCGGGTGGCGACGTTGTCGCGCTGTTCATCGGTTAGACCGTCGCCGTCATTATCCTTGCCATCGGTGGAGACGCCGGGGCTTTCGAGGAAGGCGATGCCCATGCAGCCGGGCACGCCGCCGCCGCCGACCATCTGGCCGTCGAGGTCCCAGGTGAAGGCCATATCGAGATCCTGGTTGTAGTAGGCGATGTCGTCGGCAGGTTCGGATTCCTCACCGCCGACGGCCATATCGATGTGATATCCAAAATACATCTCGGGCAGGTCATAATTGGAGACATTGGCAATGGTATATTCCCAGAAGATGCAGTCGGCGGCCTCGGGATTCTTCCACTGGAAGCCGCGGACCTCGACGCGCAAACCGATGCCGCCCCAGGGCAGGCCGTTCTGGACAGAGGGCATGGGCCCCTTGTCGCCGATGAAGCGGCCCGGACGGGGATAATATTTGACCCTGTCTTCCGGACCGAGGTACTCCTGGTCCTGGGCATCGTTGGCGACGAAATAGCTCTCGAGGTCGGCCTTCATGATACCGAGGCCGAAGCGGCCGTTCCAGGTGCCGGGCCATTTGAGCTCGTCGCCGCGCGCCGGCCAGCCGGCGGCGGGCCAGGAGGCGGGCTTGTTGCTCATGGCCGGATTGGGGTTGTCTTCCGAGACGTTAAAATATCCGAAAACAGGATAGAGACCCCACTCGACATTGCCGTCCGGGCTGGTGTCCATATATTCGCGGTAGCTGCCCTGGCAGAAAAAGAGGGTGTCAAGATCGCTGCGGGTGCGGATCTGATTCAGGTCCGTCACCGGAATCGAATCATTTTCGACATAGACCCGTGCTCCGAAAAGGCAGCAGATGCCGTCGTGCATCTTGGAGCCGCTGTAGTCGTTGGGCCAGCGGGAAACCCAGTAGCCGAGATTGCAGCAGTCCGATTGTTCGGTGGTGTTGCGGAAAAAGGTGAGCACGTTATTTCCGTTCATGATGCCGGTTCTTTCGGCTTCCTTATCGCCAGCCGGGTCATCGGGGCCCTCATACTGCTTGCCGTACTGGGCCACGCCCGGCACAGCCAGGAGCAGCAGCAAGAGTGATACAAAAAGCAGAGATACGATCCGTCTCATGCCATTCTCTCCACGATAGTGAGCAGTTAAAAGAGAAAACTCAAGGTATAGGTGTGCATGCCGCCGAGAAGATCGACATCCCTGAAGGCGTAATCGATCATCATGCTCTGGTTGCGCAGATAGTCGAGGCGCATGCCACCGCCGGCGGTGAGCCCATAGTGCGAATCGGTCATGAAGGCCCCCTTGTAGCCGCCGCGCAGATAAAATTCACCCACCGCGGGGATGGCCATGCTGTACTGGGCGCCGACATTCATGGACTCGGAGTTGTTGTTGGCATGGAGGAAATCCACGGCCAGGGTGACGCGATGGCTGCCGACCACCAGGGGATGAATCGAGAGGCCGATGCGGGCCACCAGGGGCAGCTCCCAGCCCTCGGTTTCGAAACGGGTCGGGATGTAGGCGTAGTTGCCGTTCTCATCCGGATCGATATCGACGGTCTCCTTGAGGTCGATGCCATCGTAGGCCATCTTGGTCCCATAGTTGCAAATGCTCATGCCGATGTTGAGGCCATCGCCGGGCTTGTCCGTCCAGGAGAAGAAGGGGGTATTGACAATGGCGCCCAGATCCAGGGCGACGGCGCCGGCGCGCTCATGCCAGATGCGCGAGGTGACATATTTGGCAGTGGCCCCGAAGGAGAACCACTGCGCCAGCTTGCGCCCGTAACTGAGATTGACCGCAAGATCCTGACCGTCAAAGGTCTCCCCGGTGCCGGTCTGCATGTCCGTGTTGGTCACCTTCTCCTCGCCATAGGAGGTCTGGTAGAGGGTCAAGGCCACGGTGCCGAATCGGTCATTGGCGAAGGCGGCGCTGATCGCTGTGGTGTTGATGTCGAGTATCCAGGGCTGGAAATTGAGGATGACCTGGCTGCGCTCCAAATAGCCCAGGCCGGCCGGATTCCAGTAGACCGAATTGAGGTCGCGCCCCATACTCACATAGGCGTCCCCCATGGCATTGCCCGCCCCGCCGAATCCCAGTTCGAGAAAATTGGCCGCTGTCGTGCCGACGCGCGAATCGGTCTGGGCGAATAAAAGGCCGGCGGTGAGGAGGCAAAACGCGACAACTGTCAAAATATTTCGGATGCGCATATCCATTCTCCGCATAAAGGTTAGAACATGAACCCGACGCCCAGCTTGACCTCGCGCGGGGCGGAGTACATCGCCGGATTTTGATACTGGTCTTCGATAGTGTTAAAGTTGGAACGGAACGAGAGGTACTGGGCCGGGTAAATGATCGACTCATAGGCATGGCCCGTGTAACCGTAAACACTCATCTCGTTGCGGGTATCGAGAAGGTTGCGCACGTAGGCGAAGAAGCGCAGCTTCATGTTGCCGTTGAGAGGCAGATCATACTGGCCCTGCAGGTCAAAGTTGTAATTGGCCGGTTTCTTGCCATTGTTGGGCAGCAGGCTCTGACGCGCCAGACGGCTGGTCGGGATCGGATTATAGTCGTAGGGGAAGCCGGAATTAAAAGAGCCAGTCACACTCACCGAAAGATTGCGCATGGTGTAGCCCAGGGTGCTGTTGAGGGTGTGGCGCTGATCCCAGCTCATCGGGATAAGCTTGGGCACCGGATCGATGTTAACAGCCAGGCGGCTGTAGGTGGAGCTGGGATTGTCCGCATTGCCGCGGGTGTACTGCAGGGTGTAATTGAGATTAGCGAAAAGCGGGCCGGACTGATAGTCAAATTTCAGTTCCAGCCCCTTGGTGTTGCCATAATCCTTGTTGTCGTAGACCCCGTAACGCGTCTCATTATAGGTGGTCCAAACCACCGCACTCTGCAGGTCATAGATGTCGCTGTAATAGACCGAGACATCCATGCCGAGTCCGGGCAGCAGCTGCTGCCACAATCCCATCTCATACTTGACCGTCTTCTGGGCTTCCATGAGGGGATTGCCGTGAGTGGTGCCGAAATCATTGGTCGGCACGATGAAACGGTAATTGGTATAGAGCGAATACATCGGCGGCATCTGGAAAAAGTGGCCGTAACTGAAATGGAGCACCGCCGTGCTGCCGAGGGTGTAGGAGAGGCCAAAGCGCGGGCTGAGCTGGGTCTGGATAGGGGCCTTGAGCATGGTGGACTGCATATTGGGATCTTCGTAGAGCCCCTGATTGGAGGGGTTGCGCCGGTTGGAGGGATAATAGGTATTGGAGTTGAAATAGTCGTAGCGCAAGCCAAAATTCATCACCAGGCTCTCGTATTCCATCTTGTCCTGCAGATAAAGCGAGTAATCCCAGGGCTGCTTGATGTAGCGGTCCATCGAGATCGACTCTTCGGGCACAAACTCCGCCTGATAGGGGAAAAACTGCATGCGCTGGGCGACGGGGTCGTACCAGCGCGCCTGCAGCAGGGGCGAGTCCCATTTGACATCGCGTGTAGGCACCGGCCAGTTTTTCAGATACTGCTGGCTGTACTGGACGCCGGCCTTGAGGCTGTGGTGCTTGGTCGCCTGCCAGGTAAAGTCATATTTGGTGGTCATCAACTGGGTGAAGTATTCGGAATGGCTGCGGTCCTGGCCGCCGGCGGAGAAGCCCCCGACGCTGCCGCCGTACTGGGTGCTGAGGTAGCGCGGATCGAAGGGATCCTTGTACATAAAATAGCCGTTCCAGTTGTCGGTGAAAGAAAACTTGAGTTCGTGGAAGGCGCTGCGGCTTATGGCGTGGTTGAGCTTGAAGGAGTACATCGCGGAGCGGGAGTGGCTCTTGCCATAGCCATCAGGATTGTACTTGTAACCGTGGCTGTAGCCCTGGCCGTTGCCCTTTTCTAGGGTGTAGGTGGCGGCCATGCGCACGTTCTTGATCAGGTTGAAAGAGAGTTTGCCGAAGAAGGAATAGTTCTCACTCTCGCTCATCGGCACGATCGAGCTGTCGCCGGTGTGTTCCGAGTAGTAGCGGACGCCGTTGACAAAGACGTCCCAGGGGGTTATATCCGCCCCGGCGACATTGCTCTCGGCCATGTTGCTGTAGTTGTCGACATTAAAGCGGCGGATGCCATTGAGAAAACCGAGGTCATTCTGGTAGCGCACATTGGCGAGGAAGTTAATCTTGCCCTTCCAGATCGGGCCCTCGATCTGGGCCTTGTAGTCCTGGATGCGGGTGACATCGCCGCGCTTGAGGCCGACATAGACGCCGTCGGATTTGGGCAGATAGTTACCGAGGTTGGCGCTGATCGAGCCGTGGAACTGGTCGGCGCCGTCCTTGGTCACCATGTTGACGATGCCGCTCATCGCCTTGCCGTACTCGGCGTTGAAGGTGCCGGTGATGACCTCGAGGTCCTGCACCACCTCTTTTTCGAGCTGAATGGTGGAGCCTTCACCGTAGAGGGTTTCGTCGACCTGCATGCCGTCGATGAGATAGGAGACCTCGTTGGAGCGGCCGCCGCGGAAGTGGCCGCCGACGACGCCGGCCTGGAGTTCGATGACCTGTGAGACCTCCTGGACGGGCATGAGCTGGATCTGATCGGAGGAGACATTCTTGATCGAGCTGGTCTGGTCCTTTTTAATCGAGATCTTGGAGGCGGTGACCACCACTTCCTGGCCCTGGATGACGGTCTCATGGAGGCGGATGGGGACGTCGAAGGTGCGGTTGGTGGAGACCTGGGCTTCTACGCGGGCCGACTCGTAGCCGACCATGCGCACGAGCATGGTGTATCGACCCGGGGCCACATTGATGATGTAAAAGTCGCCGTTGAAATCGCTGACGGCGCCGAGGTTGGTGCCTTCGAGGATGACGTTGGCGCCGTAGAGGGGCTCACCCTTGGTGGCGTCCGTGACCCGGCCGGTGATTTTGCCGGTGGTCTGCGCCCAGGCGGTGGTGCAGATGAGCAGGAAGAGCAGGAGCAGGGGGGATTTGCGGAAACCCATAACCTTACCTCACATTCAGGTGAACAAGGAGTGGGAACTGGATATTTTCGCGGTTGTGGAATATCCTCCGGGCGGGGGGCATTCCGTTCGGGGCGGCATCGGTCGCAGCTGCGGCGGGGTGCGCGGCCCGCAAAAGGTGCGCCTCGGTGTGGCGGCAAGGCGCCGCGGCGGATGCACTTTGTTTTTTTTGTATAAAAACTTACTGGCGATAAACTAAGGATAATTTAGTCAAAAATCAACAGGAAAATCGCCTATTTTGGGCAGGTTACCCCCGAAATCCGGATCCCATCTTGACTCCTGGCACAGCCTACCCCAATCCCTCCGTACGATTTCCAGCATGCTCTCGGCCTGTGCCCTCGTCATGAGGCCATTTACTTTACACGGTGTATCTGGCAGGTAAATTATAATTTATTATTTCATTGTCTTTGGGTGGGACCGAGATTGTGGGGGTAGCAAGGAAAATCGCCTATTTTGGGCGGTCAGGAGGAGGAGGAAAAAAACAGCCCCTCCCCGGCGGCCGGGAAGGGGCTTGAAAATCACAGGATGCAGGACGGAGCGCCTCCACCCTATTTGAGCAGAATCATGTTCCCGTGCTGCACCCAGTCCGGGGTGATGATACGGAAAAAGTAATTGCCCGAAGGCAGATCCTTGGCATCAAAGCGGACGAAATGGCGCCCGGCCTCCTGCCGGCCCGAGGCGAGCTGCACAATCTTCTGACCCGCCAGATTGAGGATGTCAATCGCGACCAGGGTCGATTTTTTCAGGGAATACTCGATCGTCGTCGAGGGATTGAAGGGATTGGGATAGTTGAAGGCGATCTCCATGATGTCGATCTGGGGTACCTTGGCCTGCGCCGCCTCCGCCGTCCGCTTCTGGGCGAAAAGCCATCTTGCCAACTGCGGAATGGCATAGGACTCCTGCCAGATCGCGTGCCCCTTGCCGACATACTCGGTGTAGAGCAGCGGTGCGTTATAGGCGACCTTTTCCGTGAGCACACTGTCTGCCATCCGGACGGAGGTGCCGGAACGGTAATCGTATTCCGTAAAGACACAGGCGCGGTCGGAATGGAGCAGGGCCTCGATCATCTCACGTGAGGCGCTGACCGGGACACTCTGGTCCTCCTTGCCGTGGAAGACCCAGAGGGGCATGTTGCGCAGGGAGGCGGCCATGCAGGTATCCGCACCGCCGCTCATTGGCACCGCCGCGGCGAAGCGGTTCGGAAAGCGGGTGATGAGATCCCAGGTGCCGTACCCGCCCATGGAGAGGCCGGTGACGTAGAGCCGGTCGGTGTTGATGGCATACTCGCTCGAGAGCGAGTCAAGCAGATTCATCACCGTGCTCAGTTCAGAGCTGATGCCGACGTTGGTCAGGCTGTAGCTCCCCTTGCTCCAGTCGGTATTGACCCACTGCCGTTCCGGGGGGCACTGCGGCACAACGATGAAACAGGGATTCTGGCTCTGCAGGAGGCTGTCAGCCCAGACCAAGCCGAGGCGGTGGGCCTTGAGCGGGGTCTCGTTGTCCAGACCGCGTTCACCCGCGCCGTGCAGGGTGAGAATGAGGGGATAGGTCCGGCTGGGATCGTACTTGTCCGGAACGAACAGCCGATACGGCAGGGTAGTGGCTTTGTATTTGTGGGAGCGTTTGAGGAATTTTGCAGCCAATGCACCATCACTTTGGGAAAACAGCACAGAAACACTACAGAAAAGCCCCACCGCCAAAGCCACCCCAAAACGTCTGAGTTGTACCATCAATCTTCCTTCAGTGAGTCATCCGGAGAACTTGCATCAGAAACGAGCAGCCTGGCATCCAAGTCCATCCTCATTGGTCCATATAATGCGCTGCGTCGGGGACCACCCTGGGCACGCCCAGAGCGATTCGAACGCTCGACCTACGGATTAGAAGTCCGTTGCTCTATCCAGCTGAGCTATGGGCGCATTTATACTGTGTATAATTTAGCCATTTAAAGCCAACAAGACAAGCTTTTTTTTGGTTTTTAGGCAAATATAGATGTGTTTTATGCAGTAGATCACAACAGATAGAATTTCGCCAGGAGTGTGCAAGAATTGGACATTTTTAGCCTCAGCGCCGCAACAGCTCAAGAAAAAGCGGTCACCAGGGATTTTTCAGATCCTTGCTCTGGTAGGAGTAATTCCGGACGACAAAATAACTGCCCGTATTTTTGCGGCGCCGCTGCAGCAAATCCGGGCGGAACACCCTCGAGAGCAGTGCCATAGGCAAGAGGAAGATAAAAAACACCAGGCTGAGCAAAACCTTGGAGATGACAAAGCCGAGTGCCTGGGAAAGTTTGTACCACAGCCGGGCCAAGGCCCGACTGGTTTTGGCCATCAGCAAACCGATGCCGCCAAGGAGGAGGCCGATGTAGAGCAGCAGTTTGATGTCCAGCAGCAGCGACAGCAGCAGGCAGCCAAAGACGAGGGCGAGCATCGCCTCGAGGCTTTTTTCCCGAGTCATGTCACAATCCTTCTAGAAAATGGTATAAATGAATGGTGCGACCGCACTGCTGCCGCCGATGATGATAAGGATACCCAACAGCAATAGCACAATGATGACTGGCAACAACCACCATTTTTTCCGTTCCCTGAGAAAATTCCACAGATCCATTAGAAAATCCACGGGTTCGCTCCTTTCTTGCGCTTCCAGCAGACGTTTCCTTCGCGGGGGCCTATTGAACATACCCGGCGGGATTCATGCCGTACGGCTGCCGGCGCGGGGTTCTCCTCGCGCCGGTCAATCCAGCTTGAAGGTCTCCTTCCAGTTCTCCGTATCCTGATAGTTGGGCTGCTCGGTTTTCACGAACAGGTAGTCGCCGATGACGAGGTAATCCATCTCGGTACGCATGAAGCATTTGTAGGCATCCACCGGTGTGCAGATGATGGGCTCGCCGCGCACATTAAAGCTGGTGTTGACCAGCAAGCCGTAGCCGGTTTTTTCCTTGAAGCGGCGCAGCAGGGTCCAGTAAGGCTCATTGGTTTCCCGGTGCACGGTCTGGATCCGGGCTGAAAAGTCGAGGTGGGTGATCGCGGGCACATCCGAGCGCTGATGGTACAGTCTTTCCCAGAGCGGCAGGTCATGATAATGATCCGGGAGCGGTCGGCGCCGGCTGGAGACAACGTCGGCGATAAGCAGCATATACGGGGAGGGCATATCCAGTTCGAAGAAGGAGGTATTGTCTTCATCGAGAACCGAGGGAGCAAATGGACGGAAGCTTTCGCGATACTTGATTTTCAGATTCAGCTTCTTCTGCATTTCGGGATTACGGGCGTCGCCCAGGATACTGCGGTTGCCGAGCGCGCGCGGTCCGAATTCCATACGGCCTTGCATCCACCCCACCACTTGTCCGGAGGCCAGCAGATCTGCCACCTCGTCCACGAGTTGTGTAAAGGAGGTGTATTTATGGTAGACGGCCTTGTTTTTACGCGCCATCAGTTCAATATCGATGGCGGAATATTCGGGGCCAAGAAAAGCGCCTTGCATGGCGTCCATGGTGGGTGCAGGATTTCGTTCCTGTCCAAAATAGATATGGTGAGCGGCCAGAGCCGCACCCAGGGCGCCGCCGGCATCGCCGGCGGCGGGCTGAATGAAGATGTCGTCGAAGAGTCTTTTTTTGATAATCTTGCCGTTTGCCACACAGTTCAGCGCCACACCACCGGCCATGCAGAGGTTTCTGGCACCGGTCAACCGCTGTGCTTCTTCAGCCATCTTGAGGACGATCTCCTCGGTGACTGCCTGGATTGCATACCCGAGATCGCAGTGGTGTTGTTCCAGGGGTGATTCAGGTTTTCTCACCGGGAAGCCGAAGAGCTGCTGCCATTTTTCCTCCCGGGTCATTCTCAATCCGGTGGCATAGTTGAAATAGTCCTGATTCAACCAGATCGATCCGTCCTCTTTGATATCGACGATATGTTCACGGATGAGTGCAATGTATTTGCGGGTCGCAGCGCCCTCCGGATTTCCATAGGGCGCCAGGCCCATCAACTTGTACTCCCCGGAGTTGACGACAAATCCCAGGTAATAGGTGAACGCGGAATAGAGTAGACCCACCGAGTGGGGAAAATGGAGTTCCTTGTGAATCTCGATCGTATGGTCCCGGCCAAATCCGATCGTGGAGGTCGCCCATTCACCCACCCCATCGATCGTCAATATGGCGGCCTCCTTGAAGCGGGAAGGGAAAAAAGCGCTGGCGGCATGCGAGAGATGATGCTCGGGGAAAAGCATGTGCAGCCGGTGTCGGTCATACTCCTCGATTTTGCCGAGTTCCTCATGGATCACGCGCTTGAGGAACATCTTTTCCCGCAGCCAGACCGGAATGGAAGCCATGAACGACACCACGCCCCTGGGGGCAAAGCCATAATAGGTCTCGAGCAAACGTTCAAACTTGAGCAGGGGCTTGTCGTAAAAGACCACCGCATCGAGTTCGTTGATGGAAAAGCCGGCGAAATCGAGACAGTACCTGGCGGCCTGGGACGGAAATTCGGCCGTATGTTTTTTCCGGGTGAAGCGTTCTTCCTGAGCGGCGGCCAGGATTTGGCCATCCTGCAAAATCGCCGCCGCAGAATCATGATAAAAAGCAGAGAGCCCCAGTATTTTCATGCCTTTTCCCCATGGTCGTCCAGAATGCCCGTCTGCGCCGAACGCAGAGCCGCAGTTGTTGACATTTGATGTCACAGAGCTGTTTTCATTTTGTTGCTGCCGGTCGCGGCACCGGCTGTCATTACCTGGTCAGCCCAATAGCAGTTTGCATCCAGCATTCTCTGTTTCTTCCATAACATCATTATCAGGTAAAATATTTACGTCAACGGAAGAAATTGTAACCGGATGTCAATATTACCGGGCTAACGCAACAGGATCAAGGTACGCGTCTGTATCCCGCCTGCCGCCTCGAGCCGGCACAAGTAAAGACCGCTGGCCTGGCCGCCGCCATCCCAGGTGAGGCTGTGGGCTCCCGCCGGCCAGTTCCCTGCGGCGAGGGTGGCCACCTCCCTTCCGCTCACAGAAAAGAGGCGCAGGGAGACCCTAGCGGGGCGCGGCAGGGTGAAGCGGATCGTGGTGGACTGGTTGAAGGGGTTGGGATAGTTCTGCTGGAGCAGCAGCTCGCCCGGCGAGGCCTCCTCCTCCCCTCCATTCACCGGGGCGAGACGCCAGAGATGGTTGTTGATCCAGAGGGTGCGGCCGCGGATCCAAGATTTAAGGGTGGCGATCTCCACCTCATAGGAGTGGGCGGCCGAGGGCTCGGGCCAACGTCTGACATCCCGGGCCCGGGCTTCGGCGAGGGTATCGGAGATCTGATCGATGCGCAGGTCGAGGTTTGCGGGGAGCAGGATGGTCTGGCTCAGCTCGGCCCAGCGGCTCCTGACCTTGCCGGCGAAATAGGGATCATGACCGAGGAGTTCCCACCAGAAGGGGACACTGGGCCAGTCGCCGGGATGATAGATGTCGTGATCGATCTCCCACTCGTCCACCCGGCCGGCATCCTCCGCATACCAGGTCTTGCCGAAGGTGAGGTTGAAATCCCAAATCGGCCCGGCGATAATCTTGCCCCCCTTGCTGTCGCGGTCCTTGTGCATGAAAAAGCTGATGCGGTAGGCGTCGATGTTCTTGCAGAACTCGTTGAGGATAAAGTGGTCGACAAAGGAATCGACGTCGATGTAGCGGGGATAGCCGAAGAGCGTGTCCCCGCGCGTGGGCATGAGCATCACCGACTCGAAGACGTTCATCACCCCCCTCAGATAGCTCTTCTGGGCGGAGACCAGATCCTCCGCCTTGGGATCGTGATACTGGTAGTAGAGCCCCTGCATGGAGGTCCATCCGGCAGTCTGCTCTCCCTCCTCCTTGTCGAATTTCCAGACATAGCCGCCGGTGACCGCGTCACCGCTGATGTCGGCGCTCTCCAGTTCGGTAACGTTGACCCGGTTCTTGTCCTGCTTGATCTTCTCCATGAAGACATAGACCCCGCGGTAGTTGTTGTTGAGCACCAGTTCGCAGTACTTGACGCGGGGGGCATAACGGCCGATCTCGCTGGAGATGCGATAGGCGAGGACGTTGCGCATCAGCGACTGGTCGTCGTAGGAGGCATAGAGGATCCAGTCGTTCTCCTTGGGCATGCCGAGCAGGGAGACGTTGCGGTTGTCACCAGCGGTGGTGACGGTCTCGAGGCGGTATCCTTTCTTCGGGTAGGCCATCGAGGAACTGCCGCGCAGTTCGATATCGATGAGACCGTCGTAGTTGTTGGGGGGATCGGTAATGGCGTTGCGTCTGCCCGCTCCGTTATAAATGATCTTCATGGTGGCGCGGATGCGCACCAGATCAGGGATCTCCTTGCCGCCTGTATCGATGAGGATGATGGGCAGGTTGGAATCGCGCAGCGCCACCCCCGTGGTCTGGGCGGGCAGGGCGCTGAGGCCCCCCATCAGGAGTAGAA
>JAKPUX010000137.1 GCA_029554865.1 bacterium | reverse complement strand
GTCGGTCACCTTCTCCCGGTCGATGAGCTGGACCTTGAGGTCATAGAGGTGGGGTGTGGCCGGCGACCAGAGCCTGGCCCCGGGGATGGCCAGCCGGATGGGGGCATCGGCGGCTCCGCTCGCGGAGGCGACGATCCGGCCCTCTTCCAGCGCGGTGAGGGCGAGGCGGCTGCGGGGCAAGGCCCCGGCAACCGTGCAGGTCACGGTGACGGCGCCGGCGGCGACATCGGGCACAATGCGCAACTCCTCGATGCGGGTCACAGGCACCGGTTCAACCCAGACCGTGCCCCAGATGCCGGTACAGGCGGTGTAAAAAATGCCGCCGGGCTTGAGGACCTGCTTGCCGCGGGGCTGGGTGCCAGTGTCAGTGGGATCCCAGACGGCCACGGTGACCACCTCATCACCGGCGAACCTGAGGGCGGGGGTGATATCAAAAGAGAAGGCATCATAGCCGCCTTCATGATAGCCGACCTCGATGCCGTTCACCCAGACCTGACTCTGCCAGTCGACTGCCTCGAAGTGGAGAAGGATCTTCTTTTTGCGCCATTCTGCAGGAACCGTGAAGGTGCGGCTGTACCAGAGGCGCTGCTCGGGTGAGACCGGACGCTGCACCCCGGAGAGGGCCGATTCGACCGGCCAGGGGACGAGAATCTCCCCTTCCCATCCTGCAGCCGGCGCTGGCCCAGGCTGGTCCAGGAGCTGCTCCCCCCGCGGCCGGATGGCGTAACGCCAGAGACCGTTGAGATTCATCCAGGCCTCGCGGGCCATGGCCGGATTGGGGTACTCGGGACGGGCCTGCTCCGGACCCGCCTCGCTGAACCACCGCGTCGCCAAAGGCGGATTTCCCTTTTTCCACTCCCCGGCCCCGGCACTCCGCGGGGCGAAGGAGCTCAGCAGCAGAAGAAACACCAGCAGCAGATAGCAGCAGGAAACTCTCATCGCTTCTCCTCTCGGCAAATGATAGCCGGACCGCTGCCCCGGTCGGCGGGTGCGCCACTGCGCACTCCCGTCCGGAGCCGTATAAAAATAAACAACCTGGATATAAAAAGCCAGAATTTTCGACTCTGGCCTGATTATTGTAAAATGAGGTGCGAGGAGCACTGAGTTCAATCCATAATGAATTGTATTTTAATGGGATAATAGAAATACAATTCATGGCACTGTCAAAGAAAAGGGACAAAACTGACGCTGATTTGTTGCAGGCAGCCCGCCTGCGCGCGCCCATTTTGACCCGGGGAGAGGAAAAAAATGAACAGAACCAGACACATCGTCATTCTGGGTGCTGCGGCCCTGCTGCTGGTTTGGGCTCTGGCCGGAGAGGCCCAGGTGGGGAGCCTGCCGGTCCTCTGCGGGGAGGGGCAGCAGCTCGAGGTCATCGCCCTCGGTATGGGCAACAAATCAGCCTTGAACAGTCCCCAGATCATCTACATCCCCAATCCTGAAACCGTCGACAGCATGCTGATCCAGGTCGTCGCCAAGGTGCCGCCCGAGTACACCCCCCCGGAGGAGGCCTTTATCGTCACGCCGCTGGAGAAGCACCATCTCGACACCCCGACGGTCATCACTAAAGGCTATGGCTATCACTATGAGAAAATGCTCAAGCCCGCCGCCTTCATCAAGGTCTACATGGAGGGGGATGCCAACCCCGGCTACAGCTGCGCCCGCGCCGCGGTCGTCTACATTCTGCGCAAAAGCTCTGAAGCCCGCTTCACCACCGGCAAGCTCGTCCATCAGGGGCTGTGGTGGGAGGCCGGCGATCGCCCCAACACCTGGAGTGAAATCCAGACCATCCCGGCCACCTTCGGGCCGCGTGACGTCCAGATTACCTGCGTGATCACCGACAAGGAGAGCTCCAGCCGGCTCGCCCTCCTGCGCGCCGAGGCCGGCCCCCGCGTCGTCGAAAAGAGTATCGACGATCCCAACTTCGGCGACGAGGTTCTGGTGGAGACCCTCCTCCTCAAGGCGGTGCCCGGTGAAGTCACCGAGGTCAAGGTGACTGTCTCCTCGCCAGAGGATAAAGGCGACTCGATCTTCTGGAGCGGCATGGTGCTCTCGACCAGCTGCGGCGAAGTCGATATGGGCGATGCGATGGAGCACGGCTTCCCCACCCTGTTCAGCCATGACGGGGCGCGCCATACCTATAGACCGGGCTATTTTCTCGGCGCAGCCATCGACACCGAACCGGACGGCCACCCCGGCGACAAGGCCGACGGGGATGACACCATCGGCATCGACGATGAAGACGGGGTCGAATTCAAGAGCAAATTCTATCAGGGCCAGGCCGGACAAATGGAAATCACCGCATCGGCACCAGGCTATCTCAATGTCTGGTTTGACTGGAACGGCGACGGCACCTGGAGCCAGGATGGTGAACACGCCGTGGTCGATCTCGCCCTCAGTACAGGAGTAAATCCTCTTAGCATCGATGTGCCGATGACCGGGCTGGAGGAACTCTTTTCTTTTTGCCGCTTCCGCTTCAGCTCGGTGCCCGGCCTGCTGGCCTCCGGCCCCGCGCCGGACGGCGAGGTGGAAGACTATCTGGTGCCGGTCTACACCCCGGTCGAGATGAGTTCCTTCTTCGCGGCGGCAATGGATGGCGCCGTCGTGCTGCAGTGGGAGACCCAGTCCGAGACCAGCAACCTGGGCTTCAACGTCTACCGCGCCACCGAGGAGGGGGGCATCTTTTCCCAGATCAACCTCCGGATGATCCAGGGGGCGGGCAGCAGTGCGAGCGCGCACCGCTACCGCTATGTGGATGAGACCGCGGAGGCGGGCAAGGTCTACTATTACCAGATCGTCGACATCGCCGCTGACGGACAGATGCAGTGGCATGGACCGGTCATGGTCGAAGTAGCCAAGCCGACAGCCAACCGCCTCGATCAAAATTCACCCAATCCATTCAATGCCACGACGCGCATTTCCTACTCCATCAAGCAGCCCGGACAGGTGGTGCTGGCGATCTACAATCTGCAGGGTCAGCGCGTGCGCACCCTGGTCGCCAAGCCGCACGAGACCGGCAGCTACTCGGCGATCTGGGATGGGCGCGATGATGCCGGGCACGATCTGCCCACCGGGGCCTATCTCTACCTGCTTAAAATGCCTGATGCCGAGCTGAGCCAGAGGATGACCCTGATCAAGTGATCCCGTTGGCCGGGCAGCCGGTTTTCTGTTGGACAAGGGCGGATCCCCACGAGGGTCCGCCCTTTTTTATGCCCTGTCGAGACAGCAGGAGTGGAGCCGGACGGCAAAAGGGCTATTTTTTTCCGTAGTAAATAGCAAAATATGTGCGTATATTTTAAGCTATTCAAAACTCCGGCCGGCACGCGCCGTATCCGCCCCGATCGTAACCCAGCAAAAGAAGGAAAGCATGAAAAGGACCGCATCCAATCCCCTGATCCGCAATATCGCCATCATCGCCCATGTCGATCACGG
Source organism: bacterium (assembly GCA_029554865.1). GTDB lineage: Bacteria > Zhuqueibacterota > Zhuqueibacteria > Residuimicrobiales > Residuimicrobiaceae > JAKPUX01. Next base: position 7,113 of record JAKPUX010000137.1, on the reverse strand, counting down.
CAAAACCACCCTCGTCGATCAGATGTTTCGACAGAGCGGGCTCTTCCGCGATAACCAGCAGGTCGAGGAGCGCATCATGGATAACATGGATCTCGAGCGCGAACGCGGCATCACGATTGCGGCGAAAAACTGCTCGGTCAGCTGGGAGGGGATCAAGATCAACATTCTCGACACCCCGGGCCATGCCGATTTCGGGGGCGAGGTCGAACGCGCCCTCAAGATGGTCGACGGCGCCATCCTCCTGGTGGATTCCTCCGAGGGGCCCCTGCCGCAGACTCGCTTTGTCCTCAAGAAGGCCCTCGAAGAAAATCTCAAGATCATCGTGGTGATCAACAAGATCGACCGCAAGGATGCCCGGCCGCAGCAGGTCCTCAACGAGATTTTTGACCTCTTTATCGATCTCGATGCCTCCGAGGAGCAGATCGAATTCCCGGTCCTTTATGCCATCGGCCGCCAGGGCATTGTCCAGAGCTCCCTCACGGAGCCGGGAAGCGACCTCCGTCCCCTCTTCGCCGCCATCCTCGAGTATATTCCACCTCCTTGCTACGATCCGGAGGAGCCCTTCCAGATGCTGGTCTCTGACCTCAACTACTCCGACTATCTCGGCCGCCTGGCCATAGGCCGGGTCTTCAACGGCAGCGCGCATAACAATGACGCCCTGATCTGCATCACCGAGGACAAGGGTGAAATCCCCCTGCGCGTCACCCGGATACAGGTCTATGACGGCATCACCCTGCGCGAGACCGACCTGGCACAGCCCGGCGACATCATCAACCTGGCTGGGATCGAGGAGGTTCACATCGGTGACACCATCTGCACAGCCCAGGCGCCCAAGCCCCTCAAGCGCATCACAGTCGACGAGCCGACCATCTCGATGCTCTTCACCATCAACACCTCCCCCCTCTCCGGACGCGAGGGGCGTCATGTGCAGTCCGGCAAGCTGCGCGAGCGCTTGATGAAGGAGGTGCTGCGCAATGTCTCGATCCGGGTTGAGGCCGGCGAGAGCCCCGACCGCTTTATCGTCAAGGGGCGCGGGGAGTTCCAGATGGCCATCCTCATCGAACAGATGCGGCGGGAGGAGTTCGAACTCTGCGTTGGCCGGCCGAGCGTGATTTTCAGGACCATCCACGGCGTCCGCCATGAACCGATCGAACATCTGTTCATCGACTGCGAGGAGCAGTTCCTCGGGATCGTCACCGAAAAGCTCTCGCGGCGCAAGGCGCGCATGCTCAACCTGGTCAACCACGGCACCGGCCGGGTCAGGGTCGAGTTTTCCATCCCTTCGCGCTCCCTCATCGGCTACCGCAACGAGTTCCTGACCGATACCAAAGGCACCGGCATCATGAATTTCCTCCTCGACGGCTATGAGCCCTACCGCGGGGATTTCGTCTCACGTCTGACCGGTTCGATCGTCTCCGACCGCTCGGGCGAAACCGTACCCTACGCCCTCGGCAACCTCGAGCCGCGCGGCATCCTCTTCGTCGGCCCCAACGAGCCCACCTATGAGGGCCACATCATCGGCGAGCACAACCGCGAAAACGATATCGACGTCAATCCCACCAAACAGAAAAAGCTGACCAACATGCGCAGCTCGACCAAGGATGAAGCGGTCCAGCTCACACCCTTCACACCCCTGACCCTTGAACGGGCGATAGAATTTATCAAGGATGACGAGATGGTCGAGGTGACCCCGAAATCGATCCGGCTGCGCAAGGCCATCCTCACGGCCCAGCAGCGCAAGGACTATGAGCGCCAGCTCAGCATGGCCGAGTCCGCCTGATCGTTTTGGCGCCGTTGGAGGCCATAGCCGCGCGGCGCTGCCCCGGTCGTGACCGCCACCCCTGCGGGACAAACGAAAAAAGCCCTGACGGCATGACCGTCAGGGCTTTTTTCATTCCTCAAGACGAGGGCTCATCCCTGGGCTTTGAGTTTTTCTATCCAGGCGAGCAGGGCTTCGGGATAGCTGCCATAGGACTTGCCCCCCACGCTCCAGGTGGAGGGCTGTCCGGGCTGCAGCCCGTTGCCAGAGGCGAGCCGATCGATCTGCCCCTGGGCGGCAGAAAAGTTCTGCAGGTAAAAATGGGCCTCCGCCAGTCCCAGCCGCACCGAAGCCGCATTGACCCGGGGGTTGTAGGCAAAGTTATACGAGGGATTGATGGTAAGGACCTTTTCAAAATCGGCGATGGCTTGCGTGTACTGATTGAGGGCAAGCCTCACAAAGCCGCGCCCGGCGCAGGCGTCGGCGTTGATCGCCTGCAGGATCAGGGAGCCGCTGAAATAGCCGGCGGCCTTTTCGAGGCTGTCCACGAGCGGATGGGCGTAGCACCAGCCCAGCCCGGTGAAGGCTTCGAAGGACTGCGCCTGGTCCTGGCGGAGGGCCTCGAACATGGCCACCGCCTGGCCGATCTTCTCCTGCCGGAAAAACTCCCAGGCAGCTGCAGCCATGTCAGCAGGAGCCATAATGGTCTGAAAGGTGCCCTCCTCGGAAGCGACCGCGCCTCCCTCCGATCTCGAGCGGACGATGTAGTAGTAGAGGGTATTGGACTGCAGCGAGGTAAGAGTGCGTTTGTGGGCGGTGGATTTGAGGGCGTTGCTGCTGTCCTTGCGGGTGTAGGAGCCGCTCTGGGTGCCAAAGAGCACCGCCGAGGTGGCATCGACATCGGTGGTCCAGCTGATCGTCGCCTGGCTGGCCGAGAGCTCGCTGACTTGTGGGATATCCACGATCCTCGGCTTGGGATAGTTGACCGGATTGGTGCCGTTGTCGCCGCCGCAGCCGGCGCTCCAGAGCAGGGCGCCGACGAGGGCGGCGAGCAGGATGCGGCCGCCGGTGGCTATGGATCCGGTAACAGGGGAACTGGTATTCATGCGCTTTCCGTCTTTTCTGGATGCGGGTTGCATTCATCGCTCCCTTCTACTGGAGGATGAGCATTTTTCGGGTGAAGGAGCCGCCGGGAAAAACACAGCGGTAGAAATAGACCCCGCTGGCCACGGCGTTCCGGTTTTCATCGCGGCCGTCCCAGTGCAGGGTATGCACACCCGCCGCGAGAGTACCCCGGGTCAGGAGGCGGATGCGTTCTCCGAGGAGGTTGTAGACGGCGACCTCGACCTCCCGCTGCAGGGGCAGATCGAGATGGAAAGTGGTCGTCTCCACGCCGCGGCGGAAGGGGTTGGGATAGTTCTGATGGAGGCCGAACTGCCGGGGGATGACCTGAGTGACGGAGGCCAGGCGGAAGGTACCCAGGCTCTGTGCCGAGGCTTTGACCACGCCCTCCTCAACGGCGCCGGGCAAAGGCTTCCATGATCCATCCGGCCGCTTCTGCTCGATGAAATAACGCTTCTCCTCCTGCGCTGGCGCGGCGACGCGCAGCTGCACGGGGCGCGCCAGGCTCAGCCGCTCCGGGCCAATAACCCACTCGGGATCGGCCTCCGCCCCCACGCCCTTTTCGGGCACCAGCGTCAGATAGAGGTCGTGGGGGAGGCTCCTCTCCCCAACCTCAAGCGAAAAGCGGCCATCAGGTGAGGAGAGCATGCCCCCGCTTTCGGCGAGCATGAACTGGGCGGTGAAAAGCCGCTCGCCCTGGCCCACATTTCCGGCCAGATCCTCACCGGTGGCCTTGATTTGCATGACCCCGCTCTGATCAAGCCGGTAATCGGCCTTGTAGATAAAGGCCTCGCCGGGTACGCGCAGGGCGGGGAAGATGCTGCCGCCGATCTCGACGGCGGGATTCCTGAGCAGCACCTCAGATGGGAAAAGATAGATGTCCATGTAGCGGTTGAGCACGGGATTCTGGGCGATGCCGATGGTGAAGGCCGGCGCCTGCAGATCCGGGGCCCCGGTCCGGAAGCTCCAGCTGAAATCATCGGCGGGCGACCCCTCAGCGATGCCGTTGCCGTTGCCGTCCAGCCCGACGCCCCCCTCCTGGGGGATGCTGCCGCTCAGCCAGACCGTGATGAGGTCCTCGGGGAGCAGATTGACATTGACCTGAAAGAGGAGACGCCGCTGGCTCTGATCGTAGGTGATAAAACCGACGAGGGGGCCCTGGGCAGCGCTGGTCACCCTGAAGGTGGCCGCCGTGATCGAGTCGCTGATCACCCGTTGATTGAAATCAACCTGGACGAAAAAGGCCTGCTTGAAGTAGGAGACTCCCCCGGCGTCCGCCTCGGGAGAGATGACGCTGATCCCCAGGGGCTGGCGGGTAGTCTCGGGTTCGGTCTGCAGGTGGAGGAACTGGATGCGGTTGTCGGTGGTCGTGACTGTGCGCATCCAGATGGCCTCCAGCGCCCCAGGCTGGACCCGCCGCGGCGTCTCCGGATACTCGTTGGCCACATCATCACTGCTGATGTTGCCGCCCGAGAGCCATCCACCCTTGCTACACAGGGCGAAAAAGATGTCGCTGTCCGAGGCGGAGGGTTTGGCGAGCGCGGGGCCATCGGCTGTCTCGGCGGGAGCGGAGGCATAGCGGCCGAGGGTCGCCGATCCCTGATCGTCGCGATAGACGAGATAGAGGACCCCCAGGGAATCGCAGGTCAGACTGGGGGCGCTGACATTGCCGGTGGTCGACTGGGCCACCGGGATGGGCTCAGACCAGCTCCCGCCGTCGTAGCGGATATACATGATGCGGATATCGCCCGGTGTGTAGTTGTCGGTGTAGGCGAGGTGGACGACCGAGCGGTCGTCGATCACCAGGGAGGGATAGCGGTCATAGAGCACGCCCGAGGCGGTGACAGCGGCCGGGCTGCTCCAGGTGACATGGTCCGTACTGCGGGTGTGCCAGATCTTGCGGCTCTCCTGGTCAAAAAGGCCGTCGGTCCAGGCCACCCAGATTTCGCCCGCGGGGGTGATATCGATGACGGGGACGTGGCAGCGCCGGTCGCCCGCGCCGCTGCTGATCATCGTCTGGGCGTTCCAGGTCCGTCCGCCGTCCCCCGAGCCGGCGTAATAGATGTCGCCGGCATAGTCGTCGTCATAAAGGGCGATATTCCAGACCACATGGGGATTGCTCTCCGCATCGGCCGCTATCGCGGCATAGAGGAGGTCGTTCTGGTCGTGGGAGCCGATGCAGACGGGCGCCGACCAGCTCAGGCCATTATCGTCCGAACGGCTGTAGTAGATTTTCAGCTTGTCCTCGGCCGAACCGGCGCGGGCGTGCCAGGCGACGTGGAGGCGGCCGAGGTGATCGGCGACGACGGCGGGCATGCCGCTGTGATAGAGGCTCTCATCGACCAGGCGGGGATCGGACCAGGTGGCGCCGTTATCGGCGGTGCTCTTGTGGTAAACAAAGCGCCTGCTTCCCGAGACCTGATGGTAGAGCAGATGGAGCGTGCCGTCCTGGGTGCGCGCCATGCTCCGGCCTGAATAGGCATAGGAGTGGCTCTGCTCGACGACCGCGATGGTATTATCGCTGCCGGAGGCCGTGCGAAACTGAAAGTCGGCGCTGTAACGGGGTCCGTTGCCATAGGCGTCGATGGAGCCGACGCGGTAGTGGTAGGTGGTGTTGGGTTGGAGACCGGTCAGGGTGACGAGATGCGAGGTGACCAGGGCGGTATCGGCCAGGGAGCTGCCATAAGCGCTGCTCAGTCCGTACTCTAACAGACTGGTGGAGCGTTCATCGGTGGTCCAGGTGATGGTTGTCGAGGTTCCGGTGGGGATCAGCTCCTGGGGTCCGGTGAAGATCGTTGGCATGGCCCGGTCGGTCAAGTCGCTTGTCACCGAGTAGGTAAAGGCATTGCTGGAGCCGAGGCTGATGGCGGTGAGCACATCGGCCTCAGCGGAGACGCCGATATTGTTGAGGGGAAACTGCCCTGTATTGGTCGCATCCAGGGCGACGCTTTGCACGGAGGGGGTGGCGCCCGGTGTATAGATCCGGGCCCGGAACTCCGCGCCGGGCTTGCCCTGCAGATGAAGCACAGCGGTCGAGTCCTCGCCGGTGAAGCGGTAATAGCCCATCGAATAGTTGGGGAGGGTTCGATTCTGGTCTTTCAGGGGATAGACGGAGTGCGGAGTCGAGGCTGGCAGGCTGGGCAGGCGGATTTTGTTATAAGAGTAGTAGCTGTTCTCGCCCAAAGCGGGATTATCCGCATAGTTGGCGACGGCGAAATTGCTAAAAATATCCTCAAAACTGAGGGTGATGCCGCGCTTGATCAGGGCGCTGCGCACCCCCTCCAGACTGTTCTTGGGATCCTTGACAATGGCGCCGATCAGCTCCGGGCCGAATTTCTCCGCCAGATAATAGGTCCAGAGGGCGACTTTCTGATAGTCCCAGAGATTTTCGTCGCTGGCATCGAACTGGGTGAGCGAGCGCTCGGGATGGAGAAGATAGTAGGTCGGCATGCGCAGGCTGTATCCGCACAGCACCTCGCTGTACTCGGAAGCGCCCTCGTTCACCCAGAGGCCGCCTTCGTCCTCATCGGCATCCTGGCCGTTATGGATGAGATGCTGAAACTCATGAGCGACGGTCGCCAGGGCGCCGGCATGGGAGGGATTCTGGGGGTAGCAGTCGACGTTAATGAGATCCTTGCGGTTGCTGTAGGTGCCGTTGGTCTGATCGGTGGGGCTGAAATAGCCGGCGATATAGACCCGTTTGCCGCTGTCCGGGTCGTAGTTGTCCTTGATATCGTGGATGAGAATATAGACATAGCCATCGCCGGAGCGGTTCGGCGGCGGGCCATAGATCCCGGTGACCAGGCTGTAGATGCCCTGATTGGGGTCGAGTGAGCCGGCAGGAGTGCGGGATTCGAAGGCGGTCTTAAAGTCCGCAATATCGGCTGCGCTCACCCGGTTCGACGCCAGATCCTCAGCGCCCACAAAGATATAGGTCTGTGCGGTCTTTTCCCGGCACACCGCCTTGATGGTGGAATAGGCGGAAGTGCTAAAGTCGACCGTAAAAAAGCTGAGGGTATCCCCGACCACATGGGATACCCCGGCTTCCTTGGCCAGGGCAGCAGGCAGTTCCGGTGACAGCCGCCGCGTGTTCTCGATGAGAAGCTGCTGCTGTTGCGCGATGATCGGGGTGCCGCAGAGCCGCCCCTCTTTCTCCTCCAGCTGGACGAGGCCGCCGGGACCGGGTTCGGCGGCCGGGCTGGTACTGGAGGCCACCAGGAGGATGCATATGA
>JAKPUX010000110.1 GCA_029554865.1 bacterium | reverse complement strand
GGCGTGCAGGCGTGGCGTGCTGAGCTGGTCAGCGGTGGAAAAGTCGGCCACCAGCTGCAGCCAGGGGTACTCCCGCGCGCTGATCGCCGAGATGTCGTTGTCGAAATTGACGGGCAGGCCGGTGCGCAGGGTGTCCCAGAGGGCGCTGCTGCGGCGCTGTCCGAGCAGACTGAGGGTGAGGCTGCACTGCTGCGGCACCTCCGCTTCGGCGCGGACCGAGCGCCAGCCCGTCGCCGGCCCGATGCGCGGGGAGGTGAGGGTGCCGCGGGGGGGATAATAATAAAGACTATCCACGACCGCAGCGGAGCCGGCATTGGGCGGTACGGTTTTTTCGGGTACGCTGCCTATAGCGGCGCCTTTTCGGCCGATGATCGCCCAGGAGGAGCGGACGCCGACGCTGCGGCACTGGGCGCTGCCGATGCTCTCCAGCGCGCGGAAGGCCCGTTCTGTCATGTTGACGGTCCCCTCATCCATGATCCCCGCCAGGACTATTTTCCCGGCAACGAGCCCCTCGATCAGGGCCGCCATCTGGTTGGCCGCGGAGCTGTCCGCATAGGTATCAAAATTCCGCGTCGCCTCCACCTTGAAAGTCCCGGGATCGACAACAACCAGATTATGACCCCGCCGCGGTTGAATGGCGGGGGCATCTCCGACGAGTATACGGGTGAAATTGCCGTCTGCATAGCCCGCGGATTCGGCATAAAGCGGGAGTGGGAGCAAGGCGAGAGCGGCTGTTCCCGCCGATTCCACATTGTCCCGCCCGTTCTGAGCAAAGGCGTAATTTCCCTGCTGCCGCCAGCCGTTCTCAGCCAGGACGGAGGTCTTGAAGCTGCTCACCTGCCAATATCCCGGCTCGTTGGATGAATTGCTGATTCTCAGGAAATAGAGCTGGTCCCGCTGCAGGTTTGGCGGGCGCCAGTCGAATGCGGGGGCCGATGAGGCGACGATCGAATCCGCCATCAGGAGGCTGCTGGCGAAGGTCAGGGAGGTATCGATCTGGATGCGGTAGATAGCCTCCCCTTTCAGGCCGAGATTGCTCCCGTCCAGCCGGACCATGGCATCGGCGGCTGGAAGCACTGCGAATGGAGAGGGCAGAAGGAGCTGAATTTTACTGGACAGGACCGTGACCGAGCGACTGGCCTGATTGTTTTCCTCGTCGGCCTCCAGGAACCTGTCGGCGGGATCGAGCCGGGCGATGACATCGACAGCGCCGGCGAGGTTGCGCAGCGGCCAGAGACATTCGAGGGAATCGACCCGGCCAAGGGGGGGAAGTTTAATCGCGGGCGCAATCACCTGCTCGCCGAGATTGGGATGATCAGCCAGGAGCCGCACCTCCACGCTGTCCCGGGTGCCGAGGCCGAAATTGTGCACGCGCACCTTAATTCTGGCGGTGGAATCCGCTTCGCTCGGCATCTCGGGGATCACCTCGATGTCCGCCGGCTGCACCGCAAGATCCGGCACGACCGGGACAGCCAGCTTGATCCCCGGATCACCGAGCAGATTATACTGGTAGAGCATGTCGCGGATCTGCAGGCTGCTTCCCGCCTCCGCCCATAACTGCACCTTGGCCGCATCGATGATTTCGGAGAGAGAACGGAGGGTATCTTTCAGGGCGGCGGGAAAAAGCTTGCGCAGGAAGGTATAATCCTCATAGGAATACCCCCAGCCCGAGGTGCCCATGAATCCGATCGCACCCCGGTCGCCGGCCAGCAGAAAGTGCTCGCCGAAGGCCACCTGATTGGGCTCGGCAAAACGCCCAGTATGACAGGTCATGGAGGTGATGAAAGGAAAACGCGGCGCGTTGTTCAGGGCTTCGATGTCCACATTGTGAAACATCAGGTCCCAGGTTCGGCTGCCCGCATGGCCGATGAAATTGACCCAGGCCACCCCGCTGTCGATGGTATCGATTATCTCCTGACGGTGTTCGCCCTCCTCCAGGCCATCCGAGGTTTTGTTCAGGAGGGTGGCGGAGCCGAAGGTGGGCTCAGCGGTGACGTACTGTTTGATCAGCTGGGCCGATTGCTGGCCGAACTGGTTCTGTTCGAGAAAATCGAAACCGCCGCTGATGAAAAGAAATTCCTTTTTCCAGCGCGCCAAGGGGGCGGCCTCGTAGGCGGTGATCTTTTCCAGGATGATCCGGGCCTGCTCCGGGGTCTGGACCGGGAGGCGGCCGATATGCAGGTCGGGCAGGATATCGCCCTCGCCGTCGAGGCAGCCGAACCAGCTGTCGCTCACCGGATTGCCATAGGTAGGCACAAATTCTGTGGGATGCGCCACCTTCATATTGTTCCTGGGATCCCAGCTGGCATCGCCGAAGAGCAGTAAATAGGCGGGTGCGGGTTCGGGCCAGTTCTCCCGGACATGGCGGAGGAAGGCACGAATCGCGGATGGATCCGCCAGGCCATGGTTGAACGCATCATAAATCTCTTCGACCAGGACGACCCGGGTGCGCCAGCCGTTCCGCGCGGCGCGGTAAGAGGCCAGCTGACGAGCCTCGGAGATGAACAGGGGATGGGTGATGATGATATAGTCGGCGCCTGCGCCGCCGCTGATCAGGTCGCCCTCAGTGCAGCGGGAGAGGCGCGGCGGACTCTTCAGTCCCTTCTCCGAAAAGATCACCACCTCTCCCCCGGCATCAGCGGGCAGGTGCAAGCCGGTGCTGAAAGAGGAGGCTCCCTCCGGGAAGACGAGCACCGTATCGATGACC
>JAKPUX010000090.1 GCA_029554865.1 bacterium | reverse complement strand
GGCGTGCCGGTCATCGTGCTGCTCACAGCCGGCAGCGCCGTGACCATGAACTCCTGGCTCGATGAGGTGGAAGCGGTGGCGGCCCTCTGGTATCCCGGCGAGGAGGGCGGCCATGCTGTTACCGAGATGCTCTTCGGCGATTACAATCCCGCCGGCCGCCTGCCCGTCACTTTTCCCCTGGCAGAGGGGCAGCTGCCTCTGGTCTACCATCACAAGCCCACCGGACGGCTGGACTATTACCATGACCTGCCCGGCGAGCCCCTCTTCCCCTTCGGCTATGGACTGAGCTATACCCGCTTCTCCTACAAGGGTCTGGAACTCGCCAGCCCGGCGCAGGACTCGCTGCTGGTCCGCTTCGAGCTGCGCAACAGCGGTCCCCGCGGCGGCGACGAGGTGGTCCAGCTTTATACACGACGGCCGCGCTCAGATTTGGCGCGGCCGCTCATGGCGCTTAAAAAGTTTGCCAGGATTCATCTCGAGCCGGGCGAGAGCCGGCAGGTAGTACTGACCCTGGGCAGGGGCGAACTGGAGGAACTTGATCAGGCCTTGCGGCCGGTGGTCGAGCCGGGCCGGATCGAGATCATGATCGGCGCCTCATCGGCCGACATCCGGCTGCGCGGCGGGATGGAGCTGCCCTGAGGCCCTTGCCGGCGCAGGATATGGATGTCTCTCCACCTGGAGCACCCGTCCGCTGGCCGGCGTTCGTGGCCCGCTCAGGCGTCCTTGACGGAGTGCTTTTTCCCCTGCGGGGTGCGCACGACCTTGATGAAAAAGTGAATGCAGAAACAGGCCACAATGGCCCAGGTGGTCAGCATCATGATCCAGGCGCTCGTGCTCATGCTTTCGCCCCTTTCCTGCGCCAGGCAGCGTAAACGGCCACGCCGATGATGATGAAGGTGGACAGCAGCAGCAGCCGGGTCATGTTGAGTATGAAGATCTGCGTCGGCATGCCGTCAATGAACCAGCGCTTCTCGGCGATGCCGACATTGAGGACGGTGCCGATGACACTGTCGGCGGCGAAGGGCCAGCCCCCGCCGGAAAAGAGGCTGCCAAAGGCGGCCGCCCAATTGCCCGCCTCAGGCTTGAGCAGTGAACCGACAAAGACCGCGAGCAGAAAGAGCGGCGTCACATATTTGATCACAAATTTGAAAAAGTGGGGCACCTTGATGTCCGCTCCCCGGTTGATCTCCTCCCAGCCCTTGTCAATTCCGAAGACCCAGGCGAAGGCGATCGATTCGAGGAGGGCGAAGGCGACCAGGGAGAAGGTGCCGGCCCAGTAATCGTACTCCCCGAAAGCCCCCATCTCATAGAGGAGGAGGCAGGGGGCCGAGAGCATGAGCAGGATGCCGCCAAGGGTCAGGGCGGAGCGCTTGCGGCTGAGGTTGAACTCGTCCTGGAGAAAGGCCATCACCGGCTGGCCCATGGCCAGGGAACTGGTGATGCCCGCGAAGAAGAGGAGGCCGAACCAGGCGACACCAGCCGCAGCGGCGAGGAAGGGCCCCCAGTTCTGGAAGAGGGTCGGCATGGTGCGGAAGCCCATCTCAAAGCCGACGTTGGCCTGGATCCAGGGGAGGCCGAGGTAGGCGACCGCGATCGGGATGATGATCGAGCCGCCGAGGATGACTTCGACGAATTCGTTCATCCAGCCGGCCGTGGCGGCGTTGAGGGCGATGTCGTCCTTCTCGCGCAGGTAGGCGGCATAGCACTGGATGGTTCCCATCCCGACCGAGAGGGTGAAAAAGATCTGTCCTGCTGCCGCCAGCCAGACCTTGGGATTGGTAAGGGAGTCGAACTGCGGCTGCCAGAGAAAGTTGAGCCCATCGAGGGCGTTATTGACCGCCCCGGCCTCCCCGGCATTGAGGGTGAGGGCGCGGATAGCCAGAAAGGCGCCGAAGACGAGCAGCAGGGGCATACCGATTTTACTGGCGATTTCCACCCCTTTGGCGAGGCCGCGCGAGAGAATGTAGATGTTGATCGAGATCGTGATCAGAAAAAAAAGGATGGCGGGGCCGGATATATTGAGAAAATGGCCGCTGCCAATGTTGAGATAGGCGCTGAAAAAGTGCGAAACCTGCTCCGCGCTCTGTCCGGCAAAGGCGCCGGTGAGGGAGTACCAGACATAGCCCAGGGTCCAGGATTCGATATAGGCATAGTAGGCAGCCACTGCGAGGTTGGTGAAGATGCCGAAGACCCCGACGTACTTCCACGCCCGGCCCCTGCCGATGCGTTCCATCATCCCCGGGGCTGAATGATGGCCGAACTGGCCGCCGTGGCGCCCAACCGCCCATTCAATCCACAGGAGCGGAATCCCCATGAGCAGGAACGAGACCAGGTAGGGAATGATAAAGGCGCCGCCGCCGTTTTGCACAGCCTGGGCGGGAAAGCGCAGAAAATTGCCCAGACCGACCGCATTGCCGGCCATGGCCAGAATCAGGCCTACCCGCGATCCCCATCTCTCATTGGTTTGGACCATCCAGTCTCCTTTGTGCGGTTTGTATGCCGGTGTGTGAATTATCGGCAATTTTACCCAAATCCGGTCCTAAAAGCAAGAAATTTTTTAGTATATTTTATCAGCCAAGCCGGCGGGATGGTTCCAGGAGTGTTGCCGGCCGGTGCGAAGCATGATAAAAAAATATAAGCGAATATTATGCACTTAAATAGAACGGTCCTGCTTGCCCTGCTTCTGACCGGCCTTGTCGCGAGCCGGGCGGGAGCAGGAAAGGTGAAATCCTCTCGGGACTCTGTCGGCCTCCCGCTCTCTGTGCCGCCCAAATCCGTCGCTGACGGGAGGAGCGTTGTTCCGGACGAACTATCCTTTTGGCCTTATTTTCAACCCGGCCGCGCTGCTGGCGAGCAGATCTTCAGCTTTGACTTTGGGAAGGACATTTTTGTCCACATCAACGCCCCGGTACCGCTGGCCTCCAGCAAACCGCTGCTGCTCATCCTTTATGCCCTGCCGAACGGCAACACCCTCGACCAGACCTTCGGCAAGCGGCTCGAACCTGGCGACGACTGGCACTATGATATTCAGCATGTCGGCGCTCAGATCCGTTTTCTGCGCGCCCTGGATCCGCCCTTTACCCCCGTGCTAGTGCTGCTGCAGACCCGGCAGCGCAGCTGGCCGGCGTGGAATACGGCGCATCCCGCCGATCACGGGATGCAGATTGTCAACCTGGTCAACAGCCTGCGGCAGATTTTCCGGGTCCACAATCCAGGCATCATGCTCACCGGCCACAGCGGCGGCGGCCGCTTCATCTTCAGTTTCCTCGACCAGAACAATGAAATTCCCGACTATGTTGAGCGCATCGCCTTTCTCGACAGCAACTACGGCTATGAGAGCCGCTACGCCCTGCCGCTGGCACGTTGGCTGGGAGGCAACCCCGGTCGCGTGCTGGCCCTCTTCGCTTACAACGACAGTCTCGCTCTTCTCAACGGCCGCCGTGTGGTCTCGGACAGCGGTGGCACCTGGCACCGCAGCGGCCGCATGCTCCGCGACCTGGTCCGATACTATTCGTTCACCGCGCAGAAAGATACGGCCTTTCAGTGCTGGACCGGTCTGACCGGGCGTATCCGTTTCTTCCTGAAGGAGAATCCGCACCGCGGGATCTGGCACACCCAGCAGGTGGCGCGCAACGGCCTGATCCATGCCGTACTGTGCGGAACCGAATTTGAAAATCGGGGATACCGGTACTGGGGCGAGCCAGCCTACGAACAATGGATCGGCTCGGGCAGTCAGCTCCTGCCTGCCCTGGCTATACCCGGGCGCGCCGCGGCTGCCCTGACGGGCTCCCGGTTTATCACAATGATCGACTCGCTCTCCCCCGAGGTGCGCGAGGAGGCCATCTGGCAGGAGCTGCGCTTGGGCAACCTCCCCGATTTCCTGCGTCGTCCCGTCCTCCTCGAAAGAAAATGGGCTGATGCGGCCGGGGAGACCCATCAGGTCGTGTTTGCCGCGTTGCCTGATTATCTGGCGATCGGATCGGATGCCGATTTCGTCCGCATGCCGATGACGCCCTTTACCGCGCAGAGAGCGGCCGACCTCTTCGGAGCCATTTTGCCCACCCGCAAGCTGGTGGATGCCATTTACGCTGCAGCAGAGACCAGGTTGACGCCGCAGCCCATTCCGCCCGATGGGGACCGCAACGAACGGCCCCGGACCTTTCTGGCGCACCAGCATCAGGTCGAAAAGGCCTTGCTTATGGCTGGAGGCGTGCACGGCCGGCTCACCGCCGGGCACAAGAAAGATATCGTGTTGAGCAACCTCATCGCGGATCCCCAGCGGCCGGGGCATGTCGTCATCTACGGCTGGCACCGCCCGGACGCCAGGCCGATCCAGCCCTTGACCAACATCCACATCGGCCGTTACGCCGATTACAGCCATGGCGTCCGGCTGATCTGCGCGTCGGTGCTCGTTGACGGTGTGCCCTGGCAGGTGGAGAGGCTGCTTGCCGATCCCTTGCTCTACGCCCTTTTCAGTGACGAAGAGGGGGTGATGACGCAGAGGCGCTACCCCTGACCTGACCGCTGCGCGGTGTTCTCTCTTCCCGGGCCGGTCTTCAGGCGGAGGCTATCTCCGGGACGGGCAGGATCGGAAAGTGGCGCTGCGGCTGCCGGCGCTCCAGGCCGCGCTCGGCCGCCAGGGCCAGGCGCAGCAGCTTCTTCTCCTGCCAGGCCGGGCCCATGGCCTGCATGCCGATGGGCAGCCCCTCCGGATCGTATCCTGCCGGGAAGGAGATCGCCGGTACGCCGGCGAGGTTGCCCGGGGTGGCGAAGCGCATGATCTCGACCAGTTTGGTCAGGTCGGACTCTCCGCCCTTGAGGGCACTGGGCAGGATCGGTGGCGCGGTGATGCCCGTCGCCGGGGAGAGAATGAGATCGGCCTTGCTGAAGGCGTGTTCCAGATGGCGGACCAGACGGGCGCGCACCCGCTGGGCCAGGATATAGTCGCGTGCGCTCATCGCCCGGGCGAGGGCGAGATTGAGGCGGACGTCCCGCCCATGCAGGCGGTGGTTCTGCCGGTAATCAGCCTCCATGGATTGGGCCATTTCCGCGGCGATGGTGATGGTATGCGCCACCCGCGCCGCTTCCAGATCGGGGAGGACGATCTCCACCACCCGCGCTCCCAGTGCCGTGAAGCGCTCGATCTGGGCCTCGCATGCGGCGACAATGGCCGGCTGGGCATGGCGGAACCATTCCGGATAAATCCCCAGGGTGAGATCGCTGAGGTCGAACTGGTCCCAGCCGCTCCACTCCACCTCCGGCTGGTGGAGGGTGTTGGGATCCTTTTCGTCGGGGCCGGCCATGACACCATAGGCGAGGGCGGCATCCGCGACGCTTGCGGCGAGGGGGCCGACATGGGCGACGCTCCAGCAGAGGGGCCAGGCCCCGATTTCGCTGACGCGGCCGAAGGTGGGCTTGAGTCCGACAATACCGCAAAAGGCGGAGGGAATGCGGATCGATCCCCCGCCATCGGCTCCGATCGCCACCGGGCAGAGGCCGGCGGCCACCGCGGCGGCCGGACCACTCGAGCTGCCACCGGTGTAATGACCGGGGGCGTAGGGATTGCGCGGGGTGCCGTGGATGGGGTTGAGCCCGGTCACGCCGATACCGATTTCGTGCATGTTGGCCTTGCCGATGATCAGCGCCCCCGCGGCGCGCATGCGCGCCACCACTGTCGCATCCCGCACAGCCGCTTCGCGCCCGAGAAAGGCGGTGCCGACTGTGGTGGGGTAGGGGACGACATCCAGCTCCTCCTTGACCGCCACGGGCACCCCCTCGAAAATGGAGCGCGGCCGGCCTTCGCGCAAGCGTTGGGCCGACTCCTGTGCCTGGCGCAAAAGCTCTTCGGTATAGCTGGCCGTGATCGCCCGCAGGGGCTCTTGGCCGCGATCACTGGCATCGATAAGGTCGAGAATGCGGGAGGCGGTCTGTTCGGGATCAGTCAACCCCTCACGATAGGCACGAGCATAGTCAGCCGTGCTGCTGAAATTAAAACCGGGGGCGGGCTCAGGCGGGAGCGCAGGCATGCCCTCCTGCCGGGGAGCGGCGGCCCGACCGCTGCGGTAGAGGGGAGTATACAGGGGAGCTTCGGCAAAACTCTGCTTGCGCAGCCAGGTGATGCCGGCTGATTTGAAGAGCTGGGGGATGAGCAGCCTGCCGAGGGGGCTTTCAATTATCCAAACCATGATCCGGAGCGGCAGGCCGGAGAGATAGGGAAGCCGCACCGATTTCAGATCATACCGGGAGGAGGAGAGGGGAGCAGTCATGAACTTCCTTTCCATCGATTTAAAGTGGCCCCCCGGGGTAAATCTCCCTGAATATAGGGGATTTTCACCATTACCGCCATAAAAAAATGATTTTCTTTTCAAAAGAAAAACCATACCTTTAGAGGCCGCGGGACCGGCAGAGGTCCGCGGCCCATCATATAATGAAAACGAGGTCAAGATGAACAAGTTCCTGCTCTGCTGCTCCCTGCTCTGTTTATTCGCCGGCCTGGATCAGGCCTGGTCACAGCTGCCTGATTGGGAGAATCCTGCCGTTTTCGGCATCAACAAGGAGGCCCCTCACGCCACCTATGCGCCCCACAGCGAAATGGCCGCCGCCATCACCAACGAGCGCATGGCTTCACCCTGGATCCAGAGCCTCAACGGTCCCTGGAAATTCAACTGGGTGAGCAAACCCGCCGACCGGCCCCTCGATTTCTACAAGCCCGGGTTCGACGCCAGCAGCTGGAAGGAGATCCAGGTTCCTTCCAACTGGGAGCTGCAGGGTTATGGCCAGCCCATCTATGTCAATATCCCCTATGAATGGACCAAAGATCCCAAACCCCCGAAGGTCCCGCACGACCTCAATCCGGTCGGCTCCTACCTGCGCACCTTCACCGTTCCGGAAGCATGGGCCGGCCGCGAGGTCTTTATCCACTTCGGCGCGGTCAAGTCCGCCTTCTATATCTGGATCAACGGCGAGATGGCGGGCTACAGCGAGGATGCCAAGACCCCGGCGGAGTGGAATATCACCAAATATCTCCAACCCGGCCTCAACAGCGTCGCCCTCGAGGTCTACCGCTGGTCGGATGGCTCCTACCTCGAGTGCCAGGATTTCTGGCGCATCAGCGGCATCGAGCGCGATGTCTTTCTTTTCAGCACCCCGAAGACGCGTATCCGCGATTTCTGGGCCAGAGCGGAACTCGATTCCCTCTATCATGACGGCCTGCTCTCGATCGACGTCGAGCTGCTCGGCGTGGAGGTGAGGAAAAAAAGAGATCCCCACACCATTGAAGCTGCCCTGCTCGACGCACAGGGAAACGCCATCTATCAGGCCGCGCAAACCATCGAGATGAAGGGGAAAACCGCCGCGACTGTCACCTTTGCCCAGCGCATTCCGGCACCCCGGCAGTGGTCGGCCGAGAGCCCCAATCTTTACAGCCTGGTCCTGACCCTCAAGGATGCCAAAGGCACGGCGACCGAACGGGTCGGCTGCAAGGTCGGCTTTCGCACGGTGGAGATCAGGGATGGACTGCTGCTGGTCAATGGCGCCGCGGTGTTGATCAAGGGGGTCAACCGCCATGAGCACGACGAACACACCGGCCACGTCATCTCCGAGGCCTCGATGGTGCGCGACATTCAACTCATGAAGCAGAACAACATCAATACTGTGCGCACCTGCCACTATCCCAACGACCCGCGCTGGTACGAACTCTGCGACCAGTACGGCCTCTACGTCATCGACGAAGCCAACATCGAATCCCACGGTATGGGCTATAAACCCGAGCGCACCCTCGGCAACCATCCGGACTGGATCGCGGTGCATGTGGACCGCGTCAGCCGCATGGTCGAACGCGACAAGAATCATCCCTCGGTGATCATCTGGTCGCTCGGCAACGAGGCCGGCGACGGGGTCTGCTTCACCGCCGCCTACAACTGGGTGAAATCGCGAGATCTCTCGCGCCCGGTCCACTATGAGCGTGCGGAGATGCGCAGCAATACCGATATCTACTGTCCGATGTATGAGCACATCGACAACATGCTCGACTATGCCTCCAAACCGCAGAGCCGGCCGCTCATCCAGTGCGAATATGCCCACTCGATGGGCAACGCCACCGGCAACCTCCAGGATTACTGGGATGTGATCGAGGCCCATCCCCAGCTCCAGGGGGGCTGCATCTGGGACTGGGTTGATCAGGGCTTCGCCCGCACCACCCCGGACGGGCGCAAGTACTGGGCCTTCGGCGGCGAATGGGGCCCGCCCTCAGACGCCAATTTCTGCTGCAACGGCCTGGTCTGCCCGGACCGCACTCCCCATGCCGCTCTGCAGGAGGTCAAGAAAGTCTACCAATCGATCAAGTTCAAGGCGGTGAATCTGTCGGATGGCGA
>JAKPUX010000088.1 GCA_029554865.1 bacterium | reverse complement strand
TTCCGCCGCCTCGATGACGTCATCGGCTGGTGCGAGGCCGAGGGGCTCTACGTCATCCTCGATTTGCACGCCGCGCCGGGGGGGCAGACCGGCGACAATATCGACGACAGCTGGGGCTACCCCTGGCTCTTCACGGACAGCACCGCCCAGGCCACAACCATCGATCTTTGGCAGAAGATCGCCGAGCGCTACAAGGAGCGCACCATCGTCCTGGGGTATGATCTGCTCAACGAGCCCATCGCCCACTATTTCGCCGGCGAGGCGGGTTTGAACGAGGCCCTCGAACCCCTCTACAAGCGCATGGTCAGCGCCATCGGAGAGGTGGATCCCCATCATATCATCTTCCTCGGCGGGGCGCAGTGGAACACCAATTTCGCGGTCTTCGGCCCCCCTTTCGATGCCAATCTCGCCTACACCTTTCACAAATACTGGATGCCGACTGAACAGAAGGAGATCCAGGCCTACCTCGATTTCCGTGACCGGTACAATGTGCCCATCTGGCTGGGCGAATCGGGCGAGAACACCGACGAATGGATCGAGGGCTTCCGCAAGCTGCTCGAGCAGCACAACATCGGCTGGAGCTTCTGGCCTTACAAGAAGATGGACTCCAGCCGCGGCATCGTCAGTTTTCCCCGGACGCCCGAGTGGGATGCGATCGTCGCCTGGGTGGAGGGTCCGCGCGGCAGCTTCGAGGAGATCCGCAAGAGCCGTCCCGCGCCCGCGCTGGTGAAAAAGGCGATGGGCGACCTGCTTGAAAATATCAAATTCGTCAACTGCACCCCCAATCCCGGCTACATCCGGGCCCTGACGGGGGAGAGTGGAGGGGACATAAAATGAAGAGACTGAACCGGTTTGTGAGGATCACCATGGCAGTGCTTGTCTGCGCCGCTGCATTGACAGCTCAGGAGGATGCCGATCCCTTTCTCTGGCTCGAGGAGGTCGAAGGCGAGCGGGCCCTGGAGTGGGTCAAGGCCCAAAATACGGCGACCATCGCGGAGCTGCAAAAGCACCCCGGCTACGCAGCCCTCGAGGGTAAAATCCTCAGTGTGCTCAATTCCCGGGAGCGCATTGCTTTCCCCTCTCTGGTGGGGGAGTATATCTACAATTTCTGGCAGGATGAAAAGAATCCGCGCGGCCTCTGGCGCCGCACCCTGCAGGCCGATTATTTCAACTCCGTTCCAGCCTGGGAGACCGTGCTCGACCTCGACGCCCTCAGCGCTGCCGAGGGGGAAAAATGGGCTTTCCATGGGGCAAACTATCTTTATCCCGCCTACGACCGCTGCATGATCTCTCTCTCCCGCGGCGGCAGCGACGCGGCCGAGATGCGGGAATTCGACCTGGTGAAAAAAGAGTTCGTCGCCGGCGGATTTTTTGTCCCCCAGGCCAAGGGGGGCGTCTCCTGGAAAGACCGCAATACCCTGCTGGTCTGGACCGATTTCGGTCCGGGCACCCTCACCACCTCGGGCTATCCGCGCCAGGTCAAGATCTGGCACCGCGGCACCCCCTTGAGCGGGGCGCGCCCTCTTTTCGAGGGGCAGCAGACCGATATGAGCGTCGGGGCGGGAGTGGACCACCAGCCCGAACGCCAGTACCTCTTCGTCAACCGCCGCATGACCTTCTACACCGGCCATATCTTTGTCATGGAGGGCGACAAGCTGATCAGGCTGGATATACCGGAGGATGCCGATTTCAACGGCATTTTCAAGAACCAGATGCTGATCGAGCTCAAATCCGACTGGAGCACCGGCGGTCGCACCTGGCGGCAGGGCTCCCTGATCAGCATCGACTATGACAGGTTCCTGATGGGTGACCGCAATTTCTCCGTCGTTTTCGAGCCGGGTGAGCGTTCGAGTCTGGCCGGGATGACCACCACCAAGAATGCCCTTCTCCTGCTGAAAATGAACAACGTCATCAGCGAGCTGTGGCGCTATACCCTCGACGAGGGCCAATGGCGCGGGGTTAGGGTTGCGGCCCCCAATCTCGGCACCATCGGCCTGGCGGCGACGGACGATCAGTCCGACCATTTTTTCTTCACCTTCACCAATTATCTCGAGCCGACCTCGCTCTATTACTTTCCGGCCGATGGCAAAAATATCAGGAAGGTCAAGAGCCTGCCTGCCTTTTTCGACGCTGGCAAACTGATGGTCGAGCAGCTCGAGGCAGTCTCGAAGGACGGCACCAAAATCCCCTTTTTCGTCGTGCGGGCCAAAAAGGCCCGGCTGGATGGCGCCCGGCCGACTCTTCTCTACGGCTATGGGGGATTTGAGGTGGCGATGCGGCCCGGCTATTCGGCCGTCACCGGGGTCGCCTGGCTGGAGCAGGGGGGTGTTTATGCGGTGGCCAATATCCGCGGCGGCGGGGAGTTCGGCCCCAGGTGGCACCAGGCCGCCCTCAAGGAGAACCGCCAGCGCGCCTTTGATGATTTCTATGCGGTCGCCGAAGAGCTGATCCGGCGCGGGATCACCTCGCCCCGTCATCTCGGCATCGAGGGCGGCAGCAACGGCGGCCTTCTGGTTGGCACCGCCTTCACCCAGCGCCCCGATCTCTTCAACGCGGTGATCTGTTCGGTCCCCCTGCTCGACATGAAGCGCTACAACAAGCTGTTGGCCGGCGCCAGCTGGATGGGGGAGTACGGCAATCCCGACCTGCCGGAGGAGTGGGCCTATATCAGCAAGTACTCTCCCTATCAGAATCTCGCGGCCGGCAAGAAATACCCCAGGGTCCTTTTCACCACGACCACGCGCGACGACCGCGTCCATCCCGGCCATGCCCGCAAGATGGCGGCGAAAATGGAGGCGCTGGGTTATCCCTTTTATTATTTCGAGAACACCGAAGGCGGCCACGGCGCAGGCGTGACCAACGAGCAGAGGGCCAAGATGATCGCCCTCGAACATATCTATCTGCTCAAAATGCTCAAATAGGCCCTCCGGTTGAAGACCACCGGGAGGCCGGCGCACCTTTAGCAGCAGCAGGCACCTCGGTAACAGGCTTCCACGCAGGACAATGGAACCGGCATGTTTTACACACCTTGACGATGCTGAACAGGATTATGGAAGGAGGCTGTTGTGAAAAAAGCACTGCTCTTTTTAATCTGCATCTTTCCCGTCACAGTCTGGGGCATCACCAACATGAAGGCCAATGGCGAGACCGAGCTGACCATCACCTCGGTCCCCGCCCTGCTCGAGATCACCGCGGATCTCTCGCGCATCGGGGCCGTGCTGAGGGGCGGAGTCTACGCCGACATCAATACTAACAACATCTTTGATCCGGTCGATTACAGCTGGAACTGGCGGTTTGGCTATACGATCGACGGCGTCGGCTGGATCAAGGATCCTGCCAATCCCCTGGCTTCGATCCTCGGTGATGAGGGGGCGCCGGATGGCAAGCTGAGGGTGATTTTTCCCCTGCTGCGTCAACAGGTCAAGCTCTGGCCCAGAGGCACCATCTTCATCTTTATGCAGGACGAGGACGGCTCCTCCGGGGTGATCAGGCTCCATCTTGACATCAAGACCAGTGCGCCCGCTATCATCGGCAAGGTGACCTCGGCGGCCACCGGGGCGCCGATCGCAGACCTGGCCCTGATGGCCATGCGGGATAGCGGAAATCAAACCTTTGATTTCGTCAACGGCCGAACCGATGCCGAGGGTAACTATGCCCTTCTAGCCGACGTCGGCAACTGGACGGTCTATGCCGACGGGGCCGGAGAGGGCACAGGAGCCTATATGCCCGCGCATTCAGGCCCGCTCAGCCTTGGCAGCAGCGAAATCCTGGTCAGGAATATTGCGCTCACGCCCTTCAGCGCCCTGCTCAAGGGGAGGGTTGTACACGAGGATGGCACGCCGGTGCCGCAGGTTCTTCTCTACGCGACCGGAGCCGGCTACCTGGTCGCCAGAACTGATGAAGAGGGCCGCTACATCATGGGCACCGAACCCGGGTTTACCCAGATCGGCCTGGCCCACAATATGCTGGCCAACTATATGCATCTGTCGCAGTATTACGAAGAGAAACCCTTCGTCAACGTCATCGCCACTGCCGGCGAGAATACCGGCCTCGATTTTGTCCTGAAGAAATACACCTCCTTCATCCGCGGGCGCTGCACAGTCGAGGGACGGGGGGTGATGGGCGCCGAGGTGACTGCCGTATTTACCGATCCGGCGACCGGTAACGGCCGCACCTCTTCCTGCCTGAGCGATGCAGACGGCCATTATCTCATCGGGGTAATGCCGGGGACGGTTGCCAGTCTCAATATTACCGCCAATGGGCTGGATGCGGTGGAGCCGGCCGGTATGCGGCTCAATCTTGCGGCGGCGGCCAACGATACCCTGAAGGGAATGGACTGGGAGTTCCGGATCAGGCAGGGACGCAACAGTATCAGCGGCACTGTGGTTGGGCCCGCCGGAACCCCCGCGGAGGGAGTCTGCGTCGTCGCTGTTGAGGCGAATACCCTGTACTACGACAGTTACTTTTTTCAATTTACCAATGCCCGGGGTGAATTCAATTTTGCGGGATTGAAAAACGGTGAGTGGCGGGTGGGTGTCTATAAAAAGGGGGCTTCGGTCTCTCCGGCCATGATTTACCATTCCCTGCTCGGGGGCCAGAATATCGAGGGGGCGCGCTTCACCCTGTCGGGATTTACCGGAATCTCCGGCAAGTCCGGCGCGCCGCAGGGATTCACTCTTGAACAGAACTATCCCAACCCCTTCAACGGCGCGACCTCGATACATTTTACCCTCGCCCATCCGGGCGATGTCAGCCTTTTCATTCGTGACCTTCTGGGCCGGGAGGTGCGGCGAATCGACCGCCCCGGCCTGAGCGCCGGCGCCCGGCAGATCCACTGGGACGGCCGCGACGACAGGGGAGGGGAGCTGCCCAGCGGCATCTATTTCTACACCCTGGAGGCCGACGGAGAGACGGCTCAGGCGAGGATGCTCATGGTCCGGTGACCGGGGCTGGCCCTCCGGACTGCTCGGCTGCAGCCCTGCCCAGAGGCCTTGTTGTTCTTGGTTTGCTGACCGATGTTTTACCGCAAGGAGGTAAAATGGCGCTATACAAACTGGAGGTGAACGGCGAACGGGTGACAGTAGATGTCGATCCCGAAACCCCGCTGCTGTGGGTGCTGCGCGAGACCCTCGGTTTGACCGGCACC
>JAKPUX010000055.1 GCA_029554865.1 bacterium | reverse complement strand
CAGATCGAGCAGCTCGCCCTCATAGTCGGAGAGCAGATCGGCGCCGGTGCGGGCGATGCGGCCGTCGAGTATCAGCAGATCCAGGGCCTGGCGCTTCCCGGAGGCCAGATCGAGCACCTCGCCGCCCTGAAGGAGGATTTTGGTGGCTTTTTGCAGGTTTTCCATCGATTTTCCTTTCATCCCACCGACTCTTCATTACCGCTGAGCAGATAGAGCACTGCCATGCGCACCGCCACGCCGTTGGTCACCTGGTCGAGGATGACCGAATAGTCGGCGTCGGCCACGTCGCTGTCGAGCTCGACCCCGCGGTTGATCGGACCGGGGTGCATGATGGTGATCTCCTTCTTCGCCCGTTCCAGCCTCGGCAGGGTCACCCCGAATTCGGCATGATACTCGCGCAGCGAGGGGAACAATCCCGCCTCCTGGCGTTCGAGCTGGATGCGCAGCACATTGAGCACATCGGCCCAGGCGATCGCCTCCTCGATGTCGTGGGTGACCCGGACGCCAAAGCGCTCCACCTCGCGCGGCATCAGGGTCCTGGGGCCGCAAAGCAGCACCTCCGCCCCCATGGTCACCAGACCGCGGATGTTGGAGCCGGCGACGCGGCTGTGCGAGATATCGCCGATGATCGCCACCCTGAGCCCCTCCAGCCGGCCGAATTTTTCCCGCAGGGTGAACATGTCGAGCAGGGCCTGGGTGGGATGCTCATGGGCGCCGTCGCCGGCGTTGATGATCGCGGCATCGACGCAGCGGGTGAGAAAGAGAGGCACTCCCGCGGACTGGTGGCGCACCACTACCATGTCGATCTTCATCGCGGCGATGTTGCGGATGGTATCCTTGAGGGTCTCCCCTTTTTTGACCGAACTGGAGGAGGTGGTAAAATTGACCGAATCGGCGGAGAGGCGCTTCTCCGCCAGCTCGAAGGAGATGCGCGTGCGCGTCGAGGGCTCGAAAAAGAGATTGACCACCGTCTGCCCGCGCAGGGTCGGGACCTTGGGGATGGGGCGCTCGAGGATCTCACGGAAGGTCCGCGCCGTCTCCAGGATGGCGGTTATATCCGCGGCGCTGACCCCCTCCAGTCCAAGCAGGTGTTTTTGTTGCAGCGGCATCTATTGGGCCTCCTTGGGGGATTCAACCAGCAGCACGCAATCCTCGCCATCGCTCTCCTTCAGCCGCACCTGCACTTCCTCGCCGATGGAGGTGGGGATGCTCTTGCCGACATAGTCGGCATGGATCGGCAGCTCGCGGTGGCCGCGGTCAACCAGCACGGCGAGCTCGATCGCCGCCGGCCGGCCGAAATCCATCAGGGCGTCCATCGCCGCCCGTGAGGTCCGCCCTGTAAAGAGCACATCGTCGACGATGACCACCGGGATATCGTCGATTTCGAAGGGGATGTCGGTGACCTGGACCACCGGCTGGCGCAGCCGCTTGCGGAAATCGTCGCGATAAAGGGTGATGTCGAGCACCCCGTATGGGACCCGTTTTCCCTCCAGCTCCTCGATACGCTTGACGATGCGCTCGGCGACAAAAGCCCCGCGCGTGCGCACCCCGACGATGGCGATTTTGTCCACGCCGTGGTTGCGCTCGATGATCTCAAAGGCGAGGCGCGAGATGGTCCGTTTCAGCCCCTCCTTGTCGATGACCACTGCCTTGACTTTTACGTCCATTTTTCACCCGTATTCTGGTTCAAACCATAAGAATTACTCTCACCAAACCTCCAAGACACAAAGAAATAACTAGTTATGCTTCTCTTTGTGACTTTGTGCCTCCGTGAGAGGTTAACTTTAGTCAGAACAGCGACGGCTCGCGGTCGCGGATGACCGAATGTGTTGCGCCGTCGATGAGCACCTCCACCGGCCGCGGCCGCGCGTTGTAATTGCTGGTCAGGGTATAGCCGTAGGCCCCGGCGGTCATCACCGCCAGATAATCCCCGCGCTGAAGCCGCTCCAGCTCGCGATCCTTGGCGAGAAAATCACCCGATTCGCAGATCGCCCCGACCACATCGACGGTCTCCGGTTCCACACCGCCGGCCTGGAGGGGCAGGATGGCGTGGTAGGCGCCGTATAGCGAAGGCCGGATGAGGTCGCTCATCGCCGCATCAACCACCAGGAATTTCTTGCCCTTGGTCTCCTTGCGGTAGAGCACCTGCGAGAGCAGCACCCCGTTGGGGCCGACGATGGAGCGGCCTGGTTCAAGCAGGATCTCGCAGCCCAGGGGCTGAAGCACCGGAATCACCTGTGCCGCCATCTCCTCCGGCTCCATGAACCAGGGCGAGCCCTGCTCACCCAGCACTTTGGTATAATCGACACCGAGTCCGCCGCCGAGGTCGACGTGTTCGAAACGGATGCCGGCCTTGCCCAGATCGGCAACAAACGCGGCCAGGGTCTCGGCCATGCGGTGGTAAGGATCGCTCTTCTTGATCATCGAGCCGATGTGGCAGTGCACCCCGACGATTTTCAGGGAGTTCTGCTCCGCTGCCCAGAGGTAGGCGGCGCGCGCCTCCTCCAGGGCGATGCCGAACTTGTTGGCGCTCTTGCCAGTGGTCAGATAGGGATGGCCCTCGATGTCGATATCGGGATTGATGCGCAGGGCGATCGGGGCGGTCATGCCCATCTCCGCGGCGAGGCGGGCGGTCACCTCCAGCTCCTCGCGCGACTCGACGTTGAGGGCGAGGATGCCGGAACGGATGGCGAAACGGATCTCGGCGTCGGTCTTGCCGACGCTGGCGAAGACGATGCGCTGCGCCGGGAATCCCGCTTGCAGGGCCTGGGCGAGCTCGCCGCCCGAGACCACGTCGGCTCCGGCCCCCAGCTCCGCCATCATCTTGAGCAGGGCGGGATTGGCGTTGGCCTTGAGGGCGTAGCAGACCAGGTGGGGGGCGGCGGCGAAGGCCGCGTCGATGCGGGCGTAATTGCCGGTGATGCCCGCCTTGCTGTAGACATAGGCCGGTGTGCCGTACTGGCGAGCCACCTCGGCCAGATCGGTCTCCTCACAGAACAAACGGTTGTCGCGGTAGGAATAGGGGATCATGGCAGGCCCTTCCTCAGGTTATCTCAAAAAAAAGAGCGATGGATCTCCTCCATCGCTCACGGTTCAATAATCGATGCCGGTGGCGTGCCGGGCCGCCTCGAGATAGTGCGCAGCCACGGCGCGGGCTTTTTCTGCGCCTCTTTGCATTATGCGGTGAACCCCCTCCGGATCTTTCATCAGCTCATCGCGGCGCTGGCGGTAGGGGGCGAAATAGTTCCAGATCACCTCGGCCAGCTCCTTTTTCACCTCGCCGTATTTGAGTCCCGGCGCGAGGTAGCGGGCGCGCAGCTCCTTCCGGCCGGCCTCATCGAGAAAGAGCGAATAGATGGCGAAGAGGTTGCAGGTGTCAGGATTCTTGGGCGCCTCAACCGGGGTGGCGTCTGTGACGATCGACATCACCCGCTTTTTCATGACATTCTCGGGAGAAAAGATGTCGATGGTGTTGCCGTAGGATTTGGACATCTTCTGGCCGTCGAGGCCGGGCACCATCGCCACCGAATCGGGAATGTCCGGTTCGGGCACAACAAAGACCTCGCCGTAGGTCTGGTTGAAGCGAATGGCGATGTCGCGCGTCATCTCGAGGTGCTGCTTCTGGTCCTTGCCGACCGGAACGATGTCCGCTCCGTAGAGGAGGATGTCGGCGGCCATCAACACCGGGTAGGCGAAGAGGCCGTGGTTGGCCGGGATGCCCTTGGCCAGCTTGTCTTTATAGGAGTGGCCGCGCTCGAGCAGTCCCATGGGGGTGACGTTGGAGAGCAGCCAGGTCAGCTCGGTCACCTCAGGCACATCGGACTGGACGTAGAAATAGGATTTTTCCGGATCGATGCCGAGGGCGAGGAAATCGCAGCAGGCCGCGAAGGTATTTTCGCGCAGTTTTTGCGCCTCGAAAACCGAGGTCAGGGCGTGGAGATTGACGACGAAACAAAAGAGCGTATGATGCTCCTGATAGTCGATCATCCGCTTCATCATGGCGAAATAGTTGCCGAGATGGAGGTTGCCGGAGGGTTGTATGCCGGAGAGGACGCGCAAGGTCGTTTTCCTTGATGGGTTGAGGACTTTATAATTCTCTAAAAATACAGTTTTTTTTGCAGCCAATCAAGAGAAAAGAGGGGCAGGGTACCCCCGAAATCTGGGTCCCACCTGACGCCTGGCACAGCGTACCCCAATCCCACCGTACGATTTCCAGCATGTTCTCGGCCTGTGCCCTCGTCATGAGGCTATTTATTTAACAAGGTCTTTCTGGCAGGTTAAATACTATTTTTTATTTAATTATCTTTGGGTGGGAACGAGATTTCGGGGGGTAGGCTGAAAAGAGGGGAGTTACTTGGGTAGTACCGGCTGGAATTTTCATCTTGCAGGAATCGATAAAGATCTGCGCGAGGACGCTGCTCACCCTGCATACAACACCGGCGCATTACATACGCCAGGGCCATGGCCGAGGCCTGTTAAAACCCTGGTCCTGCCGGGTCCGGGTCATATCCTCGAAAAACAAGAAAAGAACGATTTACATGCCGGCGATTGGGATCGACGTCATCCCGGCATAGTGCGGCTGCCCGGTCCCGGATTCTGCGCGGTCATGTCGAGGCACACTACGCCCTCTTCCCCCTTTCCTAAAATTATTTTTGGCTAAATTCATATATTACTTGACAAATTATTGATTATTGACTAAATTTCGTCAGATAGGCATCATTCTTCAGGGGACCTACCATTTTGCGTCGCGCAATTTCAGCATCCATACGACGCAGTCCTTAATCTTCACCATTTAGTACTTAGCCAAGGCCATAAAAAAATCCGGTTTGCAATGTTGAGCAATGCTCTTTCTGCAAGT
The DNA here is from genome assembly GCA_029554865.1 of bacterium. Classification (GTDB taxonomy): domain Bacteria; phylum Zhuqueibacterota; class Zhuqueibacteria; order Residuimicrobiales; family Residuimicrobiaceae; genus JAKPUX01. The sequence goes on along the minus strand of JAKPUX010000055.1, from coordinate 16,386 downwards.
GACCAATTAATTTAATTGTTGTCATTTCAGCAGGATAGAAATCGATTTTGCTGCAATTGTTCCACAGAACCGACCTTTTTCATTCCTGTCGTCCCGCCCGGATTGGAGGATGATTATGTGCATTCCCCCATCGATCGAAGTGGCGGGTAGTGGTGTCATTTTGACCATTAAAAATGGACAAAAGAACAAGGTAAAAAGAGGGGTGAACCATGAGACGGAAAATGCACCTGGCGAGTGTGGTGCTCTTTGTCATTTTTACCACGTTTGCTGCGGTCATGTACACCGGGGGTCGGGTGGATGCAGCCATTCCCGCCAGGGCTGCTGAGGCGGTGAGTGCCAATGTGACCTTTCAAGCGGATATGACCGATTTGCTCGCACTGGCATTCGACCCGGTGACCGATGAGATGAGGGTCACAGGGGATTTCAACAATTGGGTGAACAATGCCGATTATGCCCTGAAGCCGGACGGTGCGGATCCGACCAAGTATGCTTTTACGGTCAGGATCACCGCAGCGATCGATTCTACTATCGACTGGAAATTCCAGGGTTATCCTGGGGATGAGTTTGTCAACAGTGGCCTGGAGAGCGCTGCGACCACCCTCGAGTTTTCAGGCAAAGATACGGTGCTGGCGCTGCGCAAGCCAAATCTCACCTACCTGCAGTACATCAAGTTGATCGCTCCCAATGGCGGTGAGCAGGTTCGCGCCGGCACCACCAAGAAGATTGCCTGGTCGACGCATATCACCGGCAATGTCCTGCTGGAATACCAGACCAGTGCGGGTGGAGCGTGGACCACGATCACAGCCAGCACCCCGGCTTTAACCGAGTATTACTCCTGGGTTGTACCCGTTATAGAAAGCAGTGACTGCAGGGTCCGGGTGGCCAGTTTGACAGACGGCGCTATCGCGGATACCAGTGCGGCTGTTTTCTCCATCACTCAGGCAGTACCCACCACGGAGTCAGAATCCAATAACACCGGTACAACAGGCAACTGGCTGGAGTATGGCGATGCAGTCGATGCTGCTATTACACCGGAAGGCGACGTGGATTATTACCGATTTTGGGGGGCAAAAGGCGATTCGGTGGAGATCTGGGGACATTATCGTGTAGACTCGCTTGGGGCCCGTATCTGGCTCTATAAGGCTGACGGTTCCTTCCTGATAGAAAATGGCGGTTATCTAATGAGGCCTCTGGATCAACGGATAACCCTGGTCCTGCCGTCAGATGGCATCTATTACATCCGTTATGCCTACGAGCAGAATTGGGGTGCTTTTCCCAATCGTGATCTGATCGGTAACCCTGAAGAGCCGGACGAGACAGCCCAGCTCCTGGTCTATTCTACCGGAGGTTATAGTCTGGGAATTCGTCTATTTCAATCTGCTGGGCCGGTCATCTGCGATCTTGGCTATTTTAGCGTATTTTCAACATCAGCCAAATTATATGCTTCTCTGGATCCTAACGGCCTGAGCACAGAGGCTTCTTTTGAATACGGCACGACGAACAGTTTTGGACAGACTGCAGTCGCAAAAGGAAGCCCCTTTAAATGGATTTCGCCCCAGTGGGTCTCCTCTGATTATATCGAGGGGCTATCGCCGGATACGAGATACTATGTGCGGATGCAGGCGCACAATGCCCTTGGATCGGATACCTCCGAGGTAGTTGCTCTTTATACAGCTCCTCTATCGCCGGGCTGGGTGAGAATTTCGGCCGATACAATCGCCAACTTTACGGATGTTGCTTTTGCAAATGACACCCTGGGTGTCATTGTGGGCGAGAATATCATCCTGCGAACGGAGGATGGCGGAGAAAAGTGGGAGCCGGTCTACAATGGTTCGTACATCAAATTTGAAGAAGTTGTTTTTTCATCGCCGGATACTTGTTATGCAATCGGCGGCTATGGTAATATTTTCCGATCCATCGATGGGGGCGAGAACTGGAGCCAGATCAACACAGGTTTGACTTATCTCTCGGGCGGTTTCTTTCTGAACGAGACGGTGGGATGGGTGGTCGGCAATGAGAGCACCATCGGTTCTATCAGCAGCAGCGGCATCAGCTGGACAGAGGAAGCCGGCGGCACCTCCGAGCCGCTCATGGACGTGCATTTTTTCGACGCGAACACCGGGTTGGTGGTGGGCTGGAACACAACCGTCCTGCGGACAACCGATGGCGGATCCAGCTGGACGGCTCTCACGGGGGTCCCTGCGGGAAGTTATTATGCCGTTGATTTTGCCACTGACCAGATCGGTATCATGGTCGGATATCCCGGTATCATCTGCCGCACTACCGACGGGGGTGCAACCTGGACCCAAATCACCATCAGCAGCGAGTACGACCCGCGGGATGTGCTTTTTCTGGACGCAAACCGCGGTATTGCCGTCGGCCGGTTCGGCAAAATCCTGGTCACTACAGATGGCGGTTTGACCTGGTCGCCACAGGAGAGCGGAACAAAAAATGATCTTCTGGGTTTGACCCATGCCGGCAGCCATACGACGATTATCGGCGACAAGCAGACCATCCTGCGCAGCGTCGGCTATCTCGCCCTCAAGTCGCCGGTCGGGGGCGAATCGTGGAATGCGGATGGCACCTATAACATCGAATGGTGGACCGACCTGGATGGCGAGGTGAAACTTGAGTACCGTACCAGCAGCACCAGCGGCTGGCTTTCGATCATCGCCAATACCCCCGCCTCCACCTGCACCCATACCTGGACTCTGCCTCATATTGAAAGCGATTCATGCAAGGTCCGGATTACAAGCCTGGCTTCCGGAGCTTTGGTTGACGAAAGCGACGTTTTCTCCATAAAACCGGCCCCGGTGACGCAGCAAGTTATCAATCTTATCGCCGGCTGGAACCTGATCTCCTCTTATATTGATCCCCCTGACTCGACTCTGCCTACCCTGCTGCTGGCACCGTTGGGAAGCCATTTGACCATTGTCAAAAATAACCTCGGAAATATCTATTATCCATCGAACAACACCAATACGATCGGTAATTGGGAACCGCTGGAGGGCTATAAATGCTATCTGACCGAGGCCGACGTCCTGACCTTTGACGGCGTACAGCTTCTCCCCGAGTCGACGCCGATCTCCTTGCCCCAGGGCTGGAACATGGTCGCTTACCTGCGCAGCAGTGCACTGACAGCGCCGACCGCCCTGGCTTCCATCTCCGGCAGTTTGACCATCGCCAAAAACATGGCCGGCCAGGTCTACTGGCCGACCTATAACATCAACTCGATCGGCGATCTGCTGCCCGGTCAAGGTTATCAGCTCTATCTAACCGCGGCGGCCACTCTGACCTATCCCGCGAATACGCTCCCCAAAGAACCACTCGCCGCGATTCAGGTCAAGATTCCGCAGCATTTCCAGATCGCCTCACAATTCACTGGTAACAGCGCGATCCTGCTGGTCAAGTCCCCTGCCCTGCAGGATATGGATGAGGTGGCGGTCTATGGCAGTGATCAGCGCTGCCTCGGAGCCGGGGTTGCGCAAACGGGACAAGCCCTGGTCACCATCTGGGGAGATGACGGGTTGACCAAAGCTGTGGATGGCGCCCGAGACGGCGAAAAGCTGGAACTGGCCTGCTGGTCTGCCACGACCAAAACGGAAACGCCCTTGCAAGTCGCCTCCTTGCTCGACGGTCTGAAGGGAACAATGCTTGCGGGTACTCTTGTCTATCAGAACAATGCGGTACTGGTCGCTGAGGTGAGCGGACTGACGCTCCTGCCAAAGGAGTTCGCCCTGCGGCAGAATTATCCCAATCCCTTCAATCCGGTCACCAACATTCGCTACGAGCTGCCGAAAAACAGCAGGATGGAACTAATCATTTATAATCTCCGCGGACAGATCATCCGTATCCTGATGGAGGGAGAAGAAAAAGCGGGTTATCATGAGGTGGAATGGGATGGCCGGAATCAGACGGGTGAGCCAGCTGCCAGCGGCCTCTACCTGGTGCGGATGAAAGCCGGATCGTATCGTAAAGTGATCAAGATGTCACTCATCAAATAATAGTATCCCATTTTCGGGGTTGCCCAACCGGGCAGCCCCGAGGATCTTGTGCAGGCAGCCATGTACAGCAGCAATATAGTCTTTCTGCCCATCTCTGTCTTCATCCTCTCCATGACCTCGGGGATCCGGGGAGAGGGGAACCCTCCCTTTTCTGCGGATGCCATGCATTCGGACCGGATCGTCATCAAATTCAAGGATGATGTGGTTCGGGCGGAGATGATACCGGGGCAGCTGCTGACTCTTTTGGGTCCGCAGGCCCAGCGCCGCGGCTTGGTCCGACTCGAAAAGCTGCCGCTCGAAGGAGTTCGCCCAGCCCGCTCCTCCCGGGCCGGCGCACGCCTGGGGTATATTCTTCATGGCCATCTCTCCGCCTCGGCCGACCGGCAAGAACTGCTCAACTGGCTGGGCCGGCATCCTCTGGTCGAATACGCAGAACCCCTGTACTACCATGCCCTTCAGGTGTCGCCGAATGACTCCCTTTTCACCAGCCAGGCCTACCTTCCGGTCGCCGGCTTGCCGGCGGCATGGGATGTAATCAAGGGAACTCAAGGCAGCGCCATCATCGCCATCGTCGACGGCGGCACGGAGATCAGTCATCCGGACCTCCTCCCTAACCTGTGGCTGAATGAAGATGAGATTCCCGGCAATAAACTCGATGATGATGGCAATGGTTATGACGATGATATGCATGGCTGGAATTTCGCCAACAACAGCGGCGATCCCACCGGGCTGCCCTCTCAACCTGATTTCGGCAATCATGGCACCCATACCGCCGGCATCGCCGATGCAGTGACCGACAACATCCGCGGCATCTCCGGTGCAGCCTGGAACTGCCGGCTGATGGCGATCAATGCGGCTGATCCCTTCGGCGAGGGCATCGGCTATGGCTACGAGGGCATTATCTATGCTGTCGTCAATGAAGCTGATATCATCAACTGCAGCTGGGGCCGCGTCGGATCACCTTCCCGGTATGAGCAGGATGTGATCAATTACGCAGTCTCGATGGGGGCGGTCATCGTTACCTCAGCCGGGAATTCAGGTTCCACCACCCCCAGCTATCCCGCCTGCTATCAGAAGGTTTTCACCATCGCAGCGACCAACAACTATGACAAAAAGGCCAGTTTCAGCACCTATGGCGACTGGATCGATTTCAGCGCTCCAGGTGTCAATATCCTCAGCACGATCAGCAGCAGTGATTATGCACGATATAGCGGAACCTCCATGTCGGCGCCTTTGGCTGGGGGAGTGATCGCTCTGGTCAAATCGCAGCATCCTTTATGGTCCAGCCTTCAATGCGCCGAGCAGGTCAGAATGACCTGCGACCCACTCGATGAACTCAATCCCGCCTATGCGGGCTTGCTGGGTAAAGGCCGGATCAATGCTGGCCGGGCTGTGACCGAAAGCCCACCCTCCCTGCGGATCAGCAGTGTCGAGTTCTCTGATGACGGCGATGGCCAGTTCCGGCCGGGGGAGACCGTACGCATCTATTTGACCCTGACCAATTATCTGGCGCCCTCGGCAGCCATCGTGCTCTCACTCGTTGAAAATTCAGCGTATCTGGCCATGCTGAATGCACAGGTTACCATGCCGGGACTGGGTACCATGGAATCGGCAACCCAGACGGTGCCATTTGAAGTCGTGATTGCGGAAGATGCCCCGGCCAATCATGTCGTAAAATTCACAGTGACCCTGACCGCGGGCACATACAGCGATACCGATTACTTAACTTTGACCGTATCGCCTGACTTCCTCACGCTAAATATCAATCAGATAAAAACCTCCGTGACGCCCGTGGGGCGGATCGGATTTACGACGCCAACTACAGCCTCGGGCGGCACGGGATTTTCATACAAGTCCGGAGCCAACCTGATCTTTGAGGGGTCGATCATCGCCGGCACCTCGGCGGCCCAAATTTCCAGCTCATCCCGCAGCACCACCACCATCCCCGACCAGGATTTTGTCCAGCTCGCCTCCGACCCCTTGACCCTGTTACGGCCAGGCCCCCTCACCGATGAGGAGAGCACCCTCACGATGCTGGACCAAAATGCCGGTTCACCGATGAACATTTCACTCCGGCAGCATACCTTTGCCTCGCAGGCTGTCGGCTATGCGGACTTGGCCATCTTTCGTTATGAGGTGACGAACCTGGGAAGCCAGCCGCTGACTAATTTCCATTTCGGGCTCTTTTTTGACTGGGATGTGGATGAAGCCCATTACGATGGCGACAGGGCGGACTACGATGCCGGCCGCCGGCTGGGGTATGTCTGCAATAGCGCGGGCGAGCCGCTGACCCATGTGGGCTGCGCCCTGCTCTCGCCGGGGCCAGTTTCCTATCGCGCCATTTTGAACGACGGGAATGCGGCGGGCAATCCCGGCTGGGGCATCTACGACGGCTTTAGCGACGAGGAGAAATGGGAGGCGATCAGCGGAGGTGTAAGTGTCACACAGGCCGGCGTCGGTGATGTCTCACAGGTGATCTCCGCAGGCCCTTTTCTGATCGAACCGCAGGGAACGGTCACCATCGATTTCGCCCTGGTCGCCGGAGACGACCTGGCAGGGCTGCAAGCACATGCGGACAAGGCGGCGGAATTCCGCAAGCTTTTTCTGCCTATCAATCCGGATACTGCCCTGCTGCAGCTTAACCAGGGCTGGAACCTGGTTTCGAGCTGGGTCGCGCCGGCGGACAGCCTGCTGGATCATCTGCTGTCGCCCCTGGCCGGAAACCTGGTCCTGTTCAAGGATGGCTCCGGCAAAAGCTACCGGCCCGCCTCTCAGATCGATATGCTCAGTCATTGGGACTGGCGCAAGGGCTACTGGATCTTTCTCACACAAGCTGCGGATCTCGCGCTCACAGGCCGCCGTGTGACCAGTGCCGATGCCTCCCTCATGCTGACGCAAGGTTGGAATCTGATTTCTTATCTGCGTGAATCCCCGCATACCGTTGATGAGGTTCTTGGCAGCATCGGTGACTCCTTGATAATGGTAAAGGATGGAAAAGGGAGCGTCTATTGGCCCGCATTTGGCATTGATACGATAGGAAAGATGATGCCAGGATCGGGGTATTATCTTTATATGAATACAGATGTCACGCTGGAGTGGCCGAGTTCGCTGCCTTGACGATGTGGAGGCCCATCCTGCGAGGGATCGAGCCTCATGCGCAAATCGTGGACACTGATTTTCTTGAAATTGGAAGCAGGGGGTCTGCTTTTCTCGGGGTGGAGTTTTGCGTTGCGTAAAAACCCTTGCATCGGATGAGTTAATATATTCCTCATCCAAATTTCTTCTCTGTGTTTCTCTTTGTGTAAAGTTCGCTAACTCGTTTGCAGCGGAACAGTCTGTCCTAATCCACCGGTCCAGCACATGGCCGGGCTGTTCAATCGATTTATACTTGTACTCATTACTGGGAGGGAGAGAGCCATGATTCAAAAAGCATTGAAAGTGCTGGTCCTCATCGTACTGGCCTTTCAAACTCTGGCTGCAGCGCAGGTGCATTTCAGCCGGGTGGTGACCTCGAGTAACATGTCGGTCATATTCACAACCACACCGACGGTCAATGGAGCAGCCATACAAGCCGGAGATGAGATTGGCGCGTTCAAATCGGACGGCACTACATGCACTGGTGCACTGCTCTGGTCCACTGATCCTACCAAGTGGCAGATCGCTGTGATGGGAGCGGACATCACTCCGCCTCTTCCGGGAATGGACGCCAATGAGGCGGTGATCTGGAAAATCTGGAAAGCCAGCACCAATTCCGAGGTGGTGGCTACGGCCACTTACACGGCCGGGGATGGCCTTTACGAGAGTAATGACATGCAGGTGATTTCGGCCTTGACGGGAGGAGATGCCGGTTTGCTGGGTGATGTCAACGGCGATGACCTGGTGAATTCAACCGATGCGTTGATCATTTTGACGTGTGATGCGGACTATGATGTCAGCAGCTTCTGTCCCATGAATTGCGGCGATGTCAATGCGGATGGACTGGTCAACTCTACCGATGCCCTGATCCTGCTCAGCTATGATGCAGGATATTCTATCCCATTTCCCGTTGGGCAACCCAACTGCCCAGCCTCCGTGACACCATGTCCGGGGTGCAACTGACCGGCATAGACTATGGAGACAACGTTCCGGATTCAACCGTCCCGCATCTGGATCCAGTTCGGGCCGCCGATGCCCATCCGGCACTCCAGCATCAGCCGAAACTGCGGGCGGAGAAGCCACCCAATTGAAAATGCCTAAAAGAGGAGGTCTCAAACGATGAAAATTGTGATTGGAATGTGGGTGTGGATGCTTTTGGCAGTGGTACTCATGCCCGCGCTCATTTTCGGGGGCACGATCACGGCGACCGCTGTGCCCCAAACCGATACAGTGGTCAGAGACCAGACCGTGGCCGTCCCCATTAACATCGAAATGTCCACGATGCAGGAACGCCTCGGCAGCTACAGCGTCGTACTGCGATGGAATTTCCGGGTGCTCCAGTTCGCCGGATATCAGCCGGGCACCGCGGCGGGCTTCATTGCGCAAATCGTCAATGACAGCCATGTCCAGGAAGGATATCTGCGTTTCAATGGTGTGAATCCTCATGGCGCTGCTGGCACGATCAATATTCTGAATGTGCTTTTTCTGGTCATTGGAAAAGAGGGCGAACAAAGCGGACTGCAGCTGGAATTCACGGCCATGGCCGCGGCGCATTCCTTTATCGATTTGCTGCCCTATTACCAGAGTGTGCAGACCGGAGTGGCCAAAGAGATTGTAATTCGAAAGGAACCCCAGGAATTCACGCTTGATCAGAATTACCCCAATCCCTTCAATCCATCGACGAAAATTGGCTGCAGCCTTCCGCAGGCTGAGCATGTTTCCATGATCGTCTATAACGCGATCGGCCAGAGAATCAAGACCCTGGTTGACGAGCGCAAAGCAGCGGGCCATCATGCTGCCATCTGGGACGGCACGGATGAAGACGGTAAAATTGTGCCGAATGGCGCCTATGTGTGCAGGTACTCGGCCGACAGTTTTGTCGACACGATCCAGATGGTGCTCATGAAATAACGTTGGCAGTCGTGTAAATTCTAAACAGGAGTGACACAAGATGAAATCGTGCAAAACAAATTCGTCCAGATTATTGCCGATCATTTTTGCCATCGTTTTCTTCACGGTATTTTCCGGATTCGTTCCGGTGATGGCACAAAATGTGGTCTCCTTGGCAATACCTTCCAACAGCAACCCGGCTGTTACCACCACCTTTACAGTCCCGATCGTCATCGATATGTCGGCAACCAGCCACAAACTGGGCAGCTTCACCGGCACACTGACTTTTAATCCCGCTGTAATCTCCTACACCAGCGACACAGGAATTACGGCACCTTTTACCGGCTTGGTGAACACCAGCTCTGCAGGTTCCGGCAGTATCACTTTTAATGGAGCTTATGCCGTAGGAGGCACGGGCAGCATGACTGTGCTGACCTTGACCTTCACGGCCATGGCGGCCGGCACCAGCCCGCTGAATCTTGAATTCAGTGCAATGGCAGCGGCTTTGACCTTTACCAATCTGCTTCCGATCCTGACGATCACTGATGGCTCGGTCACGGTCCCCTCAGCAAATTCGGCCCCGACAGCAAGCGCAGTATCGATCAGCGGGACCGCCCAGGTGGGCCAGCTCCTGACCGGTAACTATACCTACAATGATGCGGACTCGGACCCGCAGGGGACCTCGACCTTCCGCTGGCTGCGCAACGGCACGGCAATTGCCGGCGCGACAGCCAAGACCTATACCCTGGTGGCTGCGGATGCGGGCACCAACATCGTCTTTGAGGTGACCCCGGTGGCACAGACCGGCGTTCTGGTGGGGACCCCGGTGCAGAGCGCGCCGGTGGGGCCGGTGGCGCCAGCGAGTGCTGCGCCCTATGCGACCAATGTCAACATCAGCGGCACCGCCCAGGTGGGCCAGCTCCTGACCGGCAACTATACCTACAACGACATCAACGGCGACCCGGAGGGGACCTCGACCTTCCGCTGGCTGCGCAACGGGACGGCGATCGCCGGTGCGACAGCCAAGACCTATACCCTCGTGGCTGCGGATGCGACCACCAACATCGTCTTTGAGGTGACCCCGGTGGCGCAGACCGGCGTACTGGTGGGGACCCCGGTGCAGAGCGCGCCGGTGGGGCCGGTCGCAGCGATCACCTACACCCTGACCGCCGGCAATGACGGCCATGGCACAGTAACCCTGACCCCCCCGGGCGGGACCTACGCTTCGGGCACGACTGTGACCCTGACGCCGATCCCAACCCTGGGCTATCAGTTCAGCTCCTGGTCGGGTGCCAACGCCGGGGATGTCACCTTCAGCGGTGGAGTTTACAGAATTGTGATCAACGCCAACAAGGTGGTCACGGCTAACTTTATCGAAGCCGAGTATATTCCCACCGTTGAATTCTGGGCGACACCGACACGGGGATATCCGGCCTTGAGCGTCAATTTTATGGATGCTTCCGAAGGCGAGCCGACGGCCTGGCTCTGGGAGTTTGGCGATGGCCAAACCTCAACCGAGCAGAATCCTCGCCATGTCTATTGGCAGCCGGGAAAATATTCAGTCACCTTGACGGTTACCACCCAGTTCGGGACCTTCTCACTGGAAAAAGAACAATTCATCTATGTCAACGGTTTCGAATTCTGCCCCTGCACGATGCTGGATCTGATCGATAACAGCACGAGTTTCGCAAGCGAAAACTGGAACAATGCGATTGATCAGGATGCCAGTGGGCTTGACGGTACCGTAACCGCCGGTGGCACCATTCCTTACGCCATCTTCAAGTTCCATGACAACAAGACCAAATCCATCAACAAGATTCGCTTGATGACCAACACCGACGTCGGCATGCAGGACCGCTGGATGGTTAACTTTGATGTCCTGATCTCGACAACCGGGCCGGAAGATGCGGATTTCTCCCTGCTCATGAGTCATTCCAAAAAAGGCGGAGGTTGGGAGGAATTCACCTGCACACCGCAACCGGCCAAGTACATCAAACTGGTGATTACCAATCCCAACAGCGGCTGGCGGCAGCTGGGTGAATTCGAGGTCTGTGTGATCAAGGAGTACCCGGAAATCACCAAATCGACCATCAAGGCGACTTCACCCCATACCGCCAATGGTATCGATGCCTCTCTGATGACCATCACACTTAAAAAGTACGACGGCACAGCGTTGACGGGATTATCTGCAGAGGACTTTTATCTCTACAGCTACTCCGGGGCTTTCACACACAGCGCTGTCAAGGAGAGCTCGACTCCGGGTGTCTATACCACCTCGATCTCGACGATTGAACCGGATGCCAAGCAAATCAAGGTAATTGTGCATTGCATGCTCATCGGCAGCGCAACCATCAATTTCTCTGCGCCGGTCATGAAGGAATCCGCGTTGACCTTCATTGAAGGATCGACCGCCTTCAGAAATGAGGGATGGGACAACCTCATTGACAGTGATGAGGAGGGTTGGGATGGCACTGCTACCGTGGGTGGCGCCGAGCCGTATGCCATCTTTGCCTTCGCCGATGGCGGCACCAAGGCGATCCAGCAAATTGCCCTGATGATGGATACAGGCGTCGGTTTTCCCGCACGATGGTTGGAGAGGTTCCGGATCCAGGCCTCCATAACCGGCAAGGCGAGTTCCGACTTCGTCACGGTCTATGATGGCATCGCCTCGGGCGGCGCCTGGCAGCACTTTCTCTTCCCGGCCTTTAATGCCAAATATCTCAAACTGATCGTCGATTTTCCAGCAGGGACGTGGAGACAACTTGGCGAAATGAAGGTTTACACAACGACGCTTGCGATGACGAGTCAGCAGGCCAACGAGCTCACCCAGATCGGCGATATCCCGCAGGAATGGTCTGTGAGCAATAACTACCCGAACCCCTTTAATCCCGAAACACATGTACAGTTCAGTGTGCCGGAAGCTGGCCATGTTACTGCCATCATTTACAATATGCTCGGCCAGAAGGTGCGCACTCTCCTGGACAACGAGGTGCAGGCCGGCACACATCAGATGATCTGGGACAGCCGGTCGGAGAGCGGTGAAACAATGCCCTCGGGCGTCTATTACATGCGATTCGATTTTTCTGGACGGTTCGTCACAAAGAAAGTTGTTTTGATGAAATAGACTGCTGTATCTCAGACGAGCAGTCAGGATTCCCCAAGGCGGCGCGATGGTGATCGCGCCGCCTTGGCTATTGTTATCACGGAGGAATTTGTATATGAAACAGTGGGTCACCGCAATGGTCGTAGCTGCCAGTGTGATATTGGTGGGCATTCCGGCAAGCCCGGCAGAGAACCCGGAGTTCGCTGAACGGACAGCGGAACTGCTGAGCAAAGCACCCTGGATGAAACACCGGGTGGAAATCTATCACTACCGGCTGGCTGTTGAGAATCCCCCCGAAAACATCCGGCACGATCTTTTCGATCTTTGTTTAGGATCATCAATACAACAGCGGTCGTCCACCTTCCATACCCTATCCTCCGCCGCTCCAGAGTTCAGGCCGGGGATGCTGCTGGGTGAGTATGATCCCTTTGTCAAAGTCCAGAACAGCGATTCTCTCGGCAGTTCGCCTAACTTTGCCATCAATACCGTGAGCAACCGCCTCCTTGTGGTCTGGCAGGATGAACGCAGCGGTTTTGATAATCCGGATATTTATGCCCAGGTTTTCGATCTGACCTATAAGGCGATGGGCAGCAACGTCAAGGTCAATCCCGCCGGGATCAAGGCAGCTCAAATCGCACCCGATGTCTGCGCGCTGGCCGATGGGCGTTTTCTCGTCTGCTGGGAGGATTATTCAACCACTACACCTCAGATCATGGCACAAAGAATCAATCAGGATGGCAGCCTGCAGGGATCAGCCGTCAAGGTTTCGCCATTTGCCGCGACGGCGCAGTTATTCCCGAAAGTGGTTTCATATGGCGACAGCACCCATGTGACCTGGCTGCAGAAGGACAACCAGGATTACAACATCTACATTCGCACCCTGAACCTTGCAGCAATCCCGCAAGCCCCTGCCGTCCGGGTCAATGATGATGCCAATGGCCTGCAGTGGGTACCGGAAATAGCCCATTATGGCAATGGCCAGACCATGGTTGTGTGGGAGGATAAACGGACCGGAAATTCCGAGATCTATGCCCAGATCTACAAAGCAGATGGCGTCAAACGGGGAGATAATTTTGTTGTGAATGCAGACGCCTCGAATTCCCTGCAATGGCGGCCCGCTGTTGCGGGAAATGAAACTACAGCCCAGATCGTCTGGGAAGATTACCAGAACAGGGCGGCAGGGATCTATTCACAAAAGTTTGACCGCTATGGCCTGCCCTTGGGTGAAAATCAGCGACTGGATCAACCGGATCTTTTTGCGGTCAAGGAAAAGCCCTCTATATACGTGGATGAGCAGGGACAGAGGGTATTCGCCTGGCAGGAAAACAGCAGCGATGCGTGGCGCCTCAAGTTTGCCCTGTGCCCTGCCGGCTCGGACATGCCCATCTACTACCTCCTGGGCGAAGCGGATGCCCTGCACGAATTCACCGATATCACATTGAGCCAGGTCAAGAACACCATCTATTTTGCCTTTCTTGGGCAGCCCCTGGGCGGCAAGAGTACAGTGCTCAGCCACAAGGTGACATTTACCACCGTGCCGGTCGAGCTGATGCGCTTCCAGGCATCCGCACAGCAAGCCTCAGTGCGCCTCACCTGGCAAACCGCCAGCGAAAGCAGCAACCTCGGCTTCGCAGTGGAGCGGATGCGCGAGGGGGAAAGCTTCCAACAAACCGCTTTTATATACGGGGCGGGGACGACTGTTGCGGCGCACGAGTATGCCTATGAGGACCGGGGCCTCATACCGGGCAGGTACCATTACCGCCTGCGGCAGGTCAACCTCGATGGAACGAGCACCACTTCGGAGGAGATCACAGTCCTTATCGCCAGCCCCGACGAATTCGAGCTCCTCGCCGCGTACCCCAATCCCTTCCAGAATCGAACCCAGCTGACTCTGCGTTTGCCAGTGACAAGCGATGTCGTGATCCTGGTCTACAATCTTCGCGGACAGCAGGTGCGCCGGATCACATCGGGCAGCCTTGCATCCGGACAGCACCTCCTGCACTGGGATGGCTGCAATGATGCCGGCTCGCCCCTGCCGACCGGAGAATATATTATCAGGGTCGGAATGGAAAGTCGCAGCGAGATCATGCGGGTTTCGCTCGTACGGTGAGGCTTGCCTGCATCTGTAAAAACCGCTGCGGACCGCATCCGCAGCGGTAGTATTTCTTGCCCGCCGTTACATCCACTTTAAAAGAGCGCTTTGGGTGATATCAGGGTAGTACTTTCTTCTTGATATTGTCAGATGGGATGGTTATTCTTTATTATAGAACTGACCTCGCTGGTTCCCCGAAAGTGCTACCTCTGTGCAGTGTGGTATGTGTGGATGAGATATCGCCTGCCAAAACCTCTCTCGTTTCTCAAGCCATACACCAAATCAGTTATCCGGCAGCGTAAGGATGTAGAGAATAGTCTTCCAGTCCATTCCCTCCGTTTTGTTTGTTATTGGCACTGCTCATTGCCGATGGCAGGAATTCTATATTCCAGGCCGTCTCTTTTAAAAAGGAGGATATTCCATGGCTGTGAAGTTGAGAGATATCGCGGAGGCGATCATCCACGACTGGAATGGTGCGCAATACAGCAAAGATCCAGATATACTGGGGCACTTTCTGCAAGAGCACTGTGTTTTCCTGACGAAGGGCGAGTCGTTTGCAAGCACCGCCCGGATGATTCTTGACGACCTGATTGGCCCGCGCACTTTTCTGAATCAAACCAGATTGACAAAATTCCTGCAAGAGCGGCTCGGAATGAAATAAAGATGCCAGAAATAGTGAATGCTGATCAATGACTCTGAAACATGCCGCGCGCGATTTCCTTGCTTTTTGATGTTGAAAGCTCTAAATTCTCTCAATGAAAAGCATCCCTTTCCAGGAGGAAACATGACATCTGCTGAACTGATTGCCATTGAGGAAAAGTACGGGGCTCACAACTACCACCCCCTCGACGTGGTCATCGAACGCGCCCAGGGCGCCTGGGTCTACGACGTCGAGGGCAATCGCTACCTCGACTGCCTCGCCGCCTATTCGGCCGTCAACCAGGGCCACTGCCATCCGCGCCTGGTCAAGGTGGTGCAGGAGCAGGCCGCCAAACTGACCCTCACCAGCCGGGCCTTCCGCAACAACCTCTGGCCCCTCTTCGCCAGGGAGTGCTGCGAGCTGCTCGGCTATGAGGTGATGCTGCCCATGAACAGCGGGGCCGAGGCGGTCGAGACCGCCATCAAGACCGCACGCAAATGGGGCTACCTCAAGAAGGGCGTCGCGGCGGACCAGGCGGAGATCATCGTCTGCGCCGGCAACTTTCACGGCCGCACCACCACCATCATCTCCTTTTCCGACGATCCCGACGGCAAGGATTATTACGGCCCATACACCCCCGGCTTCGTTCTCGTCCCCTACGGCGACATTGAGGCCCTGAAAAAGGCCATCACCCCCAACACCGCCGCCTTTCTGGTCGAGCCCATCCAGGGCGAGGCCGGCGTGGTCTCCCCCCCGAAGGGCTTTCTCAAGCAGGCCGCCGAGGTCTGCAAAACGAACAATGTGCTGCTGATCTGCGACGAGATCCAGAGCGGCCTCGGCCGCACCGGCAAGATGCTGGCCAGCGAACATGAAGGGATCAAGCCGGACATGATCACCATCGGCAAGGCCCTCTCGGGCGGCATGTACCCGGTCTCGGCGGTCCTCTCCGATCGTGAGATTCTCGGGGTCCTCAAGCCCGGCACCCACGGCTCCACCTATGGCGGCAATCCCCTCGCCTGCGCGGTGGCGCGCGAGGCCCTGCACGTTCTGGTCGAGGAAAAGCTGCCCGAGAATGCGGCGGTGCTCGGTGACTATCTGATCAGCGAGCTGCGCAAGATCGAGACCCCCTACGTCGATTACGTGCGCGGCATCGGCCTCTGGGTCGGCATCGTCCTCAAGGAGAGCGCCGGCGGGGCGCGCCGCTTCTGCGTCGCCCTCAAGGAGCGCGGCATCCTCGCCAAGGATACCCACAGCCACATCATCCGCCTCGCCCCGCCTCTGGTGGTGACCAGGGCGGATATCGACTGGGCGGTCGGGGTCATCCGCGAGGTTTTTCAGAGCATCTAGCCTCGCCCCTCCCTCAGCCCGTTGCACTGCTGAAGGATGAACGCAAAGGCCAATGCCGGAAAGCAGACCCAAAAAACAGCCCCGGCGCATCCAGTGTGCACCGGGGCTGTTCTGTTCAATCCTGTTGCGGTCGGGCGATGGCGTTCTTCATCGCCTCCGGCCGCACCCGGGTTGA
>JAKPUX010000049.1 GCA_029554865.1 bacterium | reverse complement strand
TGCACCCCCTCGCAGATGAAGGTATGGCTCGAGATCTTGCAGTGCTTGCCCACCGTGGCCCCTTTCTGGATCTCGACGAAGGTGCCGATCTTGGTATGGTCGCCGATCTCGCAGCCGTATAGGTTGACGAAATTGAAGATCTTGACCCCTTCGCCGAGTTTGACATCGTCGGCAATGCTGAGAAATTTCATGTTCTGCTCCAGGAGTAGGTTATTTTATACAGGTTCACAAAAAACAGTGTCAGGTTTTACGCCAACCGGATCTCCTTGCCCCGCGCCTTGATCGACTTTTCCGAGGCCTCGAGGATGCGCACCACGTTGAGGCCGGCCACCCCGTCGGTGAGCGGAGTCTTGCCGCTCTGGATGCATTCGGCGAAATGGTTCACCTCCAGGCTCAGCGCTTCAGTGAGCGGCACCTTGGGGGCCCACATGTCGCCAGTGCGGTACTGGATCAGGGTGTCATAGATCTCCGCCTTGGTGCGGTTGACGGTGATGCCCGAATCGTAGATCTTGATCTTGTCGTTGGGGAGATTGTCATCCCAGACGATCATTTTTTTGGTCCCCGCGATCAGGGTCTGGCGGATCTTGACCGGCGAGAGCCAGTTGGCGTGGATGTGGGCGATGATGTTGTTGGGGAAATAGACGGTGAGATAGGCGACATCCTCGTGGCCTGCGCCGACGTGGTCGGCGCCGGTGGCGACCACACTCTCGGGTTTGAGCTGGAGGAGGTGATCCATGATCGAAATGTCGTGCGGGGCCAGATCCCAGATCACATTGACGTCGTGCTGAAAGAGGCCGAGGTTGATGCGCACCGAATCAAAATAATAAAGATCCCCGATCTCGCCGGCATCGACCAGTTTTTTAATCAGCTGCACCGCGCCGGTGTAAATGAAGGTATGATCGAGCATCAGGGTGAGCTTTTTCTGCGCCGCCAGGTTGACCAGTTCCTCGGCCTGCTGCGAGGTGGAGGTCATCGGCTTTTCGAGAAAGACGTGCTTGCCGGCCTGCAGGGCCTCTTTGGCCAGCTCATAGTGGGAAAAGACCGGGGTGCAGATCGCCACCGCATCGATGGCGGGATCGTTGATGATCTCGCGATAATCGGCCGTGGTTTTAAGAGCAGGGTGCTTCTTCTGGATGAAGGAGAGCCGCTCCGACTTGAGGTCCGAGGCGATGGCCATTTGGGTCTGACTGCAGCCATCGAAATTGCGGATGATATTGGGTCCCCAGTAGCCGACGCCGATGACACCGACATTGATCATAACACCTCCGATGAGTAATGATGCTTTTTATTGATCTGCCGGGATTGGCCCGGCCACTGTAACACTCTCCCCCTGCTTCCCCTGATGGCTCGAAGCAAAACTATTCCATGCTGAATTTGCGCAGCACATCCACCTCCAGCCCCAGGCTGCCCATCCACTCGCTGCGGTCCAGCCCCGGGGAATGGTTCAGGTTGGAAATCCGGCAATAGCCGATACGGCCGTGGGCGCGCACGGCCTGGCGCGGCTGCCAGCTCAGCTCCAGAGTGCAGCGTTCGTTCTCTTCGACCACGCCGGTGGGAAAGGGCTCGCTGTACTCCTCCCCGAGGGGGGTATCGAGCCAGGGACGGTCGAAGGGCTTGTCGATGCGCCCCTCGCCGCGCCGGCGCAGATCGATGATGCAGGCGGCGCGCAGGGCCGGCTGCGGCCACCAGGAGAAACCGGCCAGCCAGCGTTCGAAATCGTTGCCGAGGAAATGGGCGATGGGCTCGTTGCGATGCAGCCACCGCTCCCAGGGCCCGCCCTCGCCGTTGAAGGTGCGATTGGTGATGCGCGTGTACTCGAGAAAGAGGTCGCCGCCCTGAAGGTGCAGGGGATCGGCCCAGCGCAATCCGGCGATCAGGCCGTATTCGGCGGGTTCCAGGTCCCCGGGACCGCTCTTCTCGAGCTGGATGTCGTCAATGAGGAGGTCCGCATGGAGGGTCAGGTTGTCCACCGGCATGGCGGCGATGTGTACGCTGCCAAGGATGTTGCCGCCGACCGGCCCGTTGGTGACCTCGCCGTACCAGGCCAGAAGGGGATTGAGATAGTTGAATTCCGGGGCGCTGCTCAAGTAGAGCATCGCCTCGCCGATGCCGATGCAGAGCCGCCGCATGGGCTGCACCTGGAGGTGGTGCAGGCTGATATAGCGGTTGCGCGCCCCCCCTCCTTCCAGCAGCCAGGGCGAGGGATCGAGGGAGGCAGCGATGAAATCGTAGCGCAGCCAGCGATTCCGCCAGCCGAGGGCGATCTGGTCCATGGGGCGGCTGTACGGGGAGACCAGCAAACTGGCGTCAAAGCCGGGGCCGATGCGAAGAAACTCGCGGCCGACCACAGCGGTAAAGCCGGCATGCTGCAGCCTCACCCCGGCGCGCTCCGTGTAGCTGGCGAAGCCCTCCTGGCGGATGCCGGCGTAGCCGGCATGCTCGTCCAAACGGTTGTCGAGGAGCATGGTGTTGAAGATCTGCAGCCAGGATTTGGGGCGACAGGCGAGTTCGAGGCGCTGGCGGCCGTAATAGAGCCACGCATCGGCGGGATCGTAGATTGCTTCCCCGGGGAGGGTGCCAGGAAAGGGCTCACTGAGCAGGCGGTTGTCCGAGACCACCGCGACCGAGGCCTCGCCGGGCTCAAGGCGCCGGCGGTTTAGGCCAGCAGAGAGAAAAAGGGCATGTTTTCCTGCCGTCCCCTCCAGCCCGCTCCGGATCTCTCCGATATCGTAGGGCTGGATGAACGGAGAGAGCCCGCTCAACTCCCCGCGCGCCTGCAGATAAGCGATCTGCTGCGCCATCCCGCCGGCCGGCGAGAGGGTTTGGGCCTCGCCCAAGCCGAAGATAAAAAGAATCATGAGGGCGGTCCGCCCGAGGGCACCGCGCATGGAGAGGGCTGAAAGATGGGGGGTGCAGAGAAAGGCCATGGATACGCCAGATGGAAGTGTGCGAAATAAAACGTCGCTTGACCCGGAGCCAAGTGCAAAAATATGCGAAGAAATTAGACTAAAGTCAAGGGATTTGGCGAAGGGGGAGAGATATGCAGGAGGACAAACAGTGCGGGGGCTGCCAGGCAGCCCCCGCTGCATGCCATATAACGGATTACTTCTTTGCGAAAAGCGACTTGATCAGGCCGATGACGGCCATCACCACGCCGCCGCCGACACCGCCGCCAAGGATGTTGTAGATGATGCCGGCAAGATCCAGGGAGCTGGCACCGCCGGAGCTTGCACCCAGCGAATTGAGAATCTGCCCACCCAAACCGCCGCCGAGGATACCCACGATGGAATTCAGCACTGTGCCAAGGCTTAATTTTTTTAGCAGAGAACCGGCCAGATTGCCTCCCAGAGCACCGCTGATCAACTGAATTAAAAGTTCCATGCTGCTTCCTCCTGCAACTTGTGGTTGGTTTTCCCGCCAGGTGCCCAGCCCGCGGGCCATCTCCCCCTGTATCTGGGCATTTAGTGGTTGTTATTAATAACAGCAAAAACTGAATATTTATTCATCAGTGGCGATATTTCAGGGGGCCAGCAGGTCGATGTAGGCCCCCTCGATCAGCTCCTCCGCACGGATGCCGAGCTTTTCCATCAGTTCCCGCGCCACCGCCTCGCCCGCTGCAGGAGGTTCATCCTCCGCGAGTGTGACCTCCAGTTCGAGAAAATCCCCCAATCCCTCCACCCGGTCGAGATGGATCCGCGTCCGGCCGCACCAGTAGAGGGTGCGCAGCTTGCGCACACGGCCGGCCGTGCCATAGGCCAGGGAGAGCACCTCGCGCAGGGCGTCGGGCTCCCGGGTTCTGGCGAGAAGATAAAAGGACTCCTTGGGGCCGGACTGATCGGCGCGGCGGTAAAAGATCAGCTCGCCGTCGTCGACCGTGCGCGCCCTCAGCTTGAGGCGGCCGTTCGGACAAGCGAAAAAGGTATCATCCTGCTCGATAATGATCGGGCCCCGGTCCGCCAGGGCCGCCGCCCGGGCTTCCATCTCCGCGATGCCGCCGATGCGGGCCTTGATTTCAATGTTGCGCGCCATCTTTACCTCCCCAAACCGGCGATCGCCACCCAGAAGGTCTTGGCGATGATGATCAGATCCAGCAACAGCGACTGGTTCTGAATATAAAAAAGGTCGTGGTCGATGTTCTCGTGGATGGGCACGGCGCGGTCGGCCGAGATCTGCCAGAGTCCGGTGATCCCCGGCCGCACGTTGAGGCGCTCGCGCTGCAGCTCGGTGTACTGTCCGGCGATGAAGGGCATCT
>JAKPUX010000044.1 GCA_029554865.1 bacterium | reverse complement strand
CCGGGTGGCGGTATCGGGATCTTCATTTCACCTTCGGAGCCTTGTCATGGTCAGAAAAATCGTATTGATGCTGCTGGCGGCCGGCGCCCTCGGCGCGGCCGAACTGGAAAGCCGGATCGTCCGGGTGACCGTCTATCCCGGCGCGGCCCTGGTGGAGCGGGAAGCCGATCTGAATCTGAAGGCGGGCGCGAATACTTTCACCCTCGCCGGTCTGTCGGCGGTGCTGGTGGACGAGTCTGTGCATGCCCGGCTGATCTCCGGCCGCGGCCTGGCCATTGAGGAGATCAAGGTCGAGCGCTGGTTCCTCTCCCGAGCCGATGAGGGCGAGGCCCGCAAGGTGGAGACGGCCATTCTCGATCTGGAGCGCCAGATCATGCTGCTTGAGGGAGAGCTCAAGAGTCTCGCCGCGAAGGAAAAGTTCCTGCACTCCATCCAGGCCTCCAATCCTGCGGGGCAGACGGCCGCCTTCAGGCCGGACGCCGCCGCCTGGAATACCACCCTCACCTACCTCGGCAGCCAGTTGAACAAGCTTTACGAGGAGATGACCGCACTCGAACTGAAGCGGCGCGGGCTGAAGGAGGAAAAGGAGGCTCTGGACAAGCAGCTCGCGGAACTCCAGTCGGCCAAACCGCGCGAGGACAAGTCGATCGAGCTGACCCTGCGCGCGGATGGCGGCGGGACCGGCCGGCTCGCCCTCACCTATCTGGTCAGTGAGGTCTCGTGGTGGCCCACCTACGAAATCCGCGCCTTGCCGGGTGAAGGCCGGATGGAGCTGCTCTATTCCGGACAGGTGCGCCAGAAGAGCGGCGAGGAGTGGAATGAGGTCGAGCTGGCGCTCTCGACTGCCCAGCCCGCCCGCGGCGCGACCGTGCCCGAGCTCTACCCCTGGGAGCTGCGCCTGTGGGAGCCTTCACGCGCCGCCCTGCAAAAGGCGGGCGGCCGGGCGGAAAATGCGGTCATGGCCGCAGCTTATGACAAGGTCGAGGAGGAGATGGCGCCCCCTGCCCCGGCCGGGATCGAGAGCCGGTCGACTTCGCTGCTCTTCGCCATCCCCGGCAAACGCACGGTCGCCAGCGGAGACGAACCGGCCCGGGTCCTGATCTC
>JAKPUX010000039.1 GCA_029554865.1 bacterium | reverse complement strand
CTTGCCTTCATCCATACCGGGGAGCCGCTTGCCGAGCGGATCGTCACGGCGGCTTTCGGCCAGCCCTATCCGGGGAAGGCGGCGGTTACCTTCATATGGACCGCCGTCCCCTATCGCATGGAGTGGCGATACGGTCCGGCCGCCGGCAAGGTGATCGCCCTAGACGCCGGCCACGTCGGCCAGAATCTGTATCTCGCCAGCGCCGCCGTCGGCGCTGGCACCTGCGCTACCGCCGCCTACGACCAGGAGGCCATAGACCGGCTTCTCGATATCGACGGCAGCGACGAATTCACCGTTTATCTGGCCAGCGTGGGAAAACTGAAAGGATAAGGGAAGGCTGGAGTATGTGCGGTCGCTTTGCTTTGCAGACGGATTTGTCGGAAATAATCGAGCGATTCCAAATCCAGGAGGTAGCCTGCGCCTACCAGCCCTGCGACAATATCTACCCCGGCCAGCCGATCGCCGCCGTCATTCACGACCGGATCAACCGCCTCGTGGCATTCCAGTGGGGGCTCATTCCCTTCTGGGCGAAAAACCCCACGGGAAGCCACAAGCTCATAAACGCCCGGGCCGAAACCGTGGCCACCAAACCCAGTTTCAAAAATGCCTTCCAAAGACACCGGTGCCTGATCGTCGCTGACGGCTTTTACGAATGGCAAAAAACTGGAGACCATAAAAAGAAACCTTGGTTCATTCACCTCCGCTCGGGGGCGCCCTGCGGTTTTGCCGGTGTTTTCGATACCTGGGTGTCACCGGGCGGGAAGGAGATCCGTTCCTGCGGCATCATCACCACCAGGGCCAATGAGTTGGTCTCCCCCATCCACGAGCGGATGCCGGTCATAATCTCCAGACCGGCGGCGGCCGGATGGCTGGATAAAGGCGTCCAGGATCGGGATCAGTTGCTCGCCCTGCTGCGGCCATATCCCGCGGAGGAAATGGCATGCCGCATCCGGTATCCGGCCCCTTTACCAAAAGTTGTCGATATCTTTGACAACAATATAAATGCCGACGAAGTGAGTCCCCGCAAATGAATGTTGTCTGGGTGGTCCTGATCGCCGTGAGCATGATCGCCGCGTTCTTCTCCGGCGGTCCGGAGGCGGTTACCAAGGCCATGTTCGATGGCGCCAGGGCCGCGGTGGAAATATCGATTTTTCTCCTGGGGATAGTCTCGCTGTGGCTCGGCATCG
>JAKPUX010000038.1 GCA_029554865.1 bacterium | reverse complement strand
CTTGCCTTCATCCATACCGGGGAGCCGCTTGCCGAGCGGATCGTCACGGCGGCTTTCGGCCAGCCCTATCCGGGGAAGGCGGCGGTTACCTTCATATGGACCGCCGTCCCCTATCGCATGGAGTGGCGATACGGTCCGGCCTCCGGCAAGGTGATCGCCCTAGACGCCGGCCACGTCGGCCAGAATCTGTATCTCGCCAGCGCCGCCGTAGGCGCTGGCACCTGCGCTATTGCCGCCTACGACCAGGAGGCCATAGACCGGCTTCTCGATATCGACGGCAGCGACGAATTCACCGTTTATCTCGCCAGCGTGGGAAAACTGAAAGGATAAGGGAAGGCTGGAGTATGTGCGGTCGCTTTGCACTGCAGACGGATCTATTGGAAATAATCGAGCGCTTCCAAATCCAGGAGGTCGCCTGCGCCTATCAGCCCCGCGACAATATCTACCCCGGCGAGGCGATCGCCGCCGTGATTCACGACCAGGTCAACCGGCTCGTGGCATTTAAGTGGGGGCTCATTCCCTCCTGGGCGAAAAACCCCACGGGGAGCCACAAGCTCATCAACGCCCGGGCCGAAACCGTGGCCACCAAGCCCAGTTTCAAAAATGCCTTTCAAAGACACCGGTGCCTGATCGTCGCCGACGGCTTTTACGAATGGCAAAAAACCGAGGACGGTAAAAAGAAACCTTGGTTCATTCACCTCCGCTCGGGGGCGCCTTGCGGTTTCGCCGGTCTTTACGAGATCTGGATTTCGTCGGCCGGTAAGGAGATCCGTTCCTGCACCATCATTACCACCAGGGCCAATGAGCTGGTCTCTCCCATCCACGAGCGGATGCCGGTCATCATCTCCGGGCTGGCGGCGGCCGGCTGGCTGGATAGCGGCGTCCGGGATCGGGATCAGTTGCTCGCCCTGCTGCAGCCCTATCCCGCAGAGAAAATGGCATGCCGTATCCGGCATCCCACCCCTTTGCCAAAGGCTGCCTACATGTTTGATAATAACAGAAATACCAGCGCAGAGAGTACCGAAGAATGAACGTCGTATGGGTGATCCTGATCGCCGTGAGCATGATCGCCGCGTTCTTCTCCGGCGGTCCGGAGGCGGTTACCAAGGCCATGTTCGATGGCGCCAGGGCCGCGGTGGAAATATCGATTTTTCTCCTGGGGATAGTCTCGCTGTGGCTCGGCATCG
>JAKPUX010000027.1 GCA_029554865.1 bacterium | reverse complement strand
GGACGGCGTCCTCTTCGACGAGAACACCCTCATCACCAAGCATCACGCCTCGGTCATCGTCACCGCTTCCTCGCCCGGCTTTCTCAACGCCTGGGTCGATTTCAACGGCAACGGCAGCTGGGCCGATCCCGGCGAGCAGGTTTTCATCGACAAAACACTCGTCGCGGGCGAAAATCCCCTCACCTTTTACATACCCGACAGCGCCCTGACCACCGGGGTGGCCAGCCGCTTCCGCTTCAATTCGACCGGCAAGCTCACTCCCGCCGGTGCCGCCGATGACGGCGAGGTCGAGGATTACATCATCCCGATCGAGGTTCCGGTGGAACTCTCCTCCTTCACCGCCAGAATGGTGCCGGGGGGCGTCCTGCTCGAATGGACCACCCAGTCCGAGACCGAGAACCTCGGCTTCCATCTCTACCGCGCCGGATCCTCTGACGATTTCCGCCAGATCACCAGCCAGCTCATCCCGGGGGCCGGCACCACTGCAGCCGCCCACAGCTACAGCTATGAGGACAACGGGGTCGAGTCCGGCCGAAGCTACCGCTACAAGCTGGCGGATCTCGATCACAGCGGCCATCTCCAGTTCGGCGCGCCCATCGAGGTCACCGTGGCGGCGCCCGACCAGTTCGAGCTGGGACAGAACTATCCCAATCCCTTCAATCCCTCCACGATCATCCCCTTCAAGATCAAACAGGCCGGTTTTGTCAGCCTCGAGATCTATAACCTGAAGGGTCAGATGGTGCGCGCGCTGGTCAGCCGTTCGTTGCAGGCCGGTTCGCACGCCGTGGTCTGGGACGGCCGGGACGCCAAGGGCAATGCCGTACCGAGCGGCTCCTACATCTATAAAATAACCACTGCCGCTTTCGAGCAGTCGAAGCGGATGGAATTCATCAAATAAGAGTCCCACACAAGGCGCTGCTGCGCGGCCTCCCCCAGGGTTATCGCAGCAGCGCCCCCTCCTTTTTTCTCCTCTCACCCCATCGCTCCGGGTGCCTCATTCCAGTCCCGATGAGGTATTTGCTTGCTTTTCACAGCCCGCCTGGTTAAATTTGAACTCAAACCGGGAGCCGGTATACCGGGGTATACCCTCTCAACCTGTTTGCAGCACTGGACTCTCCACAACCCGTCTGCCATCGAGCCGGCGGGTGATGGCAGAACGGAGAATGTATGAAACAGATGCCGCGCCGTGAGTTTATCAGGCAGACAGCCCAATGGGGGGCGGGACTGGCCCTGACAGGCCTGGCGGCCTGCAAAGGAAGGGCTCAAATGGAAGTCAATGGAATAGCGGCCATGGTCCCCATGCCGATCCAGGTGGTCATCGATGATGTGGGCTGGTGGTCCGGCGAGGATGGCAGCGCCCGCCAGGAACCTTATCGCACCGGCATCGGCAGAAATCATGTGCCCGCCGATTACCAGGCCATCGCCGATCTGGGCAAAAAACTGGGCGTGCGGCCGCAAGCCGCGACCATACTCTGCGAATGGGACCGGACCAACATGCTGCGCGAGGTTCCGACCAGCACCTGGATGCGCGAGAACTGGGATAATCGCAAATGGACCGGCCCGTGGCTGGAAGAGGCCGCCGATATCATCCGCAGCAATGCGCGCCATTATGAACTGACCCTGCACGGCATCGGCCACGAGTACTGGGCGGACAGCCATTTCACCAGAGCCGAGTGGGCCGACCGCAGCGGGCGCATGCGCCCCCTGGATCAGGTCGAACTCCACCTCGACTATTACGCGCGTCTGCTCGAGCAGAACCGGCTCGGGCCTTTGCCCGCCTCTTTTGTCCCCACCGCTTTTCTGCACGGCTTCGGTCCGGCTGCAGGGGAGGAGGTGAGCATGGCGCAGGTGCTCAAACGGCGCGGCATCCATTATATCAACACCCCGTTCAGCATGATGGCCAACGCCGGGGCGGCGCAGTATGGCCTCTTTGGCATCGATGACGGGGTGATCACGGTCGACCGTGGGGAGGATCTCTTTGACTGGGATGTCATCGGGGGCGTTCCGGAGGCCCGGATGAGCGGACCGACCTGCGGCATGCACTGGCCGAACCTGCTCCACGAGGATCCGGCGCGCAATGCGGAGGTGGTGGAGGGCTGGGTGCGCTATCTGTCGGCCTATAATTCCGGCCTGGCAACCATGCTGGCCCCGGATTCAACCTTTTTCCAGCGGCAGCTCGCGCATCATGCCGGCACTGCGGTCTCGCTCAAGGGGCCGATGATCGATCTGGACTTTACCAAAATCCAGCCCATACCGGAGCAGATTGCCGGCCGGCAGTTCATGCTCAAAATCAGCAGCCCTTTCCGGCTGCGCTTCAAGCCGGAAAAGATCCGCGTGCTCGCCAATGCCGATGCATTGGAAGCGGAGAAAATAATTTACACCCTCACCCTCGAGCGGCTGCCGGGAGAACGGGCCGCCCGGATCGGCCTTGAGGCGGCATAGGTTGTCTGTGCAGATCACCCGGTCCATACAGGAGAAAAAAAACATGCAGCGATTCCTTCCCCTCCTCCTTATCCTGATCCTTCTGCTCCCCCTGCGCGCCCAGGAGCGCCGCGACCGCGCCGTTTTTGAAATACGCCGGGATGCCATGCTCGACTCGATCACAGCCGAGATGCAGAAGGCGAAACCGGCCCGCGAACCCGGAAAGCTGATGCAGCTCGATTTTTCGACCATCGCTGCGCCCGTTTCCGCCGCGGAATTCAAGAGCGTCTGGCATCTGCCGCCGGTCCTGCAGGGCCTGTCGGGGATGTGCTGGTGCTTTTCTACGACCTCGATGCTCGAGTCGGAGATCCACCGCCAGAGCGGGCGGGTGATCGATATCTCCGAGCTCTACACGGTCTACTGGGAGCACGTCGAAAAGGCGCGTGAATTCGTGCGCACGCGCGGCCGCAGCGTCCACGGCGAGGGCTCGGAGGCCAATGCCGTCTTCCGCATCTGGAAAAAGTACGGCTGCGTGCCCGCGGCCGCCTACACCGGCCTCAAATCCGGTGTCAAATTTCACGACCACGAGAACACCCTCTTCCCGGAGATCCACAGCTATCTGGAGAGCGTCAAGACCGCCAACGCCTGGAACGAAGAGACCGTCGTCGCCACGGTGCGGGCCATCCTGGACCATTGGCTCGGCGCACCGCCGGCGGTGGTCACGGTTGAAGGGGTCAAATACACGCCGCAGGAGTATCTCGCCAAAGTGGTGCGCATCGATCCGGACGATTACGTCGATCTGCTCTCGCTGATGGAAAAGCCCTGGTATCAAAAGGTCGAGTTTACCGTGCCGGACAACTGGTGGCACAGCGCCGACTATTACAACATCCCCCTCGACGAGTTCATGGCGGCGATCAAGAGCGCCATCCGCAAGGGTTATTCGATCGAGATCGGCGGGGACATGAGCGAACCCGGCTACTCGCGCGGCGCCGCCGGCATGGCAGTCGTGCCATCGTGGGATATCCCATCAGCCAATATCACCGATGAGGCGCGCCAGTTCCGCTTCAGCAATGGCACCACCGCTGATGACCATGGGCTGCACCTGGTCGGCTATGTGGAGAAAGAGGGTGTGGACTGGTATCTGGTCAAGGACTCGTGGAGTTCGGCGTACAACAGCAGCCACCCCGGCTACTATTTCTTTCATGAGGATTATGTGCGGCTAAAGATGCTCTGCTGCAGCATGCACAAGGATGCCGCCAAAGAGGTGCTGAAAAGGTTCGAGTAGGATTTCCGGCCGCGCCGCCGGGACCGGGGTGGGAGCGAGAAGGGGGGAGCGGCCTCTCGCCCCGGGCGGGTTGGCAGCGAGTTGGGGGGAGCGGCCTGCCGCCCCGGGCGGGTTGGAAGCGAGAATTACTTTTTTGTTCAGTGTTGCTATAGACCAAAGTCTACGCCCCGCTGCGCGCCGATGCTTTTCAGGGTATCGTAGACCTTCTCCTGCAGGGGCACACCCTCCTTTTTGTGCTTTTCGTAGAGTTCATACTCCTTCTCACCGTGGATGAAGATCCGGCTGGCGTCCTCGGCCCTGGCCGAGGCCTTGAGCCGGTCGATGAGATCATCCATCTTGTCCTGAAACACCTCCATCTCGACGAAATTTTCGATATTGATGGCCATGAAAAAGTGGGCGACCTGTGCGGGCTGGTTTTCCCCGGAGGGGCCCTTGCTGTCGACCATGTCGCCATAGGCCCCGCCCGAGAGGACGCCGCAGAGAATGTCGACCAGGACGGCCATGCCGTAGCCCTTGTAGCCGCTGAAGAGTTCGCCCTCGCCGCCGAGGGGGAGGATGCCCCCCCCGCTGCGGCTGATCATGTTCCTGAGCACCTCGGCGGCACTGGTGGTGACCCGTCCGCCGGCGTCGACCGCCCAGCCCTCGGGCATCGGCTTTTCGAGGCGCTCATAGACCTCGAGTTTGCCGCGCGGCACCACCGAGGTGGCCATGTCGAGGAAGAAGGGGCGGTTGCGCCTGGCCGGCGCGGTCAGGGAGATCGGATTGGTGCCGATGATCATCTCCACCCCGAAGGTGGGCACCACCAGGGGGGCGGAGTTGGTCATCGAGAGGCCGAGGAGCCCCTCCTCCAGCATCATCTGGCTGTAATAGCCGGCGATGCCGTAGTGGTTCGAGTTGCGCACCGTGACCACGCCGACCCCGTTTTGTTTCGCCTTCGCGATGGCCATCCGGGTGGCGAAATGGGCGATAACCTGGCCGAGGCCGGCCTGGCCGTCGATGGTGGCGGTGGAGAGAGCCTCCCGGACCACGACCGGCTCGGCATAGGGGAGGATGGTGCCGTTGACCATCCCGTCAACGTAGCGCTTCAGCCTGGCGACGCCGTGGGAGGGGATGCCGCGCAGGTCGGCCAGCACCAGGTTGTCGGCGCAGATGAAGGCCTTCTCCGCGCTGATCCCGAAGGATTGAAAGACCTCCTGCACGAACCGGAGCAGCTTTTGATCGTTGACGATGATGGACATGGGCACCTCCCGTTTTATTTAACCATTTCGCGCAGCACCGCCGGCAGGATGCCGCCGTGGCGGTAGTAGCTCACCTCCACCGGGGTGTCGATGCGGCAGAGGGTGTTGAAGACGATCTCGCTGCCGTCGGCGGCGCGGGCGAACACCTGCACCTCCTGGCGCGGCTTGAGATTGTCGTCGAGGCGGATGGTGAACTCTTCGTGGCCGGTCAGCCCGAGGTTTTTGGCCGAGTCGCCCTCCCTGAACTGCAGGGGCAGCACGCCCATGCCGACCAGATTGCTGCGGTGGATGCGCTCAAAACTCTCGGCGATGACCGCGCGCACTCCCAGCAGCAGGGTGCCCTTGGCCGCCCAGTCGCGCGAGGAGCCGGTGCCGTACTCCTTGCCGGCCAGCACCACCAGGGCTGTTCCCTCCTCCTTGTAGCGCATGGCGGCGTCGTAGATCCACATCTTTTCGCCGTCGGGAAGGTGGAGGGTGACACCGCCCTCGGTGCCGGGGGCGAGCAGATTTTTGAGGCGGATGTTGCCGAAGGTGCCGCGCACCATCACCCGGTCGTTGCCGCGGCGGGCGCCGTAGGAGTTGAAATCCTTCGGCTGCACCCCGAGCGAGATCAGGTATTTGCCGGCCGGGCTCTCCGCCGGAATCGATCCGGCGGGGGAGATATGATCGGTGGTCACCGAGTCGCCAAGCAGGGCCAGGACCCGGGCCTTGTCGATGGACTGGATCGCCCCGGGTTGGGCCGGCAGACCGACGAAGAAGGGCGGCTCCTGGATGTAGGTCGAGTCGGCTTGCCATTCATAGATCGCCCCGCCCTTGACCGGGATCTCGTTCCACTCCGGGCTGAAGGCGTTGACATCGGCGTACATGGCGCGATAATTCTCCGGATCGTCGGCGAAGCGCAGGGCCGCCTGCAGCTCCTCCGGGGAGGGCCAGATATCCTGCAGATAGACGGGTTTGCCGTCTGTGCCGGTGCCGAGCGGCTCGGACGCCAGGTCGAGGTTCATGGTGCCGGCCAGGGCGTAGGCGACCACCAGGGGAGGCGAGGCGAGATAATTGGCCTTGACCAGGGCGTTGACCCGGCCCTCGAAATTGCGATTGCCGCTGAGCACCGCCGCCGCCACCAGCTCGCTGCCCTTGACCGCCGCGCCGACCGCCTCGGGCAGGGGCCCGCTGTTGCCGATGCAGGTGGTGCAGCCGTAGCCGACCACGGAGAATCCGAGCTGCTCCAGATACGGAAGCAGACCGCTCTTCTCCAGATAGGCGGTGACCACGCGCGATCCCGGGGCGAGGCTGGTCTTGACCCACGGCTTTTGCTTCAGCCCCTTCCCGACCGCCTTTTTGGCGAGCAGTCCGGCGCCGATCATCACCGCGGCGTTGGAGGTGTTGGTGCAGCTGGTGATCGAGGCGATGACGACGCTGCCGTGCTCGAGGGCCACCTTTTGCCCTTCCAGCTCGATCTCGACCTTTTTGTCCAGCTTGTCCGCGGGCAGATTGAAGCCGCGCTGCTCGGCCGGGGCGCTGAGGGCCGACTTGAAGGCGCTGCTCACCTGCGGCAGGGGGATGCGGTCCTGCGGCCGCTTGGGGCCGGCCAGGCTGGGCTCGACCGTGCCGAGGTCGAGTTCGAGGGTATCGGTGAAGAGGGGATCGGGGGTCTCATCGCTGCGGAAGAGCCCCTGCTCCTTGCTGTAGCGCTCGACCAGGTCGACCAGCTCGCGGGAGCGGCCGGTGCGGGTGAGGTAAGCGAGGGCCTCTGCATCCATGGGAAAAAAGCCCATGGTGGCGCCATACTCGGGGGCCATGTTGGCGACCAGGGCGCGGTCGGGCAGGGCGATCTGCGAGAGGCCGCTGCCGTAGAACTCGACGAACTTGCCGACCACCCCTTTTTTACGCAGCATCTGGGTGACGGTGAGGGCGATGTCAGTCGGCGTCGCCCCGGGCTGGAGGCGGCCGCTGAGGCGGAAGCCGATCACCTCGGGCATGAGCATGTAGAGGGGCTGGCCGAGCATCACCGCCTCGGCCTCGATGCCGCCGACGCCCCAGGCGACGATGCCGAGGCCGTTGATCATGGTGGTGTGCGAGTCGGTGCCGACCAGGCTGTCGGGATAGGCGACCACGCCCTCGGGCCGCACTGCCGTAAAGACCCCGCGCGCAAAGTATTCGAGGTTGACCTGGTGGATGATGCCGACCCCGGGGGGGATGACCTTGAAGGTCTCAAAGGCCTTCTGGCCCCATTTGAGGAACTCGTAGCGTTCGCGGTTGCGCTGGAACTCGATCTCCATGTTGCGGGCGAGGGCTTCACGGCTGCCGAAGGTGTCGACCTGGACGGAGTGGTCGATGACCAGTTCGGCGGGGATGAGGGGCTCGATCTTTTTGGGATCGCCGCCCATGCGCTGCATGGCCGAGCGCATCGCCGCCAGGTCGACGACGGCGGGGACGCCGGTGAAATCCTGCATGATCACCCGTGCCGGCTTGAAGGGGATCTCCACTTCGGCGGGTTTGGCCGCATTCCAGCCGGCGAGGTGGGTCACATCCGCCTCTGTGACGTCGAAGCCGTTGCAGTTGCGCAGCAGGGATTCGAGCAGCACCTTGATGCTGAAGGGGAGGCGGGAGACGGGGGCGTGCCGATCAAGGGCGTTGAGGGCGTAGATGGTGACCGGTCCGGCGGCGGTGTCCAGTTTCCTCGCCGCGCTGAAGGGATCTTGTGTTACGGGTGACATGCTTTTTCCTTTCAGATTATTATTTTTCACACGGTGGCACGGAGGCACTGCGTTGCCGCCGTTTGGGGTAGTTTATTCCATAATAATCAGCACCACCAGGCGTTTGGGGCCGTGGGCGCCGAGGATGAGGATCTTTTCAATGTCGGCTGTGCGGCTGGGGCCGGTGATCATCACCATATTTTTTGCCTCTCCGGCCTCGGGCCGCTCGACCAGGGCCTGGAGGTGCGGCAGCAGACGCCCGGCCGGGAGCAGGGTGTAGATGGTCTCGGGCAGGACATGGCTCCAGCCCGAGCGGGCGGCGTCGAAACGCACGACCAGGGTGCCGGTGTCGGCGATGCCGAAATCGGCGGTCACCAGCGCGGTCGGCACCGGCGGCAGGCGCTTGCGGCGCTCCTCCGGCGGGAGGGCGGCGGCATCG
>JAKPUX010000072.1 GCA_029554865.1 bacterium | reverse complement strand
GCCAAACCCGGGCAGGAGCTGGTAATGGCCCAGTTCGCTGCTTTTGAAAAGGGGGCCTTCATAATCGCAGTATTCGAGGCTGGCGCCGGTGAATTCAGCATGATTCGCCTTCAGCTCCTCCAGACTCTGCAGGGTGGCCTGGCAGGTGGGCGTTGAGGCCGGGCTCCAGAGCAGGAGGGGGGCCTTGGCCTGGCCGGGAGCGCGCACAAAGAGATTGTGATCCATGCGCTCCACCATCGGCTCAGCGAGGCGGTCGCAGAGAGAGGGGGGCTGCCAGACGAAGAGCAGCGGCCGCTCGAAGCCGGTCGTGGCGGTGAAGAGGTTGTTGACGAGGATGTGGCCGTCGCGCTCGTCGACGCCCGGACCCGTCGCCGGATGCCAGCCGAAGTGGTCGCCCTGGGCGCTGCGTTCATTGCGGCCGATACAGGCCATGCTGTTGACAAAGGTATTGTTGTAGATTTGGGCATCGCAGCTGTTGAGGATCATCAGGCCATGATCACAGTTGACAAAGAGATTGTTGGCGCAAATAACTCCTTTGGAGATCTCGAAAAAGAAGCCGTTGTCGCTCGGCCAGAGCTGGTCCCGGCGGATATCGGTTTCGATCGAGCCGACGTTTTCGATCCAGTTGTTGACAAAGACGCCGTCCACGTTGCCGACATCATACCAGATGCCGTTCGACCAGGGCATATCGGTGACCAGGTTGTCCCGGCAGGTTACCCGGTAGCACTGGTTGAAGATCTTGACAGCCGCCGGATAGTAGCCGGTGATGCGCTCGATGTTGTTGCGGGTGATGATGTTCTTCTCGAGCAGTACGTCGTTGGAGCTGAGAATATAGATCCCCTCGGTGCTGGTGTCGCTGACGCGGCAGCGGCGGATGGTCATGCGGTCGCCGCGGAAATAGCCGGCCACGCGCGAGCAGAATGAGATGGTGCAGTCTTCGATAGTGGTGCCGACCACCATCTTGCCGTGGCCGGATTCGTTTGAAATCCCCTCCGGATCGCTACCCTCGATCTCCAGAGCACGATAGGCGTACTGGCTGAAGGTGAGGCCGCGCAGGGTATA
>JAKPUX010000388.1 GCA_029554865.1 bacterium | reverse complement strand
GGCGTGGCTGTCGGGCGGCGTGGCGACATAAACCGCGTTGACCTCCGGGTCGGCGATCAGGGCATCCGCATCGGCGTACCAGCGCGGCACCCCGTGGCGGCGGGCGTAATCCTCCGCCAGAGCGGCCGTGCGGCGCATCACCGCCACCAGGCGCGAATGGGGAACCGCCTGCAGGGCCGGGCCGCTCTTGACCTCGGTGACATCCCCACAGCCGATGATGCCCCAGGCGATTTCAGACGAGGAAGGTTTGTATTGCAAAATGCCTCCCTGACCTCCGGTGTTCAGACTTTGTGCCCGCTGATAATCCTGCCGTTCCGCGAGCCCCACTTGTCGGAAAGATAGAGAAAATAAATGCCTCCAGCAAGTAAAAATTGCGCCCCGCAAGGCATGGCCATCCGCCCGATCCGGCGTGAAAGGACTTGCTTTGTATTTTTCACATCGTATATTATAGTATACCGCCGTGATCACCTCTTGAGCAGACCTGAAATTCCAGCATCTTCCAGCCTGTCAACCCCTGTGGTATTATCATCCGGGTTGTTTCTTTGTGAGGAGGCAACAATATGAAACGTACCTGGCTTTTCATCCTGCTTTTCTGCTCTTCCACTGCCTTCGCTTCCTTTTACGCCCGCATTCTCGATGGAAGCGGCTATACCTGGCGTCAATTCGATCTCAAGCAGCTCTCCTGCGATGTCGAGTGTTTCGGTCTCTTTTATCAGACCACCATCACCTTCGAGATCGTCCTGACGCCCTGGCCCTATGGTGGAGACTTCCGGCCCGGGGCCTACGAGGTGTTTTGGGACTTTAACCTGGTCGAGGGATCGGTGATCACCGACTGCTGGATCAAGTCCTGGGGCGCGGCGGCATTCCGCAATGCCGAGATCGTCGATCTGACCAGCGCGGAAAAGCTCTATCAGGCCGCGCCGACAGCCCAACCGCGCCTGCTGCTGCGCCAGCGCTGGTACCGCAGCTGGGACGGCGAAATGCAGAAACGCTTCGAGATGAATTTTTCTCCGGTGACCTTGACCCAGTCGCCGACTATAAAAATCCGCTATCTCTCGCCCGCTCTCCCCTATTACAATGCGCGCCGCATCATCCTGCCGCTTAACGAGTTCAGCACCTATCAGCAAAGCGGCACCCCCACCCTTCAGGTTTGGGACCATGATAATCCCGCTGTGCCGCCCGTCACCCTGAGCGGCAATGCGAGCGATTGGCGAAAATCGGGCGACTATTGGCGCGCCTTTACCCCTCCCAACCGAACCACAATCGCTCTGGCGCCGGAATCGGCCTCGCGTTCCTATCTGCGCACCTGGCAGCAGGAAGGGACCTCCTTCTATCAGCTCGCCGTGCCGCCGCCAGTCGAACAGCAGCTGCGGCGCCCACGCACGATCATGCTGGCCATCGATCTCTCCAGCCAGCAGGGCAGCTATCACGACCTGATACAGACCTTCCGCAATGCGGTCAATCTCTCCACGATGGCAGAGGATTCGGTAGCGCTGATCTATTCCACCTTCAGCCCTGTCCTGGCCGATGATGCCTTTGCACCCAACCACGCCGGCACGCTGGAGGCCCTTTTCAGAGGCCCCTTCAACCAGTCCCCCCCGGCCCTCAACACCCTGCCGCAGCTGCTGCGTGAGGCTGTCACTTTCTTCAACCAGGCCGAGCGGGGAGGCGAAATCTGGCTGTTGACCGATGCCAGCCGCCATTGCGATCCCCTCGCCACGGCCATGGAGATCATCCAGCAAACCCACGGCCGGGCCGTCAAGCCGATTGTTTTCCGGATCATCAGCGCGGATTTGGGTTACAACACATACCAGACGATCAATTCCCAGGTCTATTACGGCAATGATTATCTTTATGAAAACCTGGCCCGATCGAGCTGGGGCACCTTTGTGCGGCTCAGGAGTGCGCCCTGGTACGACTATCTCGATTTGATGCTCGACGCCGCTGCACCGACGGTCAACACGGTGGAGATCGATCCCGAGCCCGCCGGGGGATTGGCCTACACCCGCTTCCCGCTGAATCAGGGCCGGGCGAATTTTCCGATCGCTCTTCCCTATTACGAAATCGGACTCTATGACGGCACCACCCCCTTCGACGTGCATTTCTACGGCTCGTTCCAGGGCGAACTCTTCGCCCGGACGGTGACCATCGACCGGCAGGCGGAAGACCCCGGCTGGCAGGCAGTCGCCTTGTGCTGGTTCGACCGTTATATTCAGAACCTGCTGCTCGAGCCGCAGAGCCACGAAACCATCACCTACATCGAACAAACCAGTGTGGAAAATCGTCTGCTCACCCCCTACAGCGGATTCATCGTCCCCGGGGCGGACGGCCTGCTCGCCTTCGCCCGTCTCGAGGAGGGGACATCCTCAGTCGTGTGCAGACCGGAAGAGAGTGCGGCTGAAACGCCCCGGCGGTGCGAACTGAGCGCCTTCCCCAACCCCTTCAATGCCGCGACAACCCTGGATATCTCCCTTCCGGAGCTGCTGGAGTCGGAAACCGTGGAGGTCCGCATCATCAACTTTCTCGGCCAGACCGTGCATGAACACCGGTTTGAGGCCTCGGCCGGCACCCGCCTTCAGCTCGTGTGGGACGGGCTCGATCCGGCCGGCCGGCCTGTCGGCTCGGGCATCTATCTCGTTATTGTGCGCGCCGGCAGCCTGATGAAGAACATTAAAATCTCGTTGATTAAATAGATGAGGACGGCCATGAGGAGAATCATCATCATCCTGCTGATGGTCAGCACCGCTTTCGCCGCAGATTTCTGCGTCTATGAAGCCAATTACCCGAACGTCAAGGATTACAATGTGCGGGTCGATGCGGCGGATTTGACCATCATACCCCGCGGTGCCTTTCTCGAGATGACGATTGAATTGACAGTCAGCTACGATTTCAACAGCTGGTATTTCAAGAACTATGATGAACTGGAATTCATGTGGGAGTTCACCCTGCCCGACCAGGCGAGCATCACCGGTTTCTGGCTGTGGCAGGAGGATTCCCTGCTTCAGGCCACCCTGATGGACAAATGGACCGCGGAGCTGCTCTTCAGCGAGGTGAGCAGTCCGGTGCGCAACCCGGCACTGCTGACGCGCTCCTTCGCCGACCGTGAAGGACAGGTGCACTACAACGTACGCCTCTATCCCGTCACCCGGGCGGTCAAGCGCACCTTCAAGCTCGAATATCTGCTGCCGGCGAGGCCGACCAACGAAACCCTGCGCGTCTGGCTGCCCATCACCCAGCTGACCTCGCGCTTGAGCCCGGGAGCCCGGGAGCTGAAGATCCATTTCAAGAGCAGTGAACCGCCCGAATTGCTGGGTGCCGATGCCGGGTCCGGATCATTCAACCCGGCGGCCGGTTGCTGGGATTATACGATCCGGCTGGACTACGACATGTTTGTCGAACTCATCTATCCCACCCCCATCGAGGGGAAGCATTTTTTCAGCACCTTTGAGAAAAACGGCGAGGCCTATTACCAGCTCGCCGTCTATCCCCCGGAACAGGAGGTGCAGCGCACCCCGAGAAACTTCCTCATCCTCGTCGATTTCAACCGTTTCAATACCAAAGGGCTGGACGGGGAACTGGTGCTCATGCTGCTCAAGGAGACCATGCAGCAGGCGTTGACCGAGCATGACTCGGTCAACATCCTCGTCGCATTTGACGAGCTGGTCTGGGGTGCGGCCGAATTCCGGGCCTGCACTGAGGAGAACCTCGACACCCTCTTCCAGAAGGTGCTGCAGCGTTCCTTCCCCTCCTACAGCAATTTTCAGGCGCTGATCTCCTCGGCCGCGGCTTTTTTGCAGAGCAAAAAAGGGCCGGTGGACCTCCTCCTGTTCAGCAATACCGACGAGATCGCCCTGCCCTATCAGCTCATCGATTCAGGCCGGGAGGAACTGGCCGCCCAGATTGTCGCCATGATGCCGGCGGGCACCCGAATCCACATCGTCGACCTCGAAAACCAGTCCAGTCTGCTCTACTCCTCCCAGGAGAGCCAATACCTCGCCCAGCTGCAGACCTTTTACGCCTATATGTGCAACAAAACCGGGGGCAATCTCTTTTTTCTTCGCTATCACGCACTCAAGAATATCCTTTCCGCGCTCTTCTATGAGCATATCACCCACTACCAGGAGATCGAGGTGCAAACCCGCTTCGCCAGCGGCTACGCCTGGGGCAAGCACCTGCTCGCGCTCCATCAGGGCTACTATCCCCTGCACTTTCCGGTCATGCAAATCGGCCGCTTCCAGGGCGCGCTGCCTCTGGAGATCACTGTGCTCGGCAAGACGCGCCTCGACAAGTTCAGCGATCAGTTCACCATCACCGCAAGTGAGGTCATACCGGGGGATGAAAAGCTGGCGCTGGCCTGGCACGGCAATCACATTCATGAACTTTTACAGAACCGCCAGACCAACGCCACCATCATGGAGATCATGGATACCAGCCTCAATCACGGCATCGTCACCCCTTACACCTCCTTCATCGTGCTGCGCCCCGATCAGGAGCATGGCTATGATCCCCTTCAAATAGCCCAAAACAAGGAAAGCGGCAGCTCCGGACGCGGAGAGTACGACAACGAGGTTCCTTCGTCGACCGGCGTCCTTGATCACACCGGTGCTGAGGATGCCACCTTCTGCGAAGTGAGAGCCTATCCCAATCCCTTCAACATCTCTGTAACCCTGGACCTGCTGCTGCCGGAGCTTATCGCAAGCGAGGATCTGACCCTGACCATTTACAATATGCTGGGGCAGAAAATTCGGGAGTTCAGGATGGAAAAACAGGGCGGCCGGAGTATGCTCTTGAGATGGGACGGCCGGGATGAGCACGGCCAACCGGCCGGCAGCGGGGTATATCTGGCCGTTCTGCGGGGTTCGGGAATTTACCGGAGCACCAAGCTGGTTTTAATGAAATAAGAACCACTAACGGACCCGGAGAGACATTAACAGAGGGAGAAGCCGGAGCGCATTCTGCGGCAGCCTCTCGCCGCAGTGCACATTTCTTTTTGAAATCCGGCGGTGGATTACTATCTTTACAGTGATGATCAGTTAACTTAATTAATTAATTATTAATAGAATAAAATTTGAAAAACCTGCTGCGCAAATCTCTTTTTTACGCGCTGGCAATGGCCCATCTCGCCGCCGCTGCCGGTTATGCCGGGATCGAACATCACTGCCTGCATCAGCATCAGGCCCCGGCAGCGGAAACGGCCTGCTGCTGTGCGGATCAGCCAGAAGCAGCGGCATCCTCCTGCCCGGCGCCGATCTCAGCGAAAGTGCTGTCATCATCCGCCCCGGCTGCCTCATCCGCGGATGCCGAGTCCCCCTGCTCCGCAGCAGAGATGGCACCCGCTTTACCAGCTGCAGAGGAATCCACCCCCGTACTGGTCCAACCAGACTGCTGCGAGCTGGTCAGCCTCTACCATCGCGTTGAGGAGAGCGCCCCGCCGGCTTTCACGGCGCTCCTCCAGGCCCCGGCTGCTCCCATCGCCCTGCTTCCCCCCAACCGGTCGTCCGCCGCGGGCATTGTTTGCTGCACTGCGACCGTTCATACTGCCGAGCGCCTAAATCTTCCCCTGCTCATTTGATCCCTGCGTACATCTCTCACCAATGATTTTGGGCGTTCCGGATCTCCGGAGCGCCCCATTGAATCCTTGTATCCAGTTCTCACCAGAGAGGTACGCCATGAATAAACTCATCCTGTTTCTCTTCTTCTGGGCCGGCGCTGCCGCACTTGAAGCCCAGCCCAGGGATACCTGGACCTGCGGCCATGTCTACGGCATCGAGCTGCACGGCGCCCATCAGGACACCATCCCCCTCATTCACGCCAATGTGATGTGGGCCGGCACCACCCTCGGCACCGTCTCCGATGACGAGGGCTTTTTCAAACTCGACCTTGCACCGGCCAGTAAAAAACTCGTCGCCGGATATGTCGGTTATGAAAGCGATACCCTCGTCGTGGAGCCGGGGATGCACGGCCTCGCCTTTTACCTCGAGCCGGACGATCACCACGAGGAGATGACCATCGAGGGTAAAAAGCCCCATACCCTTCATCTCCACGAGGCTGAGGTGAACACCCAGAGCATCACCCGGCAGGGGCTGCGTACGTTGGCCTGCTGCAATCTGGCCGAAAGTTTTGAGAACAGCCTCTCGGTCGACGTCGAGCAGAGCGACGCCGTCAGCGGCGCCAAGCGCATCAAGATGCTCGGCCTCGCCGGTTTTTACACCCAGATCCTGGTCGAAAAGAACCCCCTCATGCGGGGCCTGATCAGCCCCTTCGGCCTGGAGTACATCCCCGGCTTCTGGATCGACGCCA
This sequence comes from bacterium, assembly GCA_029554865.1. Taxonomy (GTDB): domain Bacteria; phylum Zhuqueibacterota; class Zhuqueibacteria; order Residuimicrobiales; family Residuimicrobiaceae; genus JAKPUX01. The sequence continues at coordinate 4,113 of JAKPUX010000388.1, read as the reverse complement.
TCGACATTTCCAAGGGCACCGCCTCGGTGGCGACCGGCTATGAATCGATCACCGGCCAGATCAATGTCGAGCTCGCCAAACCTGAAGACAGCCGTCCGCTCGCCCTCAACGCCTACCAGAACAGCATGGGGCGCTCTGAGTTGACCCTCTCAGCGGCTCGCAAGGTGACCCCGAAACTCTCCACCATGCTCCTTTCCTACGGCAGCTACAACCGCCAGCGCTGGGACGAGGATGGCGACACCTTCCTGGATATGCCCCTGGTCTCTCACATCAGCCTGATGAACCGCTGGAAATACCACAGCAGCAGTGGCGACGGGCAGATCGGTTTCAAGATCCTGCGCGACACCCGTGACGGCGGCCAGACCGGCTTCGATTTCGGCCGCCCGCGCGCCGCCAACAGCGGCTACGGCTCCCGCAATCGCATCGGACGCTACGAGTTCTTCGCCAAGGCCGGCACCGCCTTCGGCGGCGGCCGCAGCATCGGCCTCATCCTCTCCGGCTTCCACCACGACCAGGACTCCTTCTGGGGCGCCAAAGGCTACAACGGCCTGGAACAAAGCCTCTATGCCAATCTGATCTTCGAGAAAGAGGCAGCGCACCACCGCTTCTCCTCCGGGCTCTCCTTCCTCCTCGACGAGCGCGACGAGACCTATCAGGAGCAGCTCTTCAGCACCCACGAGCGCGTGCCCGGCCTCTTTGCGGAATACACCTGGAAGCCCAACGAACGCCTGAACGCGATGGCCGGATTCCGCTACGACGACCACAACCTCTATGGAGGTTTTTACACCCCCCGCCTCCATCTCAAGTATCAGGCTGATGCCCTCACCGCACTGCGCCTTTCGGCGGGCAAGGGCTATCGCGTCCCCCATCTCTTCATGGACAACCCCGCCATGCTCGCCAGCTCGCGCGAGGTGATCTTTGCTGAATCCCTTGAGGCCGAGGAGGCGTGGAACGCCGGCATGCAGCTCACCCGCGAGTTCTCGCTCGGCCAGGACCGCCCCGGCACCCTGGCCCTCGATTTCTACCGCACCGAGTTCCTCCAGCAGACCGTGGTCGATCTCGACAGCGATCCGCGCACCATCCTCCTCTACAACCTCGACGGCCGCTCCTTCTCCAACAGCGCCCAGATTGAGGTGACCGCCACGGCGGCGCGGGGCCTCGACCTGACCGCAGCCTGGCGCTTCAATGACGTGCGCATGACCTATGCGGGAGAGCTCAAGGAGGTGCCGCTCAATCCCCGCCACAAGGGGGTGCTGGTGCTCTCCTGGAGCCCGACGGGGCGCAAATGGCAGTTCGACGTCACCACGCAGTACAACGGCGCCACGCGGCTGCCGGAGACGGCTCTCAATCCCGAGCCTTATCGGATGGGCAGCCATTCGCCCGCCTATGGGCAGCTCTTTGCCCAGGTGACGCGCAAATTTGGCAAGATGGATCTCTATCTGGGCGGTGAGAATCTGACCGGCTTCCGGCAGGAGCGGCCGATTTTGGCCTGGGATGATCCTTTCAGCCCCTGGTTCGACTCGTCGCTGGTCTGGGGGCCGACTGCCGGACGCCGGTTCTATGTAGGATTGAGGGTGAACTGATTGCGGGCTGCGCGCCTCACTTTTTCCGTTCGACCACGTGCAGGACCTTGCCCTCCTTGTCCATGATATAGACGCGGAGATCGGCGGCGGAGACGGAGCAGACCGAAAAGCCGGAGGCGGCGGCGCAGAACCGGGTTCCTTCGATGGGCGAGACCTTGCGGAATTCCGAGGCGGAGCTGTTGACGATGTAATCGACCGGCGAGTCGGCACGGCGGATATGCTGATGGCTGTGGATGTGGCCGCAGATATAGATGTCGACCTTGTGCTTGCGCAGCAGGGGATCGAGGCGCTGCTGCATGTCGCGCCTCTCGTCCTCGGTCTTGGTGGTCTGGGCATAGACGGGATGGTGCCCCATCACCATCGTCCAGGTGGCGGTGTTGACCGTCAGCACTGAATCGATCCAGGTGAGCTGCCGCTGCAAATCCTGCTTCCCGGCATCGGGATACTCTTCGTGGTTGTTGAGGTATTTGTCGATCAGCGGGGGGGTGTCGATAAAGACAAGACGGAGGGTGGCGCCGCTGTCGTCGACCGCGAAGACTTTGGTATAGTAGCGGCCTTCCATCGCCCAGCGCCGGCTTACCTTGCGGTAATCGAGGACGGCCTGGGTGTTGCCGCGATATTCATGATTGCCGATGACCGGATACCATTCGCACATCAGCTCGGGATGATTGTAGATCAGTTCATAGTTGGTCATCCAGAGGGGGTCCTGGACACTGGCCACACCGTTGAAATGGTGGGCATCGCCAAGCAGGGCGACGAACTCGACATCAACCTTCTCCCCCACTTCTCCCATTTTTGCAGCGACCGGTTTCTGATCATAATAGCCGTTGCGGCCCAGATCATTGGCGATGAGAAAATTGAAACGGTCATCCACCTCCTGTACAAGGTCGCGCTCCTGGGCGGGGGCGAGGGATGCGATGATCAGAAACAGTGCCAGCAGTGCTTTTTTCATACCACTCTCCAGTGTAAGGTTGTGTTGCACTCTTGCCAGAGGCGCCACTTCAGATTCGCCGCCTGGCCCCCCTCACCATGACTTACATTGCAGTTATATTTCCAGCCAGACCAGCCGCACTTTTTCCAGCAAGCAGGGCTTTTTCTCCAAAAGCAAGTTTACAAACAGCGGAGATTTGTTTTGCCTGGCATGAGGCTGAGAACTACATGAACCACCGCTTCTGGCCATGCACCACATCCCCGAAGCCGCGCATGAAGGCCAGCTCCTCTTCCTGCAGGGGGCCCTGGCGCACCGCCGCGATATTCTCCCGCAGCTCGCGTTCGCTGCGCGGGGCGGTCAGTACGCAGTGGACATGGGGGTTGGAGAGGACGAAGCGGTAGCACTCACCGGCCGTCGGCACGCGGGCGTCTGCAGGCAGGCTCCGCGGGCGGCGTACGAGGTAGCTCCAGCGCGTGGCGGTGTAGCCGAGCACCCCGGGATTGTGCGCCGCGAGGTGGGGAAAGATATCCTGCTCGGCGCCGCGATGGGCCGCATTGTAGCGCAGCATCAGGGCATCCATCTCACCGCTCGCGGCCAGCTCGCCGAGCAAGAGGCGGTTGTGGCAGGAGAGGCCGACGGCGCGCACCTTGCCCTCCTCTTTCAGCTTGAGCAGCTCGTCGCGCACCTTTTGCGGAAATTCCGCCGGCTTCATCACCCCCAGAAAAAGAAAGATATCGATGTAATCGGTTTTGAACTGACGCAGGCGCTTTTCGCAGGTCTTGCGGATGTTCTGCGCCCACCAGATATAATTGTAGGCTCCGGTGGCGAGGACCAGCTGCTCGCGCCGCGCAGGCAGGATCTGGCGCAGCCCGCCGGTCATCTGGGTGTCGATGCCGAAGGCGAAAAAGAGGTTGATGCCTTCGTCCGAGGCGAGCTGCACCGCATGCTTGCCAGGGCGGTAAGAGGACGAGAGTCCAAGTGGAGAGACCATGATGCCGGTGCTGCCGAAAGGACGAAGGGGTGAGAATCCAGTCATAATTATTCTTTTCTCCAGGGACAGGTTGTGGGGTTATCTGACCAGCACCATCTTGCCGGAGGAGATTCCCGTCTCGCTCACGAGATAATAGGGATAGAGGCCCGCCGGCAGCGCACCGGCGTCAAAGCGGATCTGATGGCTGCCTGCGTCCTGCACCTCATCCACCGGGACCTCAATAACCCGGCCGCGCAGGTCGTGGATGGTCAACGTGACATGCCCCCTGCGTAGCAGATGGTAGTGAATAACCGTCGCCGCGTTGAAGGGATTGGGATAGTTTTGCAGCAGCTCCGCGTGCACCGGCCCTGCTGCGGAGATGTGGACTCCGAGCGGGTCCACGCCGAAGGTGGTCATGACCCCGGCATGGTCGGAGGGATAATTGCCGCGGAAAGAATCCTTCATGACCACGGCGGAAGCCAGGGGCTTGATCTTCGTGCTTTTGTAAAAGACGTAATCGATCCGGGCGTTGGGTGCATCGCAAGGTACCGTATATCCCGGCAGGGAGCCGTTCACCTTTCTCCAGCTGTCGACCAGTGCTGCCGAGAGAGTGGTGATGGATTCCGATT
>JAKPUX010000384.1 GCA_029554865.1 bacterium | reverse complement strand
GCATGCACTGAAGAACTGCGGGATAGGCGCATGTGTCCCTGCCCGCCACACCGATTCCGTAGGTTACCGAGTTGCCAATGCAGGCAATCCTGGTTCTCTCCTCAGGCAGCAATCGGTCCGTTGTATGGATGACCTTTTGCGATCTGGGCAACAATCCGGGTTCTGCTGCGGCATAGTTCATGCCCGGGAAAAGGATCGTCGCAAGGAGAAATCCTTTATGCAAAAGCCGGCCTGCTGGACAAATTTTCATCTGGCAAAAATGAATCATTGTATGCTGCTCTCCGAAGCAAAGTATTGACAATTGAAATTTGATTCTACTGGGGGCAAAGAAATCGAGGGAATCTGTCTCTGGCAAACGCCGGATACCCGGCTATTTCACCCTTTTCAGAGCGCCAGGTCATATCCGGTAACCTCATCGCTTCTTAATGAACGCATCAGCCTCTGCATTTGCAACACCAGCCTTTGCCTGAGAGGCTTGGCCACGAATCAATTTACCACAAATCAATAAAAAGCTATCTAAAGTAATGGAGGACTATTGCTGCAAGGCGATCAGAGTGATTGCGAAAGTCAAGATCGCCCAACTATCAATCGGTTGGTATGGATGGCCGTAGGTAATGTGATACAGATAGTGTCGCGGATGTAACTGAAAAGCTGTTCCACCAGGCAACTCCACCACTCCATGCTGCAGCCACCGCAAATCCGCATAATAACCGTTATTTAGCGAAACCGATTACATCTGGAGTGAAATGATGGAAACCGTCCATTCTACATCCCGTAAAGATGTCCTGTGTGCACCGGTTTGCCTTGCAGCTTCAAGTAATAGAAAAGCTGACCCTTATGCTGCTTCATGTGCTCCACCATCTGGAGCATCCGGTGGCCAAGAAGCATCTCGGTCGGATCCCACGGCACCGGGGCCTTGGCGGTTGCCAGGCGCTCTTCATCGAGGGAAGAGAGGATCGCAACCGCGTTTTTACGGTCCTCGGCCAGCAGCCGTTTCCCTTCGGCCATATTAGCGACGGCGGGCAATTTTTCTGCGGGTGGCAGCATTTCTTCCGGAGGCAGCTGGTTGATGTCCACCCCCTCAGGCATCCCCCAATCCCCGGTGATTAACCCCTTGAAAGAGCCCGCAGTACAGTCCGTGATGTGCTTGACCAGCTGAGCAGTATTCATCCAGTTGCTTCCTGTTTCGGGCTTCCAGCCCAGATCCTTGTCATCAACCAGGTCGAACAAGCCCGAGGCCACTTTGTAGGTGTCCAGAAGTTCGCTCATGATCAAATCTTTCCATTTCATAGACGCCTCCTTTTTAAGTGCTTCGTCACCAGGTGCGGCCGCAGAAAAGCGGGGTGGGGGCGGGATTCAGGCGCGGTAGAGCCGCAGCGAGATGATCGCCCGGGGGGTCAATGTCACGGCAACCCGCCCGTTTGAAACCGGCAGATCAGCGAGTTTCTCCTCCAGCACCGTCACCTGCTCAGCGCGCACCATACCCGCCACGTATAGTTCTGTTTCCACCTCCTCCCCCGTATGCTGGATGAGCCGCAGCACGATGCCCTCCCCATCCGCAGCGCGGCGGGCATAGAGCAGCCGCACACGCCCGTCGGAGAGCTCCAGCCAGCGTCCCTCCCGCACCGCCGGCATCACCAGGGCCGGATGCACCTCCACCCCCGTTTTCAATCCTTCGGCCTCTGCTTTGATCACCCCCCCGTCAAATCCCGTAAAACTCGTCAGGTGCCAGGTCAGGGCGATGAATCCCGGCTGGGTGGGCCGGAAATTGGTGTCCCAGTAGTTGTTGAGCGGCCAGGCCAGCAGGAGGGGATTCTCCTGCCGTGAAATCGTCCCGCTCCGCTTGCCGAAATTGAATCCTCCCGCCTGGATCATCGGGGCGTCCGGGCAGAAGAGCGCTGCGCCATAGCCGGCGTCGTGGAGGGCGACGAATGACTCGACCGTGAACCAGTCGCGGCTCGCCCCCGGCAGCTGCTCGGCATCAAGCTCCACCATCGCCCCGGCACTGTCGAAATGGCAGCGCCACTCCGGCGCCAGCCGCAGGGGAAAGGCGAAATAGAGCGACTCCGGGGTGCGCACCTCCTGCTTGTGGAAGGCGGCAGTCAGGGTGATGAGCGGCTTCAAAACGTGAAGCATAATCCGCTGGGTGAAATTTTCGACCCCGGGTGCGGCGAAGTGCAGGATCAGAGTGATCCCCTCGGCTGTGCGCTCGACCTCACAGCCAAGGCATTTCGAAGCGGTCTCGAGGAGCCGTCGCCACTCCGTGTTCCAGCAGGAAATATCGTACTGCTCCTTCTCGAGCTCACGCGCGTAGTAGGCGCGCCGATCCTCGCGGAAAAGGGGATCGGTGCGCTCGCGCACGAACTGGAAAAAGGTGTAGGGGCTGGAACCGTCGAGCAGCTCGCGCTGGTTGGTTTTGTCAAAGAGCCGGGTGATCCGGCCTGTCGCAGGATTGAACTCGAGGCGATAGTACGCCGATTCGATGAAGCGCATCACCTCGCGTTCTTCGGTTTTCTCGAGGGTATTGAGGCGGCGCGCCGCGCTCTCGTGGACAATCTCCCCCTCCTGCAGGGAGGGATCCGGTTCGGCGGGGTGCAGCTCTGCGAAGGGAATGAAGGCCCAGCCCCAGGGCGGCAGCGCCACCGGGCCATGGAGGGGCGCAGCGGCGGGTTGATTGGTGCGGGCATCCCAGCCGAAGCGGGCGGTGCGCAGCCGTTTGCCCTCGGCGCGCCATGCCTCGGGGATGCGCACGAATTCCTGCACCGGCCGGCCGCTGAAATTGAGCACGGCGATCCCCTCCTGCCGGTCCGCGTCCGCCGCATTGCCGGTGAAGGCCTCGAGGCGGTCGACGAGCAGATACTCGGCGATCTCGTGCCCCTGCCAGGCATGGTGGTCCTTGATGGCGGCCTGGGCCTTGGAGAAATCGTTGTCCGGGTCCATCGAGTTGAAGGAGCCCCAGGTGTGTTCGTCGAAGAGGTTGAGCTGGCGCCAGGTCGAGGCGGCGAGGCTGGAATAGTGCTTGGCGGCGGCCGGGGCGAAGCCCTCGAGCAGATCGGCCTTGAAGAGCTTTTGCACAGCACGGCGAGAGATGCGGGTGACGTCGGCGGTGCTGGCACAGCCGAAATTCCAGTAATCGGTCCAGTCGCCGCGCAAGAGTTCGTACTCCCCGCGCGGCCGGCGCTGGATGCGTTCGAGCAGGCCGTTGGGAGTGACAAAACGGATCGGCGGCTGCAGGCCGCGGGTGTTCCACTCCCTGATCAGTTTGGCGACCTCGAGGTAGGGGGGCGAATTGTCCCAGCAAACCGGCGTAGCCGCGGTGGTCAGGTAGATGAAATCGTGGGGGTAGTTCATGGCGGCGAGATGGTCGAGGTAGCGCGCCAGCCCCTCCTGCATGCGTGCGATCGAGTTTTCCCAGGTATAGAGGAGCTGGTCGAACATGGTATAGTGGGCCCCGTTCATGACCAGGATCTCGCGGCCTGAGGGCCCTTGCCAGCGGAAAACCGAAGGGCGTTTGGCGACCGGCCCACCGAGGTGGATGTTGACCGCCATAATCAGCAGCTCGATGCCGGCGTCGGCGAGGAGATCGGCGGCGCTCCAGGGGATGCCGTCGACATCGTGCTGGTTGGCGGTGCGGATCTCGGCGCCCAGGAGCACACGCAGCTTTTTGACCGGCTCGAGCTGCTTGATCAGCTGCTCGGCCGTGCACAAGGGGGTGGTGTTGAACTCGAGGCCGGATAAGCCGACACGCCCCTGGGTGATGAAGCCCTTGAGGCGGTCGATCGCAGTGCTGTCGGCGCTCTCCAGCCATTTCTCCGCCTGGGCGGTCACCTCGATGGTCCATTTGGGGGCGGAACGCTCGTCCCAGCCGGAGGTGGACTCGAGGAGTTCGAGGGCCTGGTCGATGAATTCGCGGTGCAGCTCCCAAACGATGGGCTGGGTGTGGGTGTAGCCGACATCGAGGTGGCTGTGATGGACGACAAGAATCTCTTTGATCTGCATAGATTGACAGGAATTGATAATTGACAAGATATACAAATTTGCCGGGGGCAAAGAAAGCGAGTAAACCAGTCTCTGCCAAGCGCCGGATTCCGGCCTCTTCCCCTTTTACAGAGCCCCAGGCCCTATCCGGCCATCCTCATCACTTTATGCCCGCCGGCAAATTAGGCAATCCACATCTGCAAATCAAGCATAATATATTATGAGAATGCAAAATTGCACCTCGCTGCAGGATCTGCTTGCGCAGAAACCCGGGAAGGACTGTAATATTGCAGATTGACCACCCCGCGCACATTTAAATCCTTGGACAAGACATAAAAATCGACCCGCACCCACGCAAGTATTTCATTACCATCTTCATTCGTGAGGGTATGGCCGCCATCGAGCAAAGCTAAAAGCTTGACAGACACCTCCGGATGGGTTATATTTAATCAGCCTCTTCTCCATATCTCACGTATTTTTTTTATGGACGGGACTTGCCCGCCAGCGGGCCCGCACTGCTCAGATTATAACCGCAAGGAACACCCCATGGGGTCTTTCGTCCGGATCTCTATCTGCACGTCGATGCTGTTCATCGCATCCCTCCGCGCTCAGGACTCCTCCCGCGCCGGCTCCACCGCGCAATCCTGCGGCAGAGGAGCCGCTGCGACAGGGGTGCAGCAGCAGCTGTTTCTCTCCGCCGGCTGGAATATAGTCAGCAGCTATGTTTACCCAGCCGATCCCTTCCTGACGGAGATGCTGGCGGGGATCGAGGAACATCTTCTCATCCTCAAGGATGGCAGAGGCCGGGTTTTCTGGCCGGCCTATGGCATCAACAAAATCGTCTTCTGGGAAAAGGAAAAGGGGTACCAGCTCTATGTGACAGAAGCGGAGACCCTGATTGTCGATGGTGAGCAGCTGGTGCCGGAGGAGGTCTCCATCGATCTGGCTGCAGGCTGGAACATGATCTCGTATGTGCGCAGCAGTCCGCTCGCTCCCGCAGCCGCCCTCGCCTCCATCACTGACTATTTGTTCATCGTCAAGGACGGCGAGGGCAGGATCTACTGGCCTTCGCAAAACATTGATCAGATCGGTGAAATGGAGCCGGGCAAGGGCTATTACTGCTATCTCTCCCAGCCCGCCGTGCTCATTTATCCGCCCAATGGGGCGGAGTCAGGGAGGATCTCCACCCCTTGCAGCCGCCAGTTCCCCGCGCCGCTCCATTTCCATCCCTTCAGGACTAACACCGGCAGCAGCGCCATTCTTTTATTAAAAACGCCGGAGCTGTTGGATGGGGATGAAATCGCGGCCTGTACGGCGGACGGAAAAATAACCGGCAGCGGCGTGGTGCAGGAGGGAGAGGCACTGCTGGTGCTTTGGGGTGATGACGAGGTCACTCCGCTGGTGGATGGGGCGCGCAATGATGAGCCCCTGTATCTGCTCTGCTGGTTTTCCCGCACCGGCAGCGAACTGCCCGTACAGTGCACCTCGCTCCGGGATGCCCTGGAGTCAAAGTGGAGCCTGGTGGCGCTCCGTTTTCATGACAATGCCGTGCTGACCGGAGAGACTCTGGCTTCTGCCCGACTGCCTGAGCGCGCCGCCCTGGCGCAGAACTATCCAAACCCCTTTAATTCCTCGACCCTGCTTCTCTACCAGCTGCCGGAGAATGGGGAGATTGAACTGGCCGTCTATGATCTGTGCGGCCGCAGGGTGCGCTCTCTGGCGGCGGGGATGAAAGCAGCCGGCTGGTATGAAGTCGTCTGGGATGGACGCAGCGATGCGGGAACGCCCCTCTCCTCGGGATTCTACTGGGTTGTGATGAGGACGGGAGGTTTACGGCAGCAGATCAAAATGACGCTGATCAAATAATGGCATCCCTCACCCCCCGGAGCAATCGACCCCGCCAGTGGGGCTGCTGATTGACAGGAAATGTGATCTTGCCGGGGGCAAAGGAATCGAGTAAATCAGTCTCTGGCAAGCCCCGATTACCAGGCCATCCCCGCATCGATCGTACCACATCCTCAACGATCTTTTCCTGACACAGCAGCAGATCAAACACCTTTTCCTGCCATGCCTCTGCAGATCGCGCCGTATCTACTTTGGTGAATATCATTTAATCAATATCATCTTGATCGTCTTCGTAAAGTCTCCAGCTTTGAGTTTTGCCCAGTAAATTCCCGAAGGAACAGGTCGGTTGTCGTCATCCCGACCATTCCAGATGACCTGATGAAATCCTGCTGGTTTGTTACCTGCTGCCAGCGTGCGCACATGCATGCCTGAAAGGTTGATAACCATCAACTCAACCTTTGCTTCATTCGACAGTTGAAAGTTGATGGCGGTAGCCGGATTGAAAGGATTTGGGAAGTTTTGTGCAAGCCGAAAATCCTCCGGTTGCCCGGGAACCGCATTGAGTTCTGCATGCCAGACTGCGTTGTTTTGAAAAGCCGGCAAGGGCGGCAAGATGGTGCCGGTCAGGCCGTCTGTCAGCTTGGCGTACTCCACATTCTGTTCTCTGGCTGAAAAAGGGTCCCAGCAGGTGAGTGTGATGGATTCACCGGTTCTGGCGCCGTCCACTTCGACCGTCAACGGATCATCCCCCCACAGAGTCAAGAGCGCTCTCCCCATCTGGACCACGCCGGCGCCGATCAGCAGGCTGGGGGTCCAGGCACCGATTTCCGCTCCATCCGGCAGACCATGAGCAGTGACCAGAACTATGGCGTTATCGGGGGTTTTGGCACGAAATCCAGCAAAATGAGCCGGTGAAATTGTAGTCGCCGGAGCCGCCGCACTACTTTTTGGCAGTGACAAATTGGCCGGATAGGTCAGAACGCATGCCTGATTGACATAGGCCAGATACCCCGAGCCTGGGCGCATCATGCCTAATGTATTGATGTTATAGGCAGGCCAGAAAACCTCCCCGTCGCTGTTTTTAATGATCACCAGATAGGATGAGACAGTTGAGAGCGCTTCCCCCGGTGTGATTGATCGGGTATTCAGAAAAGAGATCATATTCCAGCCGGATGAGAGACCAATCGGCGTGATCTCTGGAACCACAGGCTCTCCCCTGATCACGAGTGTATCCCGTGCTGTGAGATAAATCAGATATCCGTTTTTGATGCCCCACTCATCAAGCGTAGTGATGTTCTGCGCAGGCCAGTAGACCGCGCCGCTTACATCCTTCATCAGAACCATATTGGGTGAAACACTGGCAAGCAGATTTGACAACTCCGGATCATACGGTGTCACATTGCTTGAAATCATGCTCCAGCCGGAACTGAGCGGGATATCCATCCTGTCAGCTGCGAAGGTAAAGAGCGCAGAGGTATGACCGTCATAAGAGCCGCCATGGTATTTAGTTTCATTGATTTGGGAAAAAGCCAGACATGGGGCGCAAAGTACGGCCCATAGCGCTATTATGAATTTTGATCTGTTCGCCATAGAAAACCTCCAAAGCCTTAACGATTTAGCTGGAAGGCGCCGTACGAACACAACGAAAACCGTTGCGGCCATCCCGATCAAAACTCGGGAGACCGGCAAGATAGCGGTTAGAGACCCGTTGGGCGGAGGCATCACCATCCCAAGCCCCGCCCCGATAGCTGATCGCTGTAGAATTATAGACCGGCCAATTTGCAACGTCGGACATACCCGTGTCATCCAGCGAACCATCACCGTGAAGACCGGTGTACCCTTTGCCTGCCGCGTTTGAGATGTTTACAGCCAATTCCCAGACATTGCCGGACAACTCCATAATGCCATAGTATGAAGAGCCAGCCGCTTCCCTCGTCGTCGCCGATCTGGCAAAAATTCCACCCCGCAGCGGGCCGTCTCCCCCATCACCACCTGCGAGCGGGATGTAATTATATCGGCAATTGGCACCTGCAGTAGAAATGATCTCCGTTCCATCCTCATCTCCACTGATGGCAGCCGCGCCGATGATATCGGCTGATCCCCAGGCGAATTCATCATCCACAACCGGCAGAGTGCCGCGGCACGCCTTCTCATACTCTAGCTCAGTCATAGGCCGTAATCCAGCCCAATCCGCATAAGCCGTGCCATCGGACCAGCACAGATAGTTGCATGTGCGGTCGGGAGTGGTGCAGGTGGCGAAACCAGAGATGATTGAAATTGTATTACGCCACTCTACATTATCCGAATATTTGCCCCATAATGGAGCTACATAGGAAGTCATATCCCTGGTGGTCTTTTGTGAGTCCGCCAGGGTGTTGAAGAAATCAACCCACTGGCCTTGGCTGATTTCGTACTTCATACAGTAAAATGCATCGTACCCCTTTGGAAATGCAGCCGGGAGCGCGCCTGCTTCTACATAATTAGGAGCCCAGAGGTAGCCGGTCGTCTGACCAAGCGGGATCTCGCCTTCTCCAGTAACCAGATATGGACCAGAAGTGCCGTAGGTGTAAAAATTATAATAAAGGTCCGCATCCGCATCGCCGAGATAAAATGGTCCTTGAGGTACATAAACCATTTCTATCGCAAAAACCTTGAGTGTCAACGGGGCGCCATCAGCGACACCGTTGGCTCCATATACCCACCGTATCTGAACATCGGCCAGACTTGTGTTACCACTCCCGTTGGCACTGCGGTAGATGAAAACGCCCATCCCTCTGTTGATTGTATCAATGGTTGTGCTTCCCACCGTGCAGGAATATCCAGCCGGGACGGTGTGTTCGGCCGCCGTGGTACCCAGCCAGGCGTGCTGCCATTCACTACTCCCCTGGAGTTGATATTTGACAAAGACCCAGGCGGCATCCCAGTTTACCTCGTCGCGGAAGCTGTTTTCCCAGGAAAGATCGAATTGGACCAGGACGTAGTCCTCGTTCATCTCCCAACTGGCAATCGTCACGTTTTGTATCTGGATGTTATTGCCACGCCCCTGCCTCAACAGTAACAGGAAAATCATGGCGATAAAAACCAATAGACGTTTTTTATTCTCCATATTTCCCTCTGATTAGCTCCCAAAAACAAAAAAAGCACAGAAAAGAGTAGCATCTTATCTGTGCTCATCGAAGGTGTCAGATTAACCCCCGTTAATAATACGACTGATCGTCTATATCATCAGTACTATAAAAAAATATCGATAATGCGCCAATAATGCAATATAAAAGTGTTTTAAATTTGGACATACTCCTCTCTTTGCATATTCACATCAGCCATCAGAGTGATCCCCAAGGGTGACCGCAACCGCAGCCATCGAGTGGACGCTTCATCGCTAATCATTGGGATCGTTGACCGGAACTGATAGGCCGGCCTCGGGCTTGACATAAACCAGGACGAGCCGGCAGGGCAAACTGCCCCGGTTGACAAAAGTGACGGCCTCCGCAGCGGCCGGGATGAGCATGGTCTCGAGATAGGCCAGGGAGGTGACGCGGCCATTGGCAGAATGGACCTCCACCCTTTCCCCCTCGACGAGGTTGACGGCGAAGCCCCGCCCCTCCGTAAGCAGGGTGTGTCGGGTGGCGAATTCGGCGCGCTGCACGACATAAAAGGTCCAGGGCTGGTTGTAGAGTTCATAGAGGCGGCTCTCCTCAGTCTCCTCGATCAGCCTGGGCCGGGCGACCAGGTTCCGGCTGATCCACTCCCCCCTCCTTTCGGGCCGGATGTTGGCGAAGCCGCGCTCGATGTTGATCGGCCGCAGCTTGCCCTCCAGGTCCCGCCGCAGGTAGTCGTAAATCTTCATGGTGAAGATATAAGGGGTGGCGCTGATCTCCAGCACCAGGTTGCCGCGGCCGCTGCAGTGCACGGTGCCGTTGGGGATGAAAAAGAGGTCGTGCGGCTGCGCGGGCTCGCTGTGGATCCAGGCCTCCACATCCAGTTCCTCCCCGGTCGCTTCCGAGTGGAGCAGGGCCTTTTTGAGTCCCCCCGGATCGGTATGTTCCTTGAGGCCGAGATAGACCCGGGCGCCGGGTTTGGCGTTGACGATGTAGTAACACTCATCCTGGGTGTAGGTCTCCCCGAACTCCTTTTTGATATAATCCGGCCGGGGATGAACCTGGACGGAGAGGTCGCCGCCGTCGACGGTGTCGAGATAGTCAAAGCGGATCGGCCATTCATAAATGAACTGTGCGGCCGCGCGCGGGCCGAGGATGCTGCGGTTGTGGGCGAACATGACAAAATCGAAGGAGCACTCAAGAAAACGGCCGCCGCTCTCGAAAACGATGCCATTTTCCGGGACGATCATCTCGAAGGACCAGGCGTAATTGGGTTTGCTTTGGTCGAGATTCATGTGGCCTTTCATGAACTGCCCGCCCCAGGGCCCGGGGTAGAACCAGGGCCGCACCCGGAAGGGCGAGCGCGCAATTTCCTCCAGGGCGGCGCGGAAGGCGGCGCCGGTCATCCAGGCGGGATTGTCGTCATCCTGGCCGTCGATGAAGAGATCGATGCGGGGCAGGATCGCTCGCTTCAGCCGGCTGAAGGCGGGCCACTCGACGAAATAGCAGCGCTTGTAGAAATTTTCGAAATTATCGGCGAGATAGCCGATGTTGCCAGCCCTGCCTTTTCTGAAACGCTCCTGAATAACATCCTTGGGCAGATCGATATACCAGAGTTCGTCCCAGAGTTCGATCAGGGAGGCTCCGCTGCCGGCGAAAATAGTGATCCGGCCGGCCTTGTCACTGCGGCGGATCGAGGCGGTGATGCGCAGCTCCTCCACCAGTAACGGATCAAAAAAGATCTCCGGTCCGAAAGGCCAGTGTTTGCCGAAGAGGCGGTCCTTCCCGCCGAGGAAGGGCTGGAACACCTCCTCGCGGTTGGTGGGATAGGCCAGACAGGCTGCAAGGTGGTAAAATTCGGCGCGGATTTCCCGGTGCAGCAGTTCGGCTTGCAGTCCCGCAAGAAAACCATCCCAGTTGACACCCGGAAAGCCGTCGATGACCAGCACGCGCAGACCCTGCGGGATTTTATCCTGGATCAGGGCGGCGAGTTCACCGTAGCCCTTGTTGATCTCCCCCTCCGCCAGTGCAAAGGCGGGCAGGGTGTCATAATGGCCTTTCGGGTAGGCTGACGCGTCGGCCGGCAGGGGGGCCGCGAAAGGGGTCAATTCCCCATCGTCACTGTTCATCATGGTAATTCCTTTGCATTCATTCATCGGCACAGTGCGGAAAATCAGCCAGGACCTCACTCATCGAGAAAAGCGGCACCGAGGCAGGCGGCGCGATCCTCGAGCAGGGCCGGCAGGATGCGCACATTGCCTTTGGGCACCATCCAGGCGCGGCGTTTGACAATCTCGAGCAGTCCGGGGATGATCTGTTCATGGCTCTTCATCAGTCCTCCGCCCAGGATGACGGTATTGACGCCGTAGGCGTGCATGACGTTGATCACTCCGATGGCGAGGTTGTCGATGAACTCGCGTTTTATGGCGGCCCAGGCAGGACGGGCGCCGGCGCCGGCGAAAAAGGCTTTGAGGGGGATGGTTTCGGCCGTCAGCTCGGGAAAGGCGGCAAGGAGCTGCTTCTCGAAATTGACCGCCGAGCAGTAGAGTTCGAGGCAGCCCTTGAGTCCACAGGGGCATTCCGGGCCGTTGCGGTCGATGCTCATATGGCCGCCGAGGAGGCCGCTGGCGGGATTGCTGGAGCGGAAGAGGCGGCCGTCGATGACCGCGGCGCAGCCGACGCCGGTGCCGAGGGTCATGGCGATGATCGAGGGGCAGCCCCGTCCGGCGCCGAACCTCCACTCACCCCAGGCGTAGGCGCGGGCGTCGTTGTCGAAGGCGAAAGGCACCTTTAGCCGCGCAGCAAAACGCGCGCGCAGATCGATGCCGGCGAATTCGTTGCCGGCGCCGACATCGTTGATCACCCCCCCGGCCCTCACATCGACCATCCCTTTCATGCCGAGGCCGCCGCGGCTCAGCTTTTCGCCAGCGGCGAAGCGGGCGGCCGCGTCGAGCAAAGTCTCCAGCAGGGAGCCCGCCGCGGCCAGATCGGCCACCCTCTCGACCGCAAATTTAAGCGTGTTCCCCTCCTCATCGAAGAGACCGAACTTGACATTGGTGCCGCCGAAATCGATGCCGATCCTCATGGCTTCTCCCCAGGGAAAAACCAGATCAGGGCGTCGATGAGATGGCGCCGCCAGTTGCCCCAGGTGTGGCCCTCGGGGTACTCGCGGTAGACGAAATCGTAGCCGGCCTCCCGCAGCACCTTATTGAAACGGCGGTTGCCCTCGGTGAAATTGGTCTCGGCGGCGGGCAGGAACGAAGCGCCGACGTTCTCCTCATAGGTGCCGACATCAACAAAAAGCCTGATGGGACGCCTGGATGTTTCCCGATACAGCTTAATCAGGGAATCGCCCCGGAAGGAAACATAACCGGACTGGCTGCAGCCGTTGCCGAAGACCTCCGGCCGCATGAAAGGGATGAAGGCGGAGATCAGCCCGCCGAACGAATCGCCTGCCACCAGCCGCGCATCGGGAGAACGGCGGGCGGGATAACGGGCCTCGATGAAGGGGACGAGCTCATCCGCGAAAAAACGGACGTACTCCTCATTCATGCCATATTCGGTCATGCGGTTGGGCATGCCGGGCTGGAAGCGGTTGGGGGGCGTGACAAAAACGGCGATGAGGGGCTGAACGGCGCCCGAGGCGATGAGCTGGTCCAACATCTGCGGCACCTGGGCGAATTCGACATAATCCAGTCCATCCTGGAGATAGAGTACGGGGAATCCCCCGGCGGGCGATGAACCTGATGGCACATAGACATGGAGGGTGTGGGAATAGCCGAGCGCCCGGGAATCGATCTCATGCACCTTGAGCTGTTCGGGGCTGCCCTTGCAGCCGCTGCGGTACTCCGCGAAGAAGGGGTGCTGCTCATAGCCGGGCATGGCCAGCTCCGAGAGCTCGCCGAAGCCGTTGAGGGCCTTGGCGGGATTAAGGGGATCGACGGCCCAGAGGCTGTTTTTACCAAAGACGAACCAGTACTCGAGGCGGGCGGTGACCGGGGCCTTGCCGCGCGAATAAAAGAGATCAGTCCCGGCAATCCGCGTCATCCAGTCCGGTTGGGTCCAGTTGTTCATGTCGCCCAGAACCCCGACTGAATCTTTTTCCCCTTTAAAGATCATAATGTACGTGGTATCATCCGGGAAGATCGGATAGGTTGAGGGTTGGAGGCTCGCGTAGAAAGCCTCCGCCAGCGCCTGTTTTTGCGCCTGGCTGCCGGCCTTGCCGACCTCGGCGAGGAAGCGGTCGAAGGGAGAGAGCTCTTTTTTCTGCATGGCACAGCCCGTCATGATGGTGGCGATGAGAATAAGAATGATTTTTTTCATTTCATGATCCGCTTATTTGGGTCAGTCCCTTGCGGGAGACATTATAGCGCTTCTCCCGGTACCTGAGGTTGTGGAGTTCGGCCCCGGGATCGAAACCGCCGAACTGCGGAGCGGCGCTGATGCCGTCGAATTTCGAGGCCCGCACCCCGAATATGCCCTCGATGATGGCGGTGAGATAGCTGCCGCAGGAGGAGCAGGCCCAGTCCGAGCCATAGGGCCACTCATAAAAGACCTTGCGCGCCCCTCCGGACTCGGTGGGCATGGCGCTTTCGACGAAATGACACTGGCCGAAGGGCCCCTGGTTGGCCGAGCGCGCCACCCCCTGCAGCCAGGGGAAGGCGATATCGGCGCGGCCGATGCGGTAGAGCCCGGCGGCCGCGAGGGCCGGCCAGGCGGTATAGGCCCCGTTCCACTGATGGTCCGGGCGCACGCTGAAGAGGGCGTTGGGGTCGCGGGGCGAGAGGGCGCGCATCCAGAGGGGGGTCTGCAGCTCCCCGACAAAAAAGCGGACCATCTCCTCCTTTTGCTGCCCACTGAGGTCGCCGGCGAGGGTGTTGAGGATGGTCATGAAATCGTAGCAGTGGCGCACCTCGACCAGAGCGCCGTCCGGAAAGCGGGCGTTCCAGTAGCCGCCGCCCGCTGCATAGAGCTTCATCACCTCCTGCAGGAGTTCCTCCGCCTCGGCCAGGCAGGCACCGGCTCCGGGGTCTCTGTACTGCCGGGCGAGTATTTCCGCCAGGGTGCGCAGGCCATAGATGACGCCCGCATTGAGGCTGGCGACCTCGTGGATATAGGTGCTGACGCACTCGAGGAGGTTGTTGATGCCGCCGTAATCGGCCAGGCCGGATGGGGTCCTGAAGCGGCGATAGTTGAAAGCGAACTCGCGAAGGAAGTCGATGACCTTGTGCTCCGCCGGCGCGGCCGGACTCTCCCCCGCTGCCGGTGTGGGCGCCGTGGGTACGCTCTCCAGCCAGGCAAAATCCCCATTCCAGCGCAAATAGTCATCAGCGAGCGAGATCAGCGCGTAATCATTGACTGCGTACCAGGGGCCGACGGTCCCGCCGTTGAGATACTCGGTGCCGAAATGGGAGTGGAGGTCGGTGCCCATCCAGAGCCCGATATACTTGCGCAGGACGTCGGGATCGAGGAGGGCATGGGCGCCC
>JAKPUX010000381.1 GCA_029554865.1 bacterium | reverse complement strand
CGGGGGGTATTGATTATCTGCACGAATACGCCCAACGCTATCCCACCGTCGAGATCGACCAGTGGTTCTGGTCGCTCTTCGAAAACAAGGTGGTTCTGCCCAAGGCGGCTGATGTCGAGAACTACCTCAGGGCCGTGCCCGCGGACTTTAGCTTTACGGTCAAGGCCCCCAACAGCGTCACCCTCACCCATCCCTATGGCAAGGTGCAGGGGGCAGCACCGGCCGCCAATCCCTTCTTCCTCTCGCCGGTGGTGATGGGCGACTTTCTCGCTCGCATCGAACCCCTGCGGGAGCGGATCGCCCTGCTTTTCTTCCAGTTCGAATATCTCAACCGCCAGAAGATGGCTTCGCAGGGGGAGTTTCAGCAGCGCATGCTGGAGTTCAGGCGCCGGCTTCCCGCAGATCTACCCTGCGGACTGGAGATCCGCAACAGCGGCTGGCTCAACCCTGCCTTTTTCGACTTTCTCCTCGCCGCTGAACTGCGGCCGGTGCTCATCCAGGGCTACTGGATGCCCCCGGTGACCCAGGTCTATGCCCGGCACCGGGAGCAGCTCCTCCGCCATCCCCTGCTGATGCTGCGCCTGATGGGCAGCGACCGCCAGGGGATCGAGCGCGACGCCGGCGGCTCCTGGGACCGTATCCTATGGTCGAAAGAGGAGGAGCTGCCCGCCATCGCCGCCATGATCCGGGAGATCCTCTCCGCCGGGGTTGAGATCTATGTCAATATCAACAATCATTATGAGGGTTCAGCGCCGCGCACCATCGCGAGGCTGCAGGCGCTTCTGGAGGAGGCAAATTAGAGGTTGCGAAAAAGCGCGAATTTGGCTAATTTTACACATCTTGAACAACCCGGAAGGATAAAATGAAAAGATACCACTGGTTGAGCTTTCTGTTCGTTATCACCCTCGGGGCCTGTGACAAGGACTCGGTCTCGGCCGACAACAAGCCACCGGAAAAACCCGAGGGCTGGCAGCTGGTCTGGTCCGATGAATTTTCCGTCAATGGCTTGCCCGATCCCCTCAAATGGGGGTACCAGACCGGCGGCAGCGGCTGGGGAAACGACGAGAAGCAGTATTATTACGCCGATCGCGCCGAGAACGCCCGGGTCGAGAATGGCATGCTCATCATCGAGGCACGCCGGGATAACTTTGAGGGCCACACCTACACCTCAGCGCGCATGGTCACCAGAGGCAAGGGCGACTGGACCTATGGCCGCTTCGAAATCCGTGCCAAGCTTCCGGCCGGCCGCGGCACCTGGCCCGCCATCTGGATGATGCCCACCGAATCGACCTACGGCAGCGGCGGCTGGCCCGACAACGGCGAGATCGATATCATGGAACATGTCGGCTACAACATGGGGACCGTCCATGCCTCCATCCACTCCAAAATGTACTATCATAAAATCGGCACCCAGAAAACCGCCACCACCAGGGTCAATGACGTCTCCCTCAAGTTTCACAATTACATCCTCGAATGGGATGCGAACGAAATCAGGGCCTGGGTCGACACCACCCGCTATTTCACCACCCCCAACGAGGGCAAGGGCTGGGAATACTGGCCCTTCGACAAGGATTTCTACCTCATCCTCAACATTGCCGTCGGCGGCAGCTGGGGGGGAGCGCAGGGCATCGATGACACCATCTTCCCCCAGCAGATGGTCATCGACTATGTCCGCGTCTACCAAAAGGAGCAATAGGCTCCCCTCCGGGAGAGCCTGGACACCCAACTGTACAAGGTGGAGGCTATGAAATCACTCGGCAGGTGTTTTATATTGCTGATTCTTCTCGGCCAGACCCTGGTGCCAATTCCCGCCCTGGCGGACAAGGCCAGCGAACAGAAACAGCGAAATGCGGATGTCGCCACTCCGGACGCCCTGGTGCGCGCGGCCTATGAGTCGATCTCGGGCCCGGCCGGCCGCAATCGCAACTGGGACCGCATGCGCAACCTCTGGCTGGGCAGCGCCCGGATTATCCTCTCTTCGAACAACTATGAGGGAGATGCTATTTATGAGGTCATGACCCTCGAGGGCTTTATCGAGCGGGTCTCCGATTGGTACAAGCAGGAGGGATTCTACGCGCGCGAGATCGCCTCGACCACCCAGCGCTTCGGAAATATTGCCCAGGTCTGGAGCACCTTTGAAATCCGCAGGGGATCCTCCACCAGTCCGGTTGTCTATCGCGGTATCAACAGCTGGTCGATGGTCATCAATAAGGGCCGCTGGTGGATTTCGCAGCTCAACTACGACTTTGAAAGCAGCCGAACTCCCATCCCGGAGCGTTATCTCAAGCAGCCATGAGCGATCACCCCTCCTATCACATGACGCCGGAGGAGTTCCGCCGGCTCGGCTACCGTCTCATCGACTGGATCGCCGACTATGAGCAGCGGGTCGCCGACCTGCCGGTCCTGTCGCGCGCCGAACCCGGCAGCATCCGCGCCCAGCTCCCCGCCGCACCGCCTGAACAGGGCGAAGCCCTCGACCGGGTCTTTGAGGATCTCGAGCGGATCATCCTCCCCGGCATAACCCACTGGCAATCGCCCAACTTTTTCGCCTATTTCCCGGCCAACACCTCCGGCCCTTCCATCCTCGGCGACCTGCTCTGCTCAGGCCTCGGCGTCCAGGGCATGCTCTGGGCCACCAGCCCCGCCTGCACTGAACTGGAAACCCAGCTGCTGGACTGGATGGCTGAGCTGCTCGCCCTCCCCGCGGAATTCAGGTCTGCGGGCGCCGGCGGCGGGGTGATTCAGGACTCCGCCTCGGGCGCAGCCCTCTGCGCCATCATCGCCGCCCGCGAACGCAAGACCGGACTGGTCAGCAACGAGTCAGGCTGCGACGGCCGCCTGACCGCCTACGCCTCGACCGAAGCCCACTCCTCAATCGAAAAGGCGATCAAAATCGCCGGCATCGGCCGCAAAAACCTGCGCCTCATTCCGGTCGACGAGCGCTCCGCCATGCGCACCGGGGAACTCGAAACCGCCATCCGCACTGATATCGCAGCCGGCCGCCTCCCCTTCTTTGTGAGCGCCACTATCGGCACCACCGCCGCCAACGGCCTCGATCCCCTCCCCGAAATCGGCCGCATCGCCTCCCAAAACGGGCTCTGGTTTCATGTCGACGGGGCGATGAGCGGCACCGCCGCCCTCTGCCCCGAATTCCGCTATATCCAGGAGGGACTGGAGTTCGCCGACAGCTACTGCACCAATCCGCACAAGTGGATGTTCACCAATTTTGACTGCGACTGCATGTTCGTCCGCGACCGCAGCGCCCTCATCCGCGCCTTGTCCATTCTGCCGGAATATCTGCGCAACCGGGCGACCGAGTCGGGCGCTGTGATCGATTACCGCGACTGGCAGATTCCGCTCGGCCGCCGCTTCCGCAGCCTCAAGCTCTGGTTCGTCTTGCGCCACTACGGCCGGGAGGGACTGCAGTACCACATCCGCCGCCATGTCGCACTGGCCCAGGAGTTCGCCGGCTGGGTCACCGCCCATCCCGATTTCGAACTCGCCCTCCCGCCGCCGCTCAATCTGGTCTGCTTCCGCCACCGCGGCGGTGAGGCCGCCAACCAGGCCATCCTCGATGGGATCAACCGCAGCGGCAAGGCCTATCTCTCCCACGCCCGCCTGGCGGGCCAGCTGACCCTGCGCCTCTGCGTCGGCCAGACCCGCACCGAAGCCGAACATGTGAAGGCGGTCTGGCAGTTGATCCAGCAAGCCGCCGCAGCATGGCAAAAAACTCCTTCACCCAAAAGCAGAGGAAAATAATGACGTCCGTCCAAACGCAGGAGATGCGCACCTTCCCGGGCAAGGGTGGTCTGCCCATGCTGGAGATCGAAAACAGGGCCGCCAAAGCACTGATCAGCCTTTACGGCGGACAGGTGCTCTCCTGGCAGCCCCTGGGTGAAGAACAGGTGCTCTTTATCAGCGCAAAGAGCTGGTTCGAGGCGGGCAAGGCCATCCGCGGAGGAGTCCCGGTCTGCTGGCCCTGGTTCGGCCCCCACCCCTCCGGCGGTGGGCTGCCGATGCACGGCTTCGCCCGCCTCCAGGAATGGCGTCTCCAGCATGTGACCTCCACCCAGGCCAACGAGACCAGCGCCGTGCTGGAACTC
>JAKPUX010000369.1 GCA_029554865.1 bacterium | reverse complement strand
ACCTCGATGTCGGCTCATCGCATCCTGGGGCTGAAGTAGGTCCCAAGGGTTTGGCTGTTCGCCAATTAAAGCGGTACGTGAGCTGGGTTTAGAACGTCGCGAGACAGTTCGGTCCCTATCTGTCGTGGGCGTAGGATATTTGAGGGAAGCTGCTCTTAGTACGAGAGGACCGGAGTGGACGAACCTCTGGTGCACCAGTTGTCGCTCCAGCGGCATGGCTGGGTAGCCAAGTTCGGAACGGATAAGCGCTGAAAGCATCTAAGCGCGAAGCCAATCCCAAGATTAGATATCCCCGCCGCAAGGCGCTAAAGGCTCCTCGTAGATGACGAGGTTGATAGGCCACAGGTGTAAGCATGGTAACATGTTCAGCCGAGTGGTACTAATAAGCCGTGCGGCTTAACCAAACTTTTATATCTGCAGCAGATGGTTATCTGCTCCAATAAAAGTAGAAATACAATGTGTTAATACAATTTCAAGTTGTCAAGATATTCCGGTGATCATAGCGAAGGTGTTACACCCGATCCCATTCCGAACTCGGAAGTTAAGCCCTTCAGCGCCGATGGTACTATATGGGAGACTGTATGGGAGAGTAGGTAGTCGCCGGATTTTATTCAGGCCCCGGACATCAGTCCGGGGCCTTTTTTTATGTACGGATGGAAATGGCGTCAGCGGGATGATAATAAAAACCCCGGGCATTGGCCCGGGGTTTTTAATTTGCAGCAGCTATAAAGGCGCCAAGCCCGGTCTCGATCGCCAGGGCCCGGCACCAGGGTGGGCTCAAGGGGTCTCTTCGGCTTCCGCCGCGGAGGGCTGAAACCGCCCCTGCATCAGCGCGGCGATCTTGTCGAAAGCGGCCAGCAGCTCCTCCGCCTCCTCGGGGCTGAAGCGGGCGAGCAGCTGCTCGAACATCGTCTCCATATCGCGCTGACGCTGCTCCATGACCTCGCGCCCCGCTGCGGTGAGCTGGATCCCCACCTGCCGCCGGTCCTCTTCCTCGCTGTGCTTCTCGACCAGTCCAAGCTGCAGCAGCCGGTTGACCAGCTCCGTACCGGTGGAGGGGGCCAGCTTCAGCCGTTCGCACAGCTCCGAGGCGGTGAGATGTCCCTGCACCGAAAGCAGGATGAGGGTCTGGTACTGCCGCATGGTCACCGGCGCGCCCTCGGCATGGTGGCGGTTGAGGCTGTGAAAGGCGCCCATGATGCGCGGCGCCAGCACCGCCAGCCGGCGGGCCTGCTCCCTGTTTGTTTTTTTGGCTGGGGCCATAGTGCTCCTCTCTGCCGTCGATGACTGGGATCTCTTCGTCTCGACGAAATTTACAGAGGAGAGCGCCCAAATACAACAGTTTTTTGGGGCGCCCGGGACCATTCAGGAGCGGGAAATCTTTTTTTCCCTCCCTGTCTGCTATGGCGCGGGGACCCAGCAGATTTCACGGACACCCGCAGGGGCGGCGATGTGTTCAAGACCGCTGCCATCGCTGCGTACGACATACAAGGCCCCCTGCTGTGCAAAGGCAATCTCCTCGCCATCGCCGGACCAGGCCACTGCGCTCGCGCTGCCGGATGTGAAATGCGTCAACTGCTGCAAGCCGCTGCCATCGCTATGTATGCTGAAAAGATCGGCCGAGCGCGTGAAAGCGACCTGCACTCCATCAGGAGACCAGGCGATCTCATTGATCGCCGAGTCGGGCTCATTCTGCACAAGCGGCCGGGTCGTGCACAGGTCCGCATTGACGAGGGATACGCGACCGTCGCTCTGGAGAGAGAGGGCCCCAGTTCCAGGGCCCCACGCAAGCAACTCGAACTTGCCGGTCAGGAGCGTTGTCTTCTCACTGCCATCCAGTTGCATGATGCACAGTTCATCCTGCCCGGTGTAGATTCTTGCATCATCCAGGCAACTATAGCGGTAAGCAATGCGGGCGCCATCTGGCGCCCAGCGGGGAGTGTGGTTGAAGCCGGTGGTGTCGGTGGTCAACCTGCGCTGACCGCTGCCATCCTTGCTTATAATCCAGACATGGTTCATGCTGCCATCCGGACCGCTCTGGAAGGCGATCGTTGCGCCGTCCGGCGACCATTGGCCGTCCGAATCGGAGAACTGATTTTGCGTCAGCTTGCGCGGTTGTGCGTCGCCGAAAATGGAGGCCACGAAAAGGTCCATCTGCCCATCTTTGACTGCTGTGTAGAGCAAGCTCTTCCCATCCGGCGAGAGCCTGATCTCATACCCGCTGGCGATCTTTCTCGCTCCGGCGCTCTCCCTGCCGATCGCATAGATTTCAAATGATGAAATACCCGTGTGTACCGTCACGACGATTTGCTCTTCTGTCGCCTTGCTCAGGCCTAATTCATTTTCACAGTTGATGGTGAACGAGGCGGCCAGGCAAACCCAGGCTATATAGCTTCTGCAAGTTTTCATTTTAACCTCCTTTCACGAATGGGAAAACGTGAAAGTGACTGATAATAAATATGATACATAAGTTGAGACATAATATGAACCAGCTCTCTCCATAAAAGATCATCCCCAAAATTTACCTGATTAACTGAAGCCTGAGAACGATCATATTATTTCCATGAATCAATCGACAGAGATATAGCCCAGAGGCTGCATATTCTCCAAGATTATCCCTGCCATCCCATACGATTTGATGGTTTCCTGCAGAGAATTCTTGTGCTGGAATCAATAGTTTGATACGTTGTCCTTGCATATTGTAAATGATCATCGAGACAATACCGGCCTCTGGCAATGAAAAAATAGTAGTGGTGCTGGCATTAAAAGGATTAGGATAATTGCATAGTATATGGATATTATTCTGAGAATTCGCACGCAAATCATCATAGGAATTTCTTGCGTTCAATTTGTCTAAAGCACTTCCGACTACTACTGAATGAATTGGCGACACTGCAATCCTTGGATCAAAGCAATTGTCGGTGACAATTACCTTTAAGGAAAAACTCTGCCAGCCCGAAACCTGGATTGAAGAACTATTGCCGCCTATAGAAAACCATACGCCGCATGGTGGTTCATCTGTTTTTGGCGGAGATAGTTCATTTTGCTCAGCTGGATCTGGATTATAGCAGTCAACGCGCTTATACCATTGATAAGCGAATGGAGAGGTTCCGCCACTTATTTGAGCTGTGAAAGTGCCGGACTCACCAGGATCTAATTGGTCAGGCCCCGAAATGGAGACCGAAAGGAGGCTGCAAACATAATATCTTGCACCGTTAAGCATGCAATAAGCGTCTCTATTACGGTGTCCACACACTTTGTTTTGACGCTGGAGTTCAATGCATTCCTGACAGGTGGTATTTGCATCCTGCTGGCACCCTAATAATTCTTCAGATTTGATTGTCGATGCAGAACTACAAGCTGCCCCAGTATCACAAAGGCCATTATTGCAGCAGTGCGCCAAAATATCCTGGCCGAGTAGATCCATTTCAACAAAGAATTGGCTCAGTCCAAGCAGAATAACCGCCATAACCAAGGCACCCAATAGGCCTTTTGTAATAGAACTCATGGCAGGTTCTCCTTTCAGGTCAGCAACCCCACATTCCTATATTTGCTGAGCTCAAATAAAAGGCAAATATGCAGAGGGATAATTAACTCAGTACGGTTCGATTCAATGTGGTTATTATTTGTTCCTTCTCCCTTTTTTCTAATATGCCTGTCCAAACATGTCGTATTCGTCCTTTGGCGTCAATAAGTATGGTCTGCGGTGTTAAATAGGGCTTGTAGCCTTTAGTAAATGCTGTGTCCGTCGGGACATAGACCAGATAGTTCATTCCAATGATGGATACATCATTTTTCATTTCATCATTTAGATCGATGCAAATACCTGCGACTCGGCAGGATTTTGTAGATAGACTATCTGCAATTTCGGACCAATTTGCTAAATTGCGCTCACACGCGCCGCAAGAGATACTGAAAACAAACAGCAAGGTATACGGAACTTTCCCATCATAAACAAAATTTATTTCTTGGCCACTAATACAAGAAAACGCTTTAAAATCAGGTACATTATCACCCTCCCTGATGGCTACGTTGCCAACGAGCAGCTTTAGCCGGCCCTTCAATTCACGATTCTGTCGAGAAAGTAAAAAGACCTCTAAAGAAAGAGAGATAATTGCTAAACAAAAAATTATGCGCCAGGATATTTTCACAAGATGTTTTTACAGTTTTTCACACCGAAATTTGCAGCAGCTTTTATTTGGTCAGAGAAGGTTATAATTCGTTTGAAAGATCAAATATTTTATCATAAACGTGATTCAAGTTAATATATGATTTTAAGAACTGCATATTCCCCCTATTAATAACATAGTGCCAAATAATTTATAGTCAAGTGTATTTTTGCTAATGAACAACAAAATATCCCGGCTTTAACTCGGGATCGCTTTCCATCGATTCAAGGCTGATGCTCCAGGGATGGCTGCAAGCCATAATAAGGGAAATGCCTGAACCTTCTCTCACGAATGAATACAGCATCGGAGCTATCCTGCCCATACTTGTCAATCTATTATGCTCTGCATCCGTCGTTGAAACGCCCGATAATTCCCTTGCTTTTTTCACCCTTTTGGAATAATTTACAATGACTTATCAAGGAGGTAGAGCGTGGCCAAACTGCGAGTGGGGGTCATCTTTGGCGGCCGGTCGGGTGAACATGAGGTCTCCCTGGTCACCGCCACCTCGATCATCGAGGCGCTGGACAAAAACAAGTACGAGATCATTCCCATCGGCATCACCAAGCAGGGGGAGTGGGTTGCGGGTGAAAATGCGCTTGCAGAGCTCAAGAACCATCGCCCCGGCCTGCCCGCACTGCTGTCGCCCGACGCCGGCAGCCATCAGCTGCTGATGCAAAAGGGCGCCTCCGGCCTGCTGCCGGTTGAAAAGCTGGATGTGGTCTTTCCCGCCCTGCACGGCCCCTTCGGCGAGGACGGCACCCTCCAGGGACTGCTCGAGCTCATGGATATCCCCTACGTCGGCGCCGGAGTGCTCGGCTCGGCCATGGCCATGGACAAGGTCGTCCAGAAGCACATCTGCCGCCAGCAGGGCATCCCCACCATCGATTTCCTCTGGTTCCGCGACATCGACTGGCGCGCGGAGGGGGGCAGCGAACCCTTCCCGGCCCTGCCCGACCAGCTCGCCAACCGCTCGCGCGAGGAGATTGTCGGCTCGCTCATCGACGCCCTCGGCCTGCCCCTTTTCGTCAAGCCGCCCAATCTCGGCTCCAGCCTTGGCATCAGCAAGGCCCACGATCGCCGCGAACTCTTCAACGCCATCGAGGAGGCCCTGCAGTATGACCGCAAGGTGCTGGTCGAAAAAGCTGTAGCCCAGCCGCGCGAACTCGAGCTCAGCATCCTCGGCAACGAGAATCCGCGCGTCTCGGTCGCCGGTGAGGTCTTTCCCGGCAATGAATTCTACGATTACGACGCCAAGTACGTCGACGACAACAGCGGCCTGGAGATTCCCGCCCGGCTCACCCCCGGGCAGCTGCGCGCCCTGCAGGAGACCGCCATCCGCGCCTATGTCGCCACCGAGTGCGAGGGCATGGCCCGCGCCGATTTCCTCATGGAAAAGGAAACCGGACGCTTTTATCTCAGCGAACTCAACACCATCCCCGGCTTCACCCGCATCAGCATGTATCCCAAGATGTGGGAGGCCTCGGGGCTCCCCTACAGCGCCCTCCTCGACGAACTCATCGAGCTGGCCCTGCGCCGGCAGGAGCGCCGCCGGGCCCTGCGCACCAGCTATGAGCCGAAGCGGGACTGGTACAAGGGATAACAACTTTTCGCCGGACCTAACCCGGACGCGTCTGTGTGCGGCCGGCGCACCAGCCGCGGGCATGGCGGCTTCAGGCAAAACCACTCCGATCCAGATGAGGATTCGCCGATGAAAAAGATTGTATTCTTAATCCTGCTGTTACTCCCCGTCGCCCTGTTCGCAGCCGAGAAACGCGCCTTCCGGATCGCCGATCTCTACGCCCTCAAATCGATCAGTGACATCCAGATCTCGCCGGACAGCAAAAGAGTGTGCTTTGTCGTCGGCAGCCAGGATCTCGCCAAGTCGGAGCGCAACAGCGACCTCTGGCTGATGAACCTCGACGGCAGCGGATTGCGTCAGCTCACCTTCAGCCCGCAGGGCGACTACCATCCGCGCTGGTCGCCCGACGGCCAGTCCATCGCCTTCCTCTCCAGCCGCGACCAGGGGGTGCAGATCTGGCTGCTTCCGGCCGACGGGGGCGAGGCGCGCCGCCTCACCGGCCTCGACATCACCCCGGAGGATCCGGAATGGCTGCCCGACGGCAGCGGCTTTATCTTCACCAGCATGGTCTATCCCGAATGCGGCGCTGACGACACCTGCAGCAAAAAGATTCTCGAGGCCATGGAGGAGGGACCGGTGCAGGTCCATCTCGCCGACCGCCTCTTCTATCGCCACTGGACCTGGTGGCGGGACGGCCGCGTCATCCACACCCTCAAATACACCCTGGCCGACAGCCAGCTCACCGACCTCACCCCGGGCGGGATCGACCAGCCCGCCGATGCCGGCGCCGGCGGCCATGCCGGCTTTTCCATCTCCCCGGACGGCCGTGAACTCGCCCTCGCCCTCCATCCGGACCGCAACGATTACGAGACCACCGACAAGGATGTCTGGATCAAGTCCCTTGTCAAGGGTGACAGCCTCAACCTCACCGATGAAAACTCCGCCTTCGATGCCCAGCCCGCCTGGTCGCCCGACGGCCGCTATATCGCCTGGTTGATGCAGGTGGTGCCGGTCTATGAATCGGACCGCATGCGCCTGGCCTTCTACGACCGTCTGACTGGAAGCCGTAGGGTACTCACCGAGGCCTTCGACCACCCCGTCAACGCCTACCAATGGGCCTCCGACAGCCGCAGCCTCTATTTCACCGCCGATGTCCGCGGCCATGTTCCTCTTTATCAGGTTGATCTGCAAAAGGGGGCGATCCGCCAGCTCCTCGATCTCCGCCACATCACCGGCTTTCAGGTCGCCCCGGACGGCAAGAGCGTGCTCTGCACCCGCACCAGCGTGGGCGAGCCGGTCGAGATCTGGCGCGCCGATCTGCCCAAGGGGGACAAAATCAGGCGGCTGACTGATTTCAACCAGGAGGTCGCCGGCGAGGTCGACATCCGCCCGGCCGAGGAGCTCTGGATCCCCTCGCCCACCGGCCAGCTGATCCACACCTTTGTGGTCAAGCCGCACGGTTTCGATCCGGCGAAAAAGTACCCCCTCATTATCAATGTCCACGGCGGGCCGCAGATGCAGTGGGCGGACGGCTTCCGCGGCGACTGGCAGGTCTATCCCGGCGCCGGCTACATCGTCGCCTATCCCAATCCCCACGGCTCGACCGGCTACGGCCAGGAGTTCACCCTGGCGATCTCGAAGGACTGGGCGGGCAAGGTCTATGAGGATGTGATGGCGGTGACTGACTCCCTGGCACGGCTGCCCTATGTCGATGCCGAACGCATGGGGGCGATGGGCTGGTCCTATGGCGGCTATATGATGATGTGGCTGGAGGGGCACACCACCCGCTTCAAGGCGATCGCGGCGATGATGGGGGTCTATAACCTGACCGCCATGTACGGCACCACCGAGGAGCTCTGGTTCCCCGAATTCGACCTCGGCGGGACGCCGTGGGAGTCGCCCCTCTACAACCAGATCTCCCCCAACCTCTACGTGAAGAATTTCAAAACCCCCTGCCTGGTCATCACCGGGGAGAAGGATTTCCGCGTCAGCTATACCCAGAGCCTGGAGTTTTTCACCGGGCTGCAAAAGATGGGAGTGCCCTCGCGGCTGATCGTTTTCGAGAACGACGGCCACTGGCCGGACGGATTAAAGTCGATGCCGCTCTATTACAACGCCCATCTCGACTGGTTCCATCGTTACCTGGGCGGCGAGCCGGCGCCCTGGGATGTGCAAAAAATGGTGCGCAATCAGATCTTTAAATAGGATTTTGGCAGCGCGGCGCGGACAATACCTTTCGGGTTTTGATAGGGACGTTCAAACCGCAGCGGGGCTCCAGTGCAGGAGGTGTTGAGGTGGAAGAGGATTTTCATGCTTTTTTGTATACCCTGGGTGATGTGCAAAAGGGGTTGGAGCTGTACCACAAAGGCCGCCGCAAAGAGGGCAGCCGTATGGTCGATTCGGCTCTGGTGAAGCTGGCCAGTCTGCTCAAGGGAGCGGAATGGCCGGATTTTTTCAGCCAGGTGGCCGACTACCTGGCCCATCTCGAGATGGCCGATCTGGGCCGCATGGAAAATCTGGCGCCCGTCGAGGCCGGGCTGCTCAAAAAGTATGGCCTGACCGCCCGGGATCTGCTGCAGCTGCGAAAATTTTACAAGGGCTTCAAAACCCTCGACAGTACCGCGGATCTCACCACCCTGTTCACCGCTCCAGAAACTCTGCTCTCCCGTCTGGGTGAAAGCATCACGGCCATCAAGGCGGAGATCGACCGGGCGCGTTCACTGCCGCGCAAGTTGAAAAAGGCGGCAAAAAAGATCGCCGGCAGCCGCCTCACCCACCTGCTCATCGGCTCGGCGCTGATCGGCATGAACCTCTTTTGGCAGAAAGACCAGCAGACCTCGGTGTCGATCGGGATTATTTTTTTGAACTCGGCCGTGAAAAAGTGAGCGGGGTGGGAACGAGAGGCGAGGGAACTCGGCCGTGAAAAAGTGAACGGGGTGGGAACGAGAGGCGAGGGCACAACACAGATGTTCGACAGATTCATCGCGTATATCCGTGAGCACAACCTGCTGCAGCCGGGCATGCGGGTGCTGGTCGCCCTCTCGGGCGGGCTCGATTCGGTGGTGCTGCTCGATCTTCTCGCCCAGCTGGCGCCGGAGTGGCGTCTGGCGCTGACCGCCGCCCATTTCAACCATCAGCTGCGCGGCGCCGAAGCCGACCGTGATGAGGATTTCGTGCGCACCCTCTGCGCCGGCCGCGCCCTCCCCTGCGAGGTCGGCCGGGGCGATGTGCGTGTTTACGCCCGCGCTCACCATTTGAGCCTCGAGGCCGCCGCCCGCGCCCTGCGTTACGATTTTCTCATCGCCAGCGCCCGTCGGTGCGGCTGCGCGGCCATCGCCACCGCCCATCACGCC
Organism: bacterium; assembly: GCA_029554865.1. GTDB lineage: Bacteria > Zhuqueibacterota > Zhuqueibacteria > Residuimicrobiales > Residuimicrobiaceae > JAKPUX01. The sequence goes on along the minus strand of JAKPUX010000369.1, from coordinate 15,040 downwards.
GGCGACCAGGCCGAGACCGTGCTCGACCGCCTCATCCGCGGCGCCGGGGTGCGCGGCCTGGCCGGCATCGTCCCCCGCAGCGCGATCGCTGCGGCGCCGGATCTGCCCTGCACCGCCGCATCGCCCGGCGCTGGCCCTCCCGCCCCGCTCCTGCTCATCCGCCCCCTGCTCTTCGCCAGCCGCGCCGAGATTGCCGCCCATGCCGCCGCCCGGGGGCTGGAGTACTGCACCGACACCACCAACGCCGACCGCCGCATCCGCCGCAACCGCATCCGCCACGAGCTGCTCCCCCTGTTGGAGGAGTACAATCCCGCCATCGAAGCTGTGCTGGGCCGCACCGCCGGCCATATGCGCGAAGTCGACTCTTATATGCGCAGCCAGGCCCGCGCAGCCCTGCCGAGCTGCACCGTCGTGGCAAAGAGCGGGAAAATTATTCTTGAAAAAGAAGCCTTTTTATCGTACTTTACTCTTCTGCAGAAATATATCCTGCGCGAGGCCTGGGAGGGCATCGGCGGGGATGGCCGTGATCTCGACGAGGCCTTTTGGTCCGGCTGGGAGCAGTTCCTCGCCGCCGGGCGCACAGATCGCGGCCTGGCCGCGGGTTCCGGCCAGTTCTGGCAGAGCGAAACCCGGCTGGTGCTGCTGGCCAGGCGGCCCACCGCCGCGGCGATGGCCATACCGGCCGCACCCGGCCGCTATCCCCTCCGCGAGGGTTTGACCCTTGAAATAAACCGGGTTTCGCCGCCGTTAGAGCTGATAGAGAAAAACAGCGACCACCGCATCGCCTGGATCGACGCCGATCTGGTGCAGTCGACGCTGGAGCTTCGCCCCCCCCGGCCGGGCGACCGCATGCAGCCGCTGGGACTGAAGGGGAGCAAGAAGGTCGCCGACCTGCTCGCCGGTGCAGGAGTGCCCGTCTATGAACGGGGCGGCATTTACCTGCTCTGCAGCGGCGGTGAAATCGTCTGGATCTGCGGCCTCCGCGCCGCCGGCCCGTTCCGCGTAACCCCACGCACCACGAACATTTTTCAGCTGAAGGTGGAAATCGACCGTGACTCAGCGCTCTGAATTCGAAAAAGTGGTCTATGACGGCGGCTTTCGCACCCTGCTCACGGCGGAGGCGATAGACGCCCGCATCCGCGAGGTGGGCCGCCAGATCACCGAGGATTACCGCGGGCTGCAGCCCATCATGATCGGGGTGCTCAACGGGGCTTTTCTCTTCATGGCCGACCTCATCCGCCATGTCGAAATCGATCTGGAGGTCGATTTTATCAAGATCTCCAGCTATGGCAACGCCAAGGTCTCGTCCGGGATCGTGCGTATGCTCAAGGACATCAACGCCGACGTCAAGGGACGGCATATCCTGCTCGTCGAGGACATCGTCGACACCGGCGGCTCGATCAAGTTCCTGCATGAAAAGTTCATGGCCCTCGAGCCCGCGTCGCTGCGCTTCGTCACATTGCTCATCAAACCGGCCAATGTCGAGACCGACATCCCGATCGACTATGTCGGTTTCAGCATCGCCAATGAATTTGTCGTCGGCTACGGCCTGGATTACAAACAGATTCTGCGTAATCTCCCGGCCGTCTATGTGATGGATTAAGAGAGGATATCGATTTGTACGACCATACGCAAGATATGGACCAGCCAATGCACCGGCAGGATGGGGGAGGAGATTCGCAGCCCCCGCAGCGCCAGGGAGGGCCGCCGCGGCGGCCGGCCGGGCCCCAACGCAGTCAGCCCGAAGGCCCGCAGTGGGGCCGCATGCTCCGGCCGCTGCTGATCTGGGTAGGACTGATTTTTCTTGCCCTGGCGATCTCGCAGCAGTTCGCCCGCCAGGAACCGCAGGAAAGCGTGCTCACCTACGACGGTTTCAAGAACTATCTCCAGATGGGCAAGGTGGAAAGCATCAAGGTCGAGGATGATGTCATCCACGGCCAACTCAAGCCCGATGCCGCCCTCGAGGGGCAGCGCGGCTTTCAGGTCATCCTGCCTCCGCGCGCCAGCCTCGAGACCTTTGACGAATGGATCCAGAAATACGATGTCGAGGTCATTTTCAAGAAGAGCGGGCCGAGCATCTGGAGCAGTCTGATTTACATCCTGCCCTGGATTCTTTTCATCGGCATCTGGATCTTTTTCATGCGCCGTATGCAGGGGGCCAACAACAAGGGCATCTTCGCCTTCGGCAAGTCGCGGGCGCGGATGTGGACCGATAATATGCCCCACGTCACCTTTGCCGATGTGGCGGGTGCGGACGAGGCCAAACAGGAGCTGCAGGAGATCATTGAGTACCTGCGCGAACCGGAGAAATTCCAGCGCCTCGGGGGCAAGATCCCCAAGGGGGCGCTGCTGCTCGGTCCTCCGGGCACGGGCAAGACCCTGCTCGCCAAGGCTGTGGCCGGTGAGGCGGGGGTGCCCTTTTTCAGCATGAGCGGGGCGGACTTTGTCGAGATGTTTGTCGGCGTCGGGGCCTCGCGCGTGCGCGATCTCTTTGACCAGGGCAAGCGCAATGCCCCCTGCATCATCTTCATCGACGAGCTCGATGCCGTCGGCCGCCACCGCGGCGCCGGCCTCGGCGGGGGTCACGACGAACGTGAGCAGACCCTCAACCAGCTCCTGGTCGAGATGGACGGCTTTGACAGCAACGAGGGTGTGATCCTCATCGCCGCGACCAACCGGCCTGATGTCCTCGATTCGGCCCTGCTCCGGCCCGGCCGTTTCGACCGCCAGATTGTGGTCGACCGCCCCGATGTACGCGGCCGCGAGGGCATCCTCAAGGTCCACACCAAAAAGATCCCGCTCGCCAAGGCGGTCAACCTGGCCATTCTGGCCAAGGGGACGCCCGGTTTCAGCGGCGCCGATCTGGCCAACATGGTCAATGAGGCGGCCCTGCTGGCGGCGCGCAAGGACAAAACCCAGGTCGAGGCCGTCGATTTCGAAGAGGCCAAGGATAAGGTCATGATGGGCATCGAGCGCAAGAGCCTGCTCATCAGTGAGGAGGAGAAGAAAAGCACGGCCTATCATGAGGCCGGGCATGTGCTGGTCGCCCGGCTCACCCCGGGCTCCGATCCCGTGCACAAGGTGAGCATCATCCCGCGCGGGCGAGCCCTGGGCGTCACCACCATGCTGCCGATGGACGAGAAGCACAATTACAGCCGCACCTACTGCCTGGCAATCATGCGTCAGCTGCTCGGTGGACGCGCCGCCGAGCAGCTCATCCTCAACGAGCTGACCACCGGTGCTGGCGACGACATCAAGCGGGTCACCGAGCTGGCGCGCAAGATGGTTTGCGAATGGGGCATGAGCGAAAAGCTCGGTCCCCTCACCTTCGGCGAAAAGCAGGAGGAGATCTTTTTGGGGCGCGAGATCGCCCAGCACCGCGACTACAGCGAGGCGACTGACCATCTCATCGACACCGAGATCCGCAGCCTGGTGGAGAGCGCCGCGGCCGACGTCGCCCGGCTGGTCAGCGAGAATGTCGAACTCCTTCACGCCATCGCCAATGCCCTGCTGGAGCGCGAGATGCTGGACGGCGAGGAGATCGACAAGATCATGAACGGGATCGCCTTGCCCAAACGCAAGCGCACCGCGAAAAAGACCCCGGCCAAAAAAGGCTGAGGCGGGAGTTGGTGGTGACGCCCGGGATCTGGCGCTGCGGCGGCCGTCGCATCGAATGGGGGCGGCGGACCCTGATCATGGGCATTCTTAATATCACGCCCGACTCGTTCAGCGATGGCGGGCGTTATTTTTCCACCACGGCCGCCCTGGCGGGGGCCAGGCTCCTGATCGACGAGGGGGCGGACATCCTCGATGTCGGGGGCGAGTCCACCCGCCCCGGCTCCGAACCGGTCTCTGCAGCGGAAGAGATGGAGCGGGTGCTGCCGGTGATCGCGGCGCTGCGGCAGAATTTCGACTGCCCGCTTTCGGTCGATACCTGGAAGGCCGATGTTGCCGAGGCGGCGCTCGCGGCCGGAGCCGACATCATCAACGACATCAGCGGGTTGAGTTTTGACCCGCGCATGGCCGGGGTGATCGCCCGCAGCGGCGCCGGGGTGGTGATCATGCACATCCGCGGCACCCCGCGCGACATGCAGAAGGATCCCCATTATGAGGATGTGACCGGCGAGGTCGGGGAGTGGCTGGCGCGCCAGGTCGAACTGGCCCTGGCGGCGGGGATACGGCGCGAGCAGATCGTGATCGATCCCGGCCTCGGCTTCGGCAAGCGGCTCGAGGACAATTTCACCCTATTGCGCGAGCTCGGGCGTCTTGGGGAGCTGAGGCTGCCCATTCTCGCCGGCCCCTCGCGCAAATCCTTCATCGGCCGGGTTCTGGATCTGCCCCCGGACGATCGGGTGGAGGGGACGGCCGCGGCGGTCACTGCGGCCATTCTCAACGGCGCCCGCATCGTCCGCGTCCACGACGTCAGGGCCATCCGCCGCGCCGCTCTCATCGCCGATGCCATTCGCTCGGGGCCGGAGGGCTTTTAAACCGCAACTGCAGCATCCTGGCCACGCCGGGCCTCACCCCTGTACTCTGGAAATCCTGTTGAGCCTATGAGCATGTCCCTGACCCTCTTTAAAATAGGTTTCATCCCCGTCACGGTGATGGACATCGCCGACATCCTTATCATGTCCTTCATCCTCTACCGCAGCTATCTCTTCATCCGCGGCTCGCGCGGCGCCCAGATGCTGGTGGGCCTGGTCATCATCCTCCTTTTTTCGATCATCACCCCGGTGCTGCAGATGCGCGGCATCAGCTGGATCTTCCAGAACCTGCGCACAGTCTGGCTGGTGGCCTTTGTCATCCTTTTTCAGCCTGAGCTGCGCCGCATCCTGCTTTCGGTCGGCCAGAGCCGGCTCATCCGCTATTTCGTCAAGGTCAGCGGCAACCGGGTGATCGAGGAGGTGGTTGAAGCGGCCGCCCAACTGCAGCAGCGCGGCTATGGGGCCCTGATCGTGATGGGCCGCGAGACCGGCCTCAAACCGGTCGCCGAGACCGGGGTGCGCATCCAGGCGGAGGTCTCGGCTCCCCTGCTGGTCTCGCTCTTCAATCCGCGCTCGCCGCTGCACGACGGTGCGGTGATCATCCAGAACGACCTCATCGACACCGCCAAGTGCATCCTGCCCCTGACCGAGAATCCGACGCCCCAGCTCAATCTCGGCACCCGCCACCGCGCCGCCATCGGCCTCTCCGAGGAGAGCGATGCGGTGGTGATCGTCGTCTCCGAGGAGACCGGGAGGATCTCCGTGGCGATGGCCGGGGAGCTGAAGTATGATCTCACCCTCGAGAACCTGCGCCATATCCTCTATCAGACGTTCAACCAGGCCCTGCCGAAAGGGGAGAAGGGAGCATGACGATGGCGCGTGTATGGAAAGGGATGGCGGGCGGTCTGCTGCTCCTGGCGGCGGCGGGTGTGGCGCAGGAGGAGTGCACGGTGGCGGTGGTGAGCGGCAGCGCCACCAGCGACGGCCGGCCCCTGCTCTGGAAGAACCGCGACAGCAGCAGCCGCGAGAATTCGGTCTGCTTTTTCACAGGTCCACGCTATGATTTTGTCGGGGTGATCAACAGCGGCGACACCACCCAGGTCTGGATGGGGCTGAACACGGCCGGCTTTGCGTTGATGAACAGCGAATCGATGGACCAGGACGGGGACAGCGCCGATACCGAGGGTTATTTTATGAAGCAGGCCCTGGGCGAATGTGCACGGGTCGAGGATCTTGAGGCCTTGCTGCGCCGGACCGCCCTGACGGGCCGCGGCACGCGCGCCAATTTCGGCTGCATCGACGCCTTTGGCGGTGCCGCCTTTTTCGAGGCGGGCAATTTCCGCCATCGCAAATTTACGACCCAGGACTCGGGGCTGGCGCCGGCCGGCTTTCTGGTGCGGGCCAATTTTTCCATGACCGGCCGGGGAGAGGAGGCCTATGGCGGCTGGCGCTACCATCGCGCCCGCACCCTGCTGAGCAGCCGGGCGGCGGCCGGGAACCTCGACCTCACCTACATGCTCGGAAGCGTCGTGCGCGACCTGGTCAGCGACGACCTCAATCCCTATCCGCTGCCCTTCCGCGGCCGGTCCGGGGAGGCTCCCGAGGGCTTTATCCATGCCCAGAACACCATCAATCGCCACCGCACCGTCTCGGCTGTCCTTTTTCAGGGGGTCAAACCGGGTGAGCATCCTGCCCTCTCGACGATGTGGGTTCTCCTTGGCGAGCCGGTGGCGGCCGTAGCCCTGCCCCTGTGGCCGGCCAGCGGGGAGGTGCCGCCGGCCTTTGGCGGCGCCGGAAAATCCGGACTCAATGACGCCTTCAGCCGCCTCCGCGCCCGGCTCTATCATGACCGCGATTGGCCCCAGCATCTGGACACCGGGCGGCTGGTTTCCGGCCGCCGGCCATGGCTGCGGGAGCGCTCTGCCCTCGAGGGCGAGGTGTTGCAGGAGACAGCGGAGGCGATGGCGCGATGGCGCCGCCAGCGTCCGGCCGGCTCCGAGATGGCCGATTTGCAAAAAAAGCTGCTGCGGAAGGTGATCCGCGCTCTTTAAAGTGCACTGACCTCCGCTGAGTCATTCCCCCGTTCCCCGTATCACCCTGGAACAATCCGCCCCGGCCGCCGCCGCAGGCAAACCCCTTCGCAGGCACAAAACTCACCCGCTCTCCCTTCCGGAATCTGGCATGAGTTTTGCAAAAGAGCAGAATGAAAGCGGCTCCTGGAGACAAGCGGGGCAACATTGAACAGTGGAGCAGCATTGCAAAGCAGCGGTTCTGTCCGTGTCATGGATGACGGGGTTCGGGTGGACGGGTCAGGCCGTTAATTCGGGACGCAACCTTAGGGGGGCGGCCCGTCACGGCACACGATCAGGACCAGAGGTGGAGTAGGGTACGAGCAGCGCACTGGACCGGTGTGAAGAAGAGGTGGATGTGCCGGTGCGGGCGCGATTTTCTCCGGGAGTGCCGTTTTCAGCATGGAATCCCTCCTCTCTTATGACTCACCACAGCCAGAAGGGCAGCGTCCGAGCACAGCGCTGCCCTTTTTTTTGCTCTGACGAATTGCTTGCGCCAGGCCGATATATTGGCTATATTTATACCAAAAAAGTCGGGCAAAGGAAACGGCCATGTCAAACGGGGCCATTAACCGTCCTGAAAGCGGTTGGCGCAGCAGGCTGCATGAAATCATCTTCGAGTCCGATACGCGGGCCGGCAGAATCTTCAATATCATTCTTTCGCTTGCCATCGTCCTCAGCGTTATCGCGGTCCTGCTCGACAGCGTGCACTCCATCCGCGACCGCTTCGGCACCCTCCTTTTCATCATTGAATGGTTTTTCACCATCCTCTTCACCGTCGAGTATATCTTGCGTCTGCTCAGCCTCCGGCAGCCCCGACGCTACGCTGTCAGTTTTTTCGGGATTGTCGATCTGCTGGCGATCGTGCCCACCTATTTCAGCCTGATTTTTCCGGGGGCAATGTACTTTCTCTCTTTCCGTATTCTGCGTCTGCTGCGCATCTTTCGTGTGCTCAAACTGAGCGAATACCTGCGCGACGCCCAAATCATCGTCAATGCCCTCCTCGCCAGCCGCCGCAAGATCGGGGTCTTTCTGCTCACCGTGCTGCTGCTTTCGGTGATTATGGGATCGCTGATCTATGTGGTCGAGGGCGAGCAGAACGGCTATACCAGCATCCCGACCAGCATCTACTGGGCGATTGTCACCATGACCACGGTGGGCTATGGCGATCTGGCGCCGCAGACCCCGCTCGGCAAAATGCTCGCCTCGGTGATCATGATCCTCGGCTACGCCATTATTGCCGTCCCAACCGGCATCGTCACCGTTGAGATGTCGCGCAGCCAGATCAGGAGGGTTTCCACCCAGGCCTGTCCCGACTGCGGCGCCGAGGGGCACGATCCCGACGCCAGATTCTGCAAATACTGCGGGGGGGTGCTGTAGGCCTCGCGTGAGGAGAAAAAAAAGGCGGAGCCCATTCGGGGCCCCGCCTTTTTCATTATATGGCCATCGGGGTGAGAGGAATGCTGTTCCTACTCCTCGAGCCGCGAGATGATGGTCATGTTCTGTTTGTTGCAGATATCCTTGGCTTCGGGGGTGAAGAGGTAATCGAGCCGGGGTTTGTAGGCCTCGATGATCTTGCCGCGCACCATCTTGAGGGTGCTGTTGAGGAGGTGGTTCTGTTCGGTAAAGCCCTCGCCCAGCACGCCGACCGCTGCGGGCAGCCATTTACCGGGGAAGAGGCCGGCCTCTTCGCCCCCCTCCCTGTAGCGGGCGATCTCCTGCTCGATGGCCTTGAGGGCTTCGCGCTGTCCCAGTTCGCTCTGGGGCGCAAGATTATTCGCCTTGAGATGGCGCAGCAGGGCCTCCTTGTTGGGCACGACCAGGGCGACGGTGTAGGGCGACTGGTTGTTGTAGAGCATGATCTGGTCGATCAGCCGGGAGGCGGAGCAGACCGCCTCCTCGATCCCCTCCGGGCTGTACTTTTCGCCGTCGTTAGAGATCAGCAGGCTCTTGAAGCGCCCGAGCACATAGAGAAAACCGTCCTTGTCGAGGTAGCCGAGGTCGCCGGTGTAGAGCCAGCCCTCGCGCAGGGCCTCGCTGGTTGCCTTTTCGTTCTTCCAGTAGCCAGCCATGACATTTTCACCCCGCACCACGATCTCCCCCTTTTCGCCCCGGGGCAGATCGTTGCCCTTTTCGTCGCAGATCCTGACTTCGAGATTGGCGACGATGGTGCCGGATGAGCCGAGTTTGTGCCGGCGCGGCACGTTGGCGGAGATAATCGGAGCGGCTTCGCTCAGTCCGTAGCCCTGGAACATCGGGATACCGATGGCATAGAAGAAGCGCTGCAGCTCGATATCGAGGAGGGCGCCGCCGCCGATGAAGAATTCGAGGCGCCCGCCGAAATTTTCGCGCACCTTTTTGAAGAGCAGCTTGTCGTAGAGCAGCAGCAGGGGTTTGTAGACGGCGCGCCAGCCCTTGCCGCGGTCAAAGCCGAGGCCATTGTAGGCGTAGGCCGCCTTGAGGGCCTTGTTGAAGAGGGCTTCCACTTTGGCCCCCTTCTGGCGGATGCCCTTTTCGATGTTTTTGCGGAAATTCTGCGCCAGGGAGGGGACGCTGAGCAGAAAAACCGGCCGGGTCTCCTTGATGGCGATCGGGATATTTTTCAGGGTTTCGATGGCGGTTTTGCCGATCGGGACGGAGGCCATGCTGGCGCCGTTTTTCATCAGGGTGTAGATGCCGGCGGTGTGGGCGAAACTGTGGTCCCAGGGCAGGATGAGCAGGGAGAGGTACCATTCCGGAATCGGCAGCAGAGAGCAGGCTTGTTCAACATTGGCGGTATAGTTGCGATGGGTGAGGATGATGCCCTTGGGGTCGGCGGTGGTGCCGGAGGTATAGCAGATATTGGCGGGATCGTTCTCCTCGACCCCCTGCCAGGTCTCCTCAAAGAGCCCGGCGTGGTGTTCCAGATATTCCTTGCCTTTTTGCAGCAGATTTTGTAACGTAATTTCATCCGGACCGCGCCTGCCGCTGTCGTCCAAGACGACCATGTTTTCGAGCATGGGCAGATCGTTTTTAATCGCGATGATCTTGGGGGCCTGGCTGCCCGAGACCACGGCCATGCGGCAGCCGGAGTGGCTGATGCGGAACTTGAGATCCGCAAGCTCATCCACCTTGACCGAGATCGGCACATTGATGGCGCCGGTGTAGAGAATGCCGAGCTCGGCGATCACCCACGCATTGCGGCCTTCGGAGATTAGGGCGATGCGGTCGCCCTTCTGGATGCCAAGGCTGAGCAGACCGGCGGCGAAGAGATGCACCTGCTGCTTTGCTTCGCTGTAGGTGGTCCCCTCATACCGGTCGCCGAATCTTTCCCAGAGCAGGATGTTGCCGGGATATTTTGCCGCACTCTCTTCGAGGAGATAGGGCAGGGTCCTTTTAGCCACGATGGTTGACTCCTTTTAATTAGCTGGTGAAAGGGGCTCCCGGAGGGGTGCCCCGCCGCTACCCCGGGATTAGTTGGTTGCGCGAAACGGCATGATATCATCATAACCACAATTGGCTAAAAAGTCAAGCGAATTCTCCTGAATGAACAGGGATGGACGCATCGGTTGGCGATTCCCCAGGATAAAATAGAGCAGGTGCGGTTGGCGAGTGATGTCGTCGATGTGGTCTCCGGCTATGTCACCCTTAAAAAGCGCGGCAAGAACTATTTCGGCCTCTGCCCCTTTCACCACGAGAAGAGCGCCTCCTTCAGCGTCAATCCCGATCTGCAGATTTTTCACTGCTTCGGCTGCGGCGCCGGCGGGAACGTCTTCACTTTCATCATGCGCATCGAGGGGCTCACCTTCCCCGAGAGCGTGCGCATGCTCGCCAAGGCCGCGGGCATTGTCCTGCCCGATGAGGAGGAGGATCCAGGCCAGCTCCAGGAGAAGGAGGCCCTTTACTATGCCAACGGCCTGGCCAATGAGTTTTTTATGGCCAATCTGCTGCGCGAGGCCGAAGCCGAACCGGCGCGCCGCTACCTCGCCTCACGCGGGCTGACCCCGGAAGCCTTTGCCCGCTTCCATATCGGCTACAGCCTGAACAAATGGGACGGACTGCTCCAGCACGCCCGCGCCAAATCGCTCAATCCCGATCTGCTGGTCAAGGCCGGACTGGCGATCAGGAAAGAGGATGGCAAGATCTACGACCGTTTCCGCGGGCGCATCACTTTCGCCATCCACTCCCTGAGCAAGCAGGTGGTCGCCTTCGGAGCGCGCCGGATCGTTCAGGACGACTCGCCCAAGTACATCAACTCGCCCGAGACCGGGATCTATCAAAAGCGCTACATCCTCTATGGCCTCCACCTCGCCCGCGAGGCGGTACGCCAGGCCGACCGTGTCGTGATTGTCGAGGGCTACACTGATCTGATCAGCCTGCATATGGCCGGCATCGAGCAGGTGGTGGCCACCTCGGGTACGGCCATGACCGAAGAGCATGCCCGCCTGCTGCGGCGCTACACCGCCCACGCCTCCATCCTGTATGACGGGGATTCGGCCGGTGCAGCGGCTTCGCTGCGTGGCGCGGAGATCCTTCTTGCCAACGGCTTTGACGTCCGCATCGCCATGCTGCCGGGCGGTCAGGACCCCGATGAATTCGTGCGCCAGAGCGGGGCCGATGCGGTCCGGCGCCATCTCCAGGAGGGGATGGCCCTGATCGATTTCAAGATGAAGAGCCTGGAGCAGAAAGGTCTGCTGCGCACCCCCAGCCAGAAAGCGGAGTCGACCCGCGAGCTGCTCGCCTCGATCGCCCGGGTCGCCGATACCATCCAGAAGTCTTTTCTCCTGCGCGATCTGGCCGAGAAGCTCAATGTCGAGGAGGCGGTGCTCTGGGCGGAGGTCCATAAGCTCGAGCGGCGGCTGCGGCAGCAGCCGCGGTCCGAAGAGAAGAAGAGCCAGCCGGTCAAGGGGGACCGCTATCTCGAGAGCAAGCGGGGGGCGGCGGAGCTCGGCCTCCTCGAGATGGCGCTGACCCAGCCGGAGCTGCTGCCGCGGATCCTCTCCCTGATCACAGCCGATGAATTCATCCATGTTGATGTACGCGCCGTCTTTGAGGGACTTGAGCTCGACGCCCTCGAGGGCGTCCCCTTTGAAATCAAACGCTATCTCGCCATGATCCGCGATCCGGGGGTAGCCGGAGTCATTTCTCGCGCCCTGGAGCAGCTGCACAAACCCCCCCATCCCGCCCGTTATACCTTCGACTGCCTCAACACCATCCGCATCGCCAAGCTGGATGAGCGCATCGAGGCCTTGCGTGCGCGCATGAAAGGAGGCGAAAAGCCCGGCGAGGAGCTGCTCGCGGAGTACCGCGCCGTGGTGGAGGAGCGCAAGCGCCTCGAACAGATCGAATTCGCTTTTGAATGACCAGAACCCCTTGCGGACGGGGCCGGCGCAGGATGCCGCGGCCGAAGGGGATCTTGACAAGGAGCAGATGATGAGCAAGGGATTCAAACCGGTTCCGGTGGAACTGCTGCGCTGGCAGTGCGACCAGTATGTACAGTCCTTTCAGTCGACCGAGGAGCTGGAGAGCTATCGCAAGATTCTCGGGCAGGAGCGCGCCCTCGAGGCCCTCACCCTCGGCCTGGAGATGGATTATCCGGGCTACAACATCTTCGTCTCCGGCGATACCGGTACCGGACGGCGGACGACGGTGAATTTTATGCTCCACGACGAGCGCTTTCGCAAGCCGGTCCCCGCCGACATCTGTTATGTGCATAATTTTCAAAATCCGGACATGCCCCGGGTGCTGCAGCTGGCGGCGGGCGGAGGAGTCCGTTTTAAAAAAATGATGGAAGATGTCATCGCCCAGCTCCGGGTTGCGGTTGTGCAGGTGCTGGAGAGCGAACGGACGCGCAAGCGGCGCGAGGCCGTGCTGGAAAAGTATGCCCATCAACAGGCCGAAAAGCTTCAGCAGTTCGAAAAGCGGGCGCAGAAAGACCAGTTCACCCTCGTGCAGGTGCAGATGGGGCCCTACACCAAGCCCGATGTGCTGCCGGTCATCGAGGGCCAGCCCGTGCCCCTCGAGAATCTGGGCGAGCTGGTCGCGCAGGGCAAGATCGACGACAAGCGGGTTGCGGAGATTCAGCAGGCCTACATCGAGCTCAACAAGGAGCTCGCCAAGCTCTTCCAGGAGAACCAGCGCCTGCAGCGCGAGAAAAAGGCCAAGGTGGCCGAGCTGGAGTATACCATCGTCAAGCCGGTGATCGAGGAGGCCTTTAACGATGTGCGCGCCGCCTTTGCCGACAAAGTGGTGAGCGATTATCTCGATGCCGTGCTCAAGAGCCTGCTCGAAAATCTGCACAAATTCAATGCCCGGCCGGAGGGGGAGGAGGGGGAGCGAAAGGAGGGCGAGGTCAGGTCGCGCGACCAGTTCCTCGAGTACCGCGTCAACGTTCTGGTCAACAACGCTGACAAGGAGTACGCCCCGGTCATTCATGAAAATTCACCTACGCAGAGCCGGCTTTTCGGCAGCATCGAGCGGCTCATGGATGGCAACGGCCAGTGGCACACCGATTTCACCCATATCCGCGCCGGTTCACTCCTGCAGGCCAACGGCGGTTATCTGGTCCTGCACGCCCGGGATGTGCTGCTCGAGCCCGGGGTCTGGCCTATGCTCAAGCGCATGCTCAAGAACGCCGAGACCGAGATCAATGCCAATGATCCGGTCCTGCTGCTGGCCATGACCGCGATGAAGCCCGAGCCCATTCCCCTCAGCGTCAAGGTCATCATGCTCGGGGATCCCTTTCTCTACCAGCTGCTTTATTCGGCGGACGACGATTTCCGCAAGATTTTCAAGATCAAGGCCGAATTCGATTCGGTGATGCCCAATGATGCCACCAACCTGCGCCGCTACGCCGAGTTCATCAAGCGGATGTGCGACGAGCACGAGCTGCTGCCCTATGATGCGAGCGCGGTGGCTGAGGTGGCGGAATACGGGGTGCGTCTGGCCGGCCGCCAGGACAAACTCAGCACCCGTTTCACCGACATCCTCGATCTGCTGCGCGAGGCCAATTATTACGCCCGTGCGGACAAGACCGACATCGTCGCCAAGAAGCACGTCGAGCGCGCCGTGACCGCGGCTAAACACCGCCTCAATCTGATCGAGGAGAAGATCCGCGAGAGCATCCTGGAGGGGACGCTGCTGATCGATACCGACGGCGCCCGTATCGGCCAGGTCAACGGCCTCACCGTCCTGAGCATGGGCGACTATCATTTCGGCCAGCCGGCCCGGATCACCGCCCAGTGCTCGATGGGGCGGGAGGGAATCATCAACATCGAGCGCGAGGTCGCCATGAGCGGTCCGACCCACGACAAGGGGGTGCTGATCATCTCCGGCTATCTGCAGGGCAAATTCAGCCAGGACAAGCCCCTCTCGATCAACGCCTCCATCTGTTTCGAGCAGTCCTATGGCGGCATTGACGGCGACAGCGCCTCCTCCACCGAGGTCTACGCCCTGCTCTCGCGCCTCTCCGGCCAGCCCGTCCGGCAGGACCTGGCGGTGACGGGCTCGGTCAACCAGAATGGCGAGATCCAGCCCATCGGCGGGGTCAACGAAAAGATCGAGGGCTTTTTCGAGGTTTGCCGCATGCGCGGCCTGACCGGCAGCCAGGGGGTGCTCATTCCCCGTCTCAATGTGCCGGACCTGATGCTGAAAAATTCCGTCATCGATGCGGTGCAGGCCGGGCAGTTTGTCATTTACGCTATCGACCGCATAGATGAGGGCATCGAGATCCTCACGGGCATCCCGGCCGGCGAGCGCGACAACCAGGGGTGCTATCCCCCCGATACCATCTTCGGCCAGGTCGATGCGCGCCTCAGCGCCTATGCCGAGGGGCTGCGGCGGTTCAGGGAGTGAAACGATGACCCACAGAAACAGCGGTTTATCTACCTCCTGGCAGTCGGGCCTGATCCGCGACGGCGGCGAACTGCTCGACGCCCTCGGCGCCAGCGGCCTTTCCGGCCTCGAGATCGACTACCGGGTCAGCGGGGAGGCCCTGCGGCAGATGGAGCCGCGGCTGCGCAGCGGCGAATTTACGGTGCTCAGCCTGCATAATTACTGTCCGACCCCGCCCGGCTACGAAGGGCATCCCAACGTCGCCGCGCTTTTCAATCCCGCTTCCCTCGACGCTGAGGAGCGCAAGCTCGCTGTCAGGTACAGCATCCGGACCATCCAGACCGCCGCCGATCTCGGGGCGCGCCTGGTTGTCTTTCATCTCGGCATCATTGATATGGAATTCCGGATGAAGGAACTTTTTCAACTCCATGAAGAGGAGGGAGAAGACTCCTCCCTTTATCAGGAGAGGATACAGGAGCTGCAGCGGGAGCGGGCGGAGAAGGCCGGCGCCCATCTGACTCCCCTGCTGCGGACCGTCGAGGCGGTGCATGCCGAGGCGCACAAGCGCGGCATTCTCATGGGGGTGGAGAATCGCTACCGCCTGTCGCAGATTCCGGTCGGCGACGAGTTCGACCTCCTCTTCAACGAATTCGAGGGCGGGGAGCTGCGCTACTG
>JAKPUX010000332.1 GCA_029554865.1 bacterium | reverse complement strand
ACCTCGCGCCCCTGCAGATCATGGACGGAGAGCCGAACCTCCGCGGGGGCCGCGAGGCTGTAGCGGATCAGGGTCGAGGAGTTGAAGGGGTTGGGGTAGCTGCGCAGCAGCTCCGGCGCTGCGGGGGCGGCAGCAGCCTGCGGGCACTCGACGGCGGTTCCGCCCGTGACGATAAAGCCGGTGCGGCAGCTGAGGGGGATCGCGCTGCCGTCAAAATCCTTGACCGTGCCCTCGACGGCGAGATAGCAGCGGCCGGAGGGCAGCCCCGCCGTCGGGATGGCGAGCTGCCAGCCTCCTTCCACGGGGATCGCGCCGCCGAGTTCGCGCTGTCCGCCCCGGGGATCGATCAGGGTCACGGCCGGCGCCGCGGTAAAGAGCGCGCCGGTGGTGGAGATGATCATGCTTTGCCCATCGCCGGGGGCCAGGCTCTCAGCGGCGAGGCGGACGACAAGGGCGTTGACGCCTGATTTATTGGAGAGGTAAAAACCGGGATTGGGGTTGCTCCAGCCGCCGAGGAGGAAGGAGCCGCTCCACGCCGGCGGGTCCGGCTCGGTTCCCTTTTGCAGCATCGCCCGCCAGGCCTCGTCGGTGAGGCGGTCCGACATCGGGTGGACGAATTCGTACCAGGAATAGCCCGCCCCGCGCGTCACCACCAGTTCCCCCTCGATCCGGCAGATGACGTAGAGGGTGAAGGGATAGCCGACCCCCTCCTCCAGGCAGGTCATGGAGTTGAAATCGCTGTGGACATCGGCGATGACCGGCATGACCTCCTCGCTGAAGGGCGAGGGGCCGGAGATACCGGGCTGGTCGGAGAATTCGGCCAGCCTCTGCAGAGCGAGTCCGAACCGCAGGATGGTCTGGTACTCCTCGCTGCTGAGGGGCCGCTCGAGCAGTTCCTTCTCCGCGATCGTTTTCAGCTCCAGGGCCAGCTCTTCGAAATCGCCGAGGTGGAGGGCAAATTTAGCGGTGAGCAGCCCGCGCTGCTCCAGTCCGGTGATGAGAAAGCGCGCCAGGGCGGCGATGCGGCCGAAGAAATGGGGGTTGGGCTCGACATAGCCCTGCCGCAGCAGGTTGGCCGCATGCAGTGACTTTTCAGTGCCGCTCTGTTTGGCGTAGAGGATGGTGTCGTGGCGCAGCTCCGCCCAGGAGCCGAGGGCGGCGTAGAGCTCCTTGTCGACCCAGGCCGGGTTCTGCATGAAAGGGGGATAGCCCGCCCCCTTGGCCCAGAGCAGGGGCATGAGGCTGTAGAGCCAGTTCCAGTAGAGATTCTGCGCCCAGGTTTCCGCCGGATAGGCCTTGAACTCGGTGCGCAGCTCGTCGAGCCGCTGTTTATAGGCTGCGTTGGCCATCTCGCCCTGCTCTTTAAGAAGGCTGTAGGCGCGTCCGGAGCCGAGCACGGCCATGACGTCGAGGCCGGTGGGCATGAAGCGGTCTGGGATGTTGTTGAAAACGAGCTGGTCGAGGACGTAGCTGTCGGGGATGAAGCGCTGTCCCATGAGGCGGAAGCCCTTGGGCTGGCCGGGATACTCGATGAGGGGTCCCGGCAAGTCCATCGCCGCAGCCAGAAAGGAGCTGAAGCGGGGCTCGGCGCCGAGCTGGTTGACATCGAGGCTGCGAAAGTCATCGCCATAGATCTGGCGGATCAGCTCCAGGTAGGCGAGGGGGGTGGTGTCGTCCGACTTGCCGACGAAAAAGACGGTCGGGGCGTAGATGCGCTCCCAAACGGTAAGGGCAGGCTCGCCGTTGATGGTGAGCCGCTCCATGGCCTGCAGCAGGAGGAGGGCGCTGAGGGTGGCGCGGTGGTTGAGGGGCGCGAAGAGG
>JAKPUX010000321.1 GCA_029554865.1 bacterium | reverse complement strand
GCGGGGATTTTCGGAAGCGCTCATCATCGCCAGCTGGCCGGGGTAGACATGGCCGCGCGTGCCGTTGAGGGTGAACCAGTCGCCTTCCTTGTACTCCTTGCCGTCGATCTTGAGGATTTTTTTGGCGGTCTCGATATGGAGAGCGGAGCAGCCGACGATGCAGCACTTGCCCCAGCCGCGGGCGACGAGAGCGGCGTGGGAGGTCATGCCGCCGCGTCCGGTGAGGATGCCCTCGGCCGCGCGCATGCCTTCGACGTCTTCAGGATTGGTCTCTTCGCGGACGAGCAGGACCTTCTTGCCTGCTTTGGCCCAGGCCACGGCATCCGCCGCGGTGAAGACGATCTGGCCGGTGGCGCCGCCGGGACCCGCAGGCAGACCCTTGGCGAGCGGGGCGGCCTTTTTCTCGGCGGCGGGATCGACGATGGGATGGAGGAGTTCGTCGAGCTGGGCGGGCGCGAGGCGCATGACCGCGGTCTTTTCATCGATCATCTTCTCTTTCAGCATATCCATGGCCATGTTGAGGGCCGCGGTGCCGGTGCGCTTGCCGACGCGGCACTGCAGCATCCAGAGTTTGCCTTCCTGGATGGTGAACTCGATGTCGAGCATATCCTTGAAATGGTCCTCGAGGCCAAGGCGAATCTTGTCGAGCTGGGAGTAGGTCTTGGGCATGGCTTTCTGCAGCGAGGCCATGTGCTTGTTCTGCTCATTCTTGGTCGCCTCGTTGAGGGGCGCCGGGGTGCGGATGCCGGCGACGACATCCTCGCCCTGGGCGTTGATCAGCCACTCGCCGTAGAACTTGTTCTCGCCGGTGGCCGGATTGCGGGTGAAGGCCACGCCGGTCGCGGAGGTGTCGCCCATGTTGCCAAATACCATGGCCTGGACGTTGACAGCGGTGCCCCACTCATCGGGAATGCCCTCGATGCGGCGGTAGGCGATGGCGCGGCGGCCGTTCCAGGACTGGAAGACGGCGTTGATGCCGCCCCAGAGCTGCTTGTGCGGATCATCGGGGAAGGATTTGCCCAGCACCTCTTTGATCTTGGCCTTGAACTCCTCGACCAGCTTCTTGAGGTCTTCGGCGGTCATGTCGGTATCAGAATCGTAGCCCTTGGCCTTTTTCAGTTTGGCCATGATGTGCTCGAGCTGATGGCGGATGCCCTTGCCCTCTGCCGGCTCGATGCCGGCAGCCTTTTCCATCACCACATCGGAATACATCATGATGAGGCGGCGATAGGCGTCGTAGGCGAAACGCTCGTTGCCGGTCTTTTTGATCAAACCCTTGATGGTCTTGCTGGTGAGACCGACATTGAGGACGGTCTCCATCATGCCCGGCATGGAGCTGCGCGCGCCGGAGCGGACCGAGAGCAGAAGGGGGTCCTGGACATCGCCGAAGCGGGCGTCCATGATCTTTTCGACCGCAGCCAGGGCAGCCTCGACATCCTTCACCAGCTCGGGGGGATTCTTTTTGCCGTGGGCGTAGTAGTAAGTGCACATCTCGGTGGTGATGGTAAAGCCGGCGGGGACAGGGATGCTGAGGTTGGCCATCTCCGCCAGGTTGGCGCCCTTGCCGCCGAGCAGTTCCTTCATCTTGGCTGTTCCTTCAGCCTTGCCGCCGCCGAAGGAATAGACATATTTGG
The DNA here is from genome assembly GCA_029554865.1 of bacterium. Classification (GTDB taxonomy): domain Bacteria; phylum Zhuqueibacterota; class Zhuqueibacteria; order Residuimicrobiales; family Residuimicrobiaceae; genus JAKPUX01. The sequence continues at coordinate 2,919 of JAKPUX010000321.1, read as the reverse complement.
TTTTGGACATTCAAGCCTCCTGAAATGCCATGGTGATTGGTTGGGTTATTTTTTGGTGTTGCCTAAAAGCCTGTTGTATTCTTCCGCGTTTTTCAGCACCGCAATGCCCCTGATCACGCACGAATCGGCCGCAAACAGGGTCCGGTAATAATCGTCGCGACCGAAGAGTTTGCCGGCGATCTCGGTCTTCAAGGCCAGCTTGAGATCCTCTTTCGACGCCAGACGGTCCCGCTCCTTCACCGCCTCGAACTCGGTCTTGACGGCCTCGAGATGTCTGGCGATCTGGGGCAGCCAGCCTCCCTCCCGGGCGCTTTTTTCGAGCTTTTCCAGCTCGGTATAGCCCTCCGGCTTGTAATCGAATTTCTTCTCCCGGCAAAAAGCGTTGAACTCCTCGAGCAGGGCGTCATCCACCTCGAAACTGCCCGGCAGATCCGGATGGGCGGCGGCATAGTCGAGGCTGAAGTTGAAGAACATCGAGCGCCGCAGCAGCTCCAGTTCATACCGGCTCATCACTTCGGGAGTGATCTCGACATCGGGTTTCAAGCCGCCTCCCCCGAGCACGGTGCGCTGGTTGCGGGTCAGATAGCTTTTGGCCGGGGCCTCCTGCTTTTTCTCCGCCGGGGCGGAATCGACAGCTGCGGGGCCGCTCTCCTCCTCTTCATCGGCTTCCGGATCCTCCGCCATCCCCTCTTCTTCCCCGCTCTCCTCGCTGGTCCCGTTCAGAAAAACCGACTGCGGGCCATAATTGAAGACCTCGGGTTTCTGGATGTTGCGGCCGCTCGGGGTGAAATACTGCATGGTCGTAATTTTCAGCTGGGTGTCCCCCTGGCGATCGAGGGGGATCACCGTCTGCACCAGGCCTTTGCCGAAGGTCGGGCTGCCAATAAGCACCCCGCGGTCGAGGTCCTGGATCGCACCAGCGACGATCTCCGAGGAGGAGGCGCTGTAGCCGTCGACAAGGACGACCAGGGGCAGGCTGCCCAGCACCGGCTCCTTGCGCGCGCGGTGTTCCTGGCGGCGGTATTCCCCGCGCCCCTCGGTGAAGACGATCATGTCGCCCCGGGCGACAAAGTTCTCGGTCACGGTGACAGCCGCCTCGAGCAGTCCGCCCGGATTGCTGCGCAGGTCGAGGATCAGTCCCTCCAGCCCCTGGTCCTTGAGCTTCTGCACCTCGTCGCGGATCTGATCGCCCGCCGACCTGTTGAAGCTGCTCAGCTTGATCAATCCGATTCCCGGGGCAACCATGCCGCTGTACTGAATGTCGGTCACCTTGATCTCATCGCGGAGGAGGGTGAAAGTGAGGGGATGCTCCTCGCCGACGCGGCGGATCTTGACCACCACTTCGCTGCCCTTTTCAGTGCCGCGCAGACGGTGGGCGGTCTCGGAGAGTTTCACTCCGCGGGTGCTCTTGCCGTCAATCTCGATGATCTGGTCCCCCTCGCGGATGCCGGCGCGGGCGGCGGGACTCTCCGGGAAGGGCTGCTCTCCGACTGTCGCCCAACCGTTGCGGATCTGGATGCGCATCCCAACGCCGAAATACTTGCCGCGGGTGATGATCTCGAGCTCATCCTTGCCATCCTCTTCGAGAAAAACGGTATAGGGATCGAGACGGTCGAGCATGCCGTTGATGCCGGCGCGGATGAACTTTTCGGGGTCGATCTCCTGGATATAGCGGTCGTTGATCTCCTGATAGATCTGGCCGAAAAGCCGGATATTCTTCATCGCCTGGTAATAGGGATCCTGCTTCGCCTCTGCGGCGGCATCAGCGACCTGAGCGCTGAGGGGAAGGCTGGATAAAAGGACCAGCAGCAACCAAAGCAGATGACGATTTACTTTCATGCATTCTCCTCTCCAGGGCGGTTGAGGTGCCGCTGGAATCTGTTGATGAATAACTGCCAGATATGGCGCTGGATCGACTCTATCGGCCGGTTTCCCGGAATGACATAGACCCGTTCGGGTGCCGCGGCGGCCAGCTCGAGATAGCCCCGGCGCACCCGGTCGTGAAAATCGAGGCCCGCAGCCTCCATGCGGTCGGCGTCAGAGTCGCGCGCCGAGAGGCGGCGCCGGACCACCTCCAGCTCGACGTCGATGAGAAAGGTGACGTCGGGCACCAGGCCGCAGGAACCGATGCGATTGGCCTGATGCACGAGATCGAGCTCCAGCTGCCGGCCGTAGCCCTGATAGGCAGTGGTCGAATCGTAGTAGCGGTCGCAGACCACCATCCGGCCCTCCGCCAGGGCCGGGATGATCTGCTGCCCGGTCATCTGCGCCCGCGCCGCTTCATAGAGCAAGAGTTCGCTCCAGGGCGACATCTCGGCGAGGGAGCGATCGAGCAGGATGGCGCGGATGCGCTCCGAAATGGCATTGGCGCCCGGATCGCGCAGGGCGAGCAGGGGCACTCCCGCCTGGGCAAGGCGTTCGACAAAAAGAGCCGCCTGGGTTGATTTGCCGGAGCCGTCCACCCCCTCGAAGGTGACCAGCAGCCCCTTCGCCTCCTGCGCCGTCATGCCGCCGCCTTGCGCCAGCTGCCGGTGGCGAAACGGATATAATTCAGGCCGAAGCGGATGGTCTCATCGAGACACTGGATACCCCAGACCCCGAAGAGTCCCCAACCCAAAACAAAGGCGGAGGCATAGTTAAAGCCGATCTCAAAGATGAAGACAAAGATGATCGTGAGCCACATCAGCCAACTCAGGTCGCCGACGCCGCGCAGATTGCCCGAAATGACGTTGTTGAGCGCCTTGGGGATCTGCGCTGCTGCGAAAAAGATGATCGCCAGCCGCCCCAACTCCTTCACCGCCGGATCGGTTGTAAAGATGCTGATCAGGGTGCTCGAAAAAAGGACCATCGCCGCGACGATGATCAGAACAAAAACCCCCATCACCCGGTGCGCGGTGCGGGCCATGCGGTAAGCGAGGG
>JAKPUX010000320.1 GCA_029554865.1 bacterium | reverse complement strand
TCATGAAAAAAGCCCTCATCACCGGCATCACCGGACAGGACGGCTCCTACCTCGCCGAGCTCCTGCTCGAAAAAGGCTACGAGGTCCACGGCATCATCCGCCGCTCCAGCTCCTTCAACACCGGCCGCATCGACCATATTTTCAACGACCCGTCGCTCCACGACAAGCGCTTCTTCCTCTATCACGGCGACCTTACCGACTCGAGCAATCTCAACCGTCTGCTCGAAAAGATTCATCCCGACGAGATCTACAACCTCGCCGCCCAGAGCCACGTCAAGGTCTCCTTCGAGCTGCCCGAGTACACCGCCGAGACCGACGCCATGGGCACCCTCCGCTTCATCGACGCCATCAAGGAGACCGGCCTCGCCACGCGTTTCTACCAGGCCTCCACCAGCGAACTCTACGGCAAGGTCCAGGCCATCCCGCAAAGCGAGACCACGCCCTTTTACCCGCGCTCGCCCTATGGGGTCGCCAAGCTTTACGCCTACTGGATCATCGTCAACTACCGCGAGGCCTACAACCTCTTCGCCTGCAATGGCATCCTCTTCAACCACGAGTCGCCCCGCCGCGGTGAGACCTTTGTCACCCGCAAGATCACCCGCGCGGTCGCCCGCATCGCCCATGGCCTGGAGGAGACCGTCTTTCTCGGCAACCTCGCCGCGCAGCGCGACTGGGGCTACGCCCCCGAGTACGTCGATGGGATGTGGCGGATGCTGCAGCAGCCCGAGCCCGGGGATTACGTCCTCGCCACCGGGGTGATGCACACCGTGCGCGAATTCGCCGCGCTCGCCTTCCGCGAGATCGGAGTGGAGCTGGAATGGCAGGGCGAGGGGCGCGAGGAGAAGGGCATCGACCCCAAAACCGGCCGGGTGCGGGTGGCGGTCGATCCCAACTATTTCCGCCCGGCCGAGGTTGACCTCCTCGTCGGCGACGCCAGCAAGGCGCGCACCGTGCTGGGCTGGGAGCCGAAGACGACCCTGCCCGAGCTGGTTCATCTCATGGTCCAGGCCGACCTGGAGAAAGTGAAACGCAGGGGATACTGAACGGGAGAGCAATGGAGAAGAAGAGTAAAATCTATATCGCCGGCCACAAGGGCATGGTCGGATCGGCCCTGGTGCGCAACCTCGAGGGCAAGGGCCATCGCAATCTCCTCGTGCGCAGCCTCGAGGAACTCGACCTCCTCGACCAGGCGGCGGTTTTCAACTTTATGGCTGCGGAGAAGCCCGAGTATGTTTTTATCGCCGCCGCCAAGGTGGGAGGGATCCTTGCCAATAACACCTTCCGCGCCCAGTTCATCTACGAGAATCTGCAGATCCAGGCCAACCTCATCCACGCCGCCCATATCAACAGGGTTAAAAAGCTCCTCTTCCTCGGCAGCTCCTGCATCTATCCCAAGCTCGCGCCGCAGCCCATCCGCGAGGAGCATCTTCTCACCGGACTACTCGAGCCGACCAACGAGCCCTACGCCATCGCCAAGATCGCCGGCATCAAGATGTGTGAGGCCTACCGCGCGCAGTATGGCAGCAATTTCTTCGCGGTCATGCCGACCAATCTTTACGGCCCCAACGACAATTTCGACCTGCAGACCTCGCACGTCCTGCCCGCCCTCATCCGCCGTTTTCATGAGGCGAAGGCCGGCAGCCAACCTTTTGTGACCATATGGGGCACCGGCTCGCCCCGCCGCGAGTTCCTCCATGTCGACGATCTCGCCGATGCCTGCGTTTTTCTCATGAATAAATATGACCGCGACGAAATCCTCAACATCGGCGTCGGGGAGGATCTCACCATCCGCGAGCTCGCAGAGCTGATCCGGGACGTCGTCGGCTACAGCGGTGAAATCCGCTACGACACCGGCAAGCCGGACGGCACCCCGCGCAAACTGCTGGATGTCAGCCGGCTGCGCGCGACTGGTTGGCGCCCGAAGATCGGGCTGAAAGAGGGGATTCAGCGGACCTACGCCTGGTATCTGGATAACAAAGCGGAGAAATGATGCGCATTGCCCTCGGCATTCTGGCGGGATTGGTTGTTCTGATCGTTCTGGCCCTGATTTTCGGGCAGTGGAGTTTCAACCGCATGGTGCGTCAGGAGCTGACCGCCTTTCTGCCCGCGCGCCTGCCGGAAGGGGAGATGGTCACCCCCGGCCGGATCGCCCATCTGCCGGAGCCGGTGCAGCGCTGGCTGGTGCGCAGCGGAGTTGTCGGCCGCGAGGAGATCCACCTGGTGCATTTGCGCCAGCGCGGTGAGATGCTCAACAAGCCCGGCGGGCCCTGGCTGCCGGTGGACTCGGAGCAGTATTTTCGCACCGCCGAGCCCGGATTCATCTGGATCGCCGATGTCAGAATGATGCCCCTTCTGCACCTGGCCGGCCGCGACATGTACCAGGACGGCCGCGGCCGCATGGTCATCAAGCTCGCCTCGCTGCTGCCTGTGGTCAACGCCAGCGGCGCCGAGACCGACCAGGGTACCACGCTGCGCTGGCTGGCCGAGACCGTCTGGTTTCCCTCGGCAGCACTCAGCCCGCATATCACCTGGGAGGCAGTGGATTCCCTCTCGGCCCGGGCGACCATGAGTTATGGCGGCGTCACCGCTGCAGGGCTGTTCACCTTCACCCCGGAGGGGGATTTCAGCAGCTTCATCGCCGACCGTTATTACTACCGCAAGGAGGGATCGACCCTCGAGCCCTGGCAGGTCAAGGTGGAGGAGGGGGGCTATGGCGAGCTGGGCGGCATCCGCATGCCGCTGCGCTGCTCGGTGACCTGGCG
>JAKPUX010000319.1 GCA_029554865.1 bacterium | reverse complement strand
ACAAGTACCGGATACTGAAGAGCTCCGGCGATCCCCCATAAAGAAATGAAAGCGAGAGAGGAGGCCAGGAATGCCTTGAACTCCTCACCCTTCCCGATAAGCATCTTTGCTGCAAAGAGAGATCCCGGCTGCCGGGACCTCTCTTTTATGGCACCTGCTCCTCTTCGAAAAAGGCATCTTTATCCGGGAAGCGCAGATGTTCCGGTGCGTTGTCGCGCTCGAAGGTGAAATAGTGCGCCGTTCCGCGGGTGCAGATCTCACCGGCCGCATTGAGCAGCTCGCTTTCCACCACGACGATGCGGCGCTTTTGTTCAAGGATGCGGCAGCGGATGGTAAGGGGGCCCTCCAGGGTCGAGACCGGCTTCAGGAATTTCGTCTCCATCTGTGCGGTCACCCCCGCCTTTTCGCACGCGACCAGGATGATCCAGCCGCCGATCTCGTCGAGCAGGGTGGTCTGGATGCCGCCGTGGAGGATGTTGCCCCAGCCCTGGTACTCCCCCTTTGGCTGCCAGACGGCGACCAGGTCGCTGCCGTCCAGCCAGAACTCCATCTGCAGGCCGATAGGATTGGTCGGGCAGCAGCCGAAGCAGTGGTAGCCGGGGCTCTCGGTGAAGGGATTGCGGATTTTGCGCACGGGTGCTCCTTTTTATTAGTGCATCAAAATATGAATTTCCATCCAGCAATGCAATTTCTTTCGAGGTGTGAAGCGGCAGAGTTTTACAGGCACTCTTTTCTTTCAGCTTGTTATTTGCACCCGGAACTGTTATTTTTCAACAATGGATTGGACGGAAGGCAATCATAAGGAAGCACTAATGGCGGAACAGGCTGTCACGAATCCCCTGCAGCGCAATCGTCTGATGTCGCTGGATTTCTTCCGCGGCCTGACGATGTTTCTCCTGATCGGCGAGTCCACCCGGCTTTACGAGATCCTGCGCGGTCCGGTCTTCAACGGCACCTTTCTCGGCTTTCTCGGCTGGCAGCTGGAGCATCACGACTGGAACGGCCTCCATTTCTGGGACCTGGTCCAGCCCTTTTTCATGTTCATCGTCGGCGTGGCGATCCCCTTTTCCGTCGCCAAACGCCGGGCCGCCGGCGCGGGCTGGCCGCAGTTGTACGGTCATGCCCTGCGGCGCTCCCTTTTACTGCTCATTTTCGGCATCGGCCTCTACTGCATCAGCGCCGGCCGCCTGAATTTTGAGTTGTGGAATGTCCTGGCGCAGCTCTCCTTCACTTATCTGGTGGCCTTTTTGCTGATGCGCTATCCCGCCGTGGTGCAGGTCGGCGTCAGTTTGGGGATGATACTATTAAGCGAAGCCCTCTATCGCCTTTGGGCGGTGCCTGGCTTCGACCAGCCCTTTGTGCCGGATCACAATTTCGGCTCCTGGGTCGACATGCTGCTGATGGGCAAGCTCTCACATGGGCACTGGGTGGCCTTCAATGCCGTGCCGACCTCGGCGCATACCATCTGGGGTGTCGTCGCCGGGCAGTGGCTGGCCGGCAATAAAAGCTCCTCGCGCAAGGTGCTCTATCTGCTCGCCCTGGGCGCCCTCGGCGTCGCTGCGGGCATGGCGCTCGATCCCGTAACCCCCATCATCAAGCGCATCTGCACCAGTTCTTTCGTCATCGCGAGCGGCGGCTGGTGTCTGGCCGCTCTTGGACTCAGCTACTGGCTGGTCGACGTCCTCGGCTGGCGGCGGGTACCCCGATTCTTCACCTATGTTGGGATGAACTCCCTGTTCATCTATCTCTTTTGCCACACCGGGGCATCCGACTGGATCACGGGGATCTTCAAGCCCTTCACGCATTTCCTCTTCGCCTGGAGCGGCCCTGAAGGCGCCGCAGCCTTCACCGCTCTTTTCGTCTGGCTGGCCTTGTGGGGGATCTGCTATTGGCTCTATCGCAACCGGATTTTTATCAAGATCTGACAGTGGAAGTAAAACAAAAAAGAGCTCTGAATTTCAGAGCTCTTTTTTTTATCTTATGACGGTTACGGTTGGATCACTTGCCCACAAACTCCACAATCGCCGGGTTGACCACCTCGGGCTTTTCGAACTGGACGAAATGGCCGCAGTCGGGGACCATGATGAGCTTGTTGTGCGGGAGCTGGCTGGCGCCGATCTGGGCGATCGACTCGGTGCTGCCGCCGTGCAGGGCCGAGTTGGGGATGAGGTTGTCCTTGTCGCCGAAGAAGATCAGGGCCTCGTGCTTGACCCGGGTCAGTTTGTCCCACATCGGATAATCGATCATAGCCGCCACATTCTTTGAGACCGCGTAGCAATAGGCGTCAAAATCCTTCGCCCCGCGCATCTGGATGCGCTCGGTGATCATGAACTCGGCCTCCGGGGGCAGCTGGTAGAAATTGGCCTTGAGGTTGGTGTCGATGCTGCGGATGGCGGTGTCGTGGACGAACTCGGGCGACATCGCCCGCTTCATCCAGGCCCCCTCGCCGTCGGTGAATTTCTCGAACCCGGCCGGCGAGACCAGCACCAGCTTGTCGACGCGCTCAGGATAGAGCAGGGAGGTGACCATGGCGATCTGGCCGCCCATGGAGTGGCCGACAAAGACCGCTTTTTCGACCTTGAGCTCGCTGAGCATCTCGGTCAGCACCTGGGCATAGAATGGCAGGGTGTAGGGATAAAAGCCCTTGTCCGATTTGCCGTAACCGGGCAAATCGACGGCGATGACGCGGTAGTGTTTGGCGAGTTCGGGGATGTTGCGGGCCCAGCCCTTGGCATAGGAGCCGAGGCCGTGGATCAGCACCAGCACCTGGTCGGATTTGCCCTCGTCGATGCAGGCGACCTGAATGTTGCGCACCTGCACCTTTTTGGTCGGGAAGCCATAGTCGAAATCCTCGTACTCCGTGCTCCCCAGGTGGTAGTAGCGGGAGGTGGCGCAGCCTGAAAAGGTCATGGCGATCACCGTCAATAGGATGAGTAGATGTTTTATTTTCATTTCACGCTCCTAGAACATTATCCATTTCAGCGTGGCGAAGACGGTCCAGGGGTTCTGGGGGCGTCCGTTCGCGCTGCCGTACATTTCCGGTGAATCGAAGAAATCACCCAGCTTCATATAGGCCGCGTGCAGTTCGAGATCCATGAAGACCCGGGGCGTGTAGCAGAGGTTTAGGTTGGCCTCCGCGCCGATAAAGTTGCCGCCCTGGCTGGGCGCGACCGGGGCCATGGCGGCGCCGGCGCCGATCTTGGCCTTGAATTTGTTGCGGATGATGTCATAGGAGCCGGTGAGGGAGCCGCCGGCAAAGCCGTAGCCGACATTCTGGATGTCGACCACCGCGGCGGTGAAGCGGTTGACGACCAGGCCGTGGGGCAGGAGGATGTAGAGGCCGTGGCCGTAGAAAACCGCACCGGGCGAGGACCAGTTGTTGCCGGTGAGGACGCCGCTGTACTTGCCGTCGTGGATGTTCTTTTTATCGCCGGTGGTAAAGATGCCGTCGGCGGCGACGAAATCGTTAGGGGTGCGGCCGTACTTGTAGGCCACGCGCAGGTTGGCGCCGAAGCCGAGGATGTCGACGGTTCTTGTGGCGGTCTTGGCCTGGCCGAAGTTCATGATGCCGAAGCCGCTGTAGCCGAAGCGTCCCTGGTTGAGCAGGGGGTTGCCGTGGAAATGGGTTCCCAGCCAGTTAATGCCGGCGGTATAATCCTCGTCGCCGAAGTCAAAATTGAAGACGCCGTTGTAGTTGCTCAGGGTGCAGTTGAGCCCCTGGCCGAGGATGGAGACCCCG
>JAKPUX010000300.1 GCA_029554865.1 bacterium | reverse complement strand
AAAGTCGACTTCCCTCGATTCGTGGGCGAGATTCACCTCTGCGGCCCATCGCTGCGAGAGCGGCCAGCGCAGACTGGCGTCGAGATGGATCGAGCTGTAGGCCTCATAGCCCTCGGGATCGGACATATCCGTGGATCCGGTGCCCGCCAGGCGCGTGATGAACCGCAGTGGCTGGTGCGCGTCCTTCTCTGCCGCCGTCGCTCCTGCTGCCCACAGCAGCAGGATGAAGGCCACGAAGGCCACTGTCATTCCCCTGACCATTCTCTTCTTTTCCGACGAACCTGAGCGTTTCATTTTTATCTCCTTTCCTTTAAAAAAGCTATCAGGTGCTCTCTCCAGTCATTCAATTTACTCCGACCCGGCCATCCGGGTTTTTGCCGGTGGCCAGGGCATGCAGGGCGAGCAGAGCCGTGAAGATGCAGGCGATGGCGAAGGGGATGATCTCCAGCGAGATGCGGCGGGCGAGAACGCCGATCAGGGCGGGTATAATGGCGCACCCCAGCGAGCCCGCCGCCATCTGCATGCCGATGGTATTGGCGGCATGGCTCACCCCTACGCGCCGGCTGGTCCCTGTGGTCAGGGCCGGATAGATGGGGGCAATGGCCAGGCCGATCAGTCCAACTGCAGCGAGGTTCGCGGCCGGGGCGGGATTCCACCACCACAGCAGGGCGCCGAACAGGGCCGTGAGCAGGCTGCCGCGCACCATCCGGTCGACGCCCAACCGACCTGCGTATAGTCCGGCGGCGAACCTTCCGGCCGTGAAAGTGGCCCAGTAGCTGCCAGCCCACAAGCCGGCCACCTCCGGCCGGATCCCGCGCGATTCGGTGAGCAGGGAGTAGGTCCAGGTCCCCAGCGAGAATTCGCTTCCGGTATAGAGAAAGAAGAGGAGCATGCTCAGCCAGGCGCCGGGATGGCGCAGGGTCTTGCCCAGGGGCGTTTTGTAATCGGTCAGGCGCCGGGCAGCGTCCTCTCCCGCTGTTTTGATGCTCCATACGGGCAGGGTAAGGGCGAAGGAGATGGCAAGAATGAGCTGGAAGCCGCCCAGGATGATGTAGCCCGTGCGCCAAGAATTCATCGTCGACAGCGCGGCGGTCATGATGACCGGCCCGAGGGTTGCCCCCACTCCGTAGCTGGCGTGAAGGCACTGCATCAATCCGGGGCTGAAATGGGCGGCGGCGTAGGTGTTGAGGCCGGCATCGATCGCGCCGGCGCCCAGGCCGGCCGCTGTGCCGAGCAGGACCATCATCCACCAGGCGGGGACCACGGTGTAACCGATCAGCCCCACCCCGGTGAGGGCGCAGCTGGCCGCCAGCAGGAGGCCGATGCCCATGCGGGCGACCAGGAGGCCGCTCAGGAATGTGGAGGTCAGATAACCGGTCGTCGAAGC
>JAKPUX010000263.1 GCA_029554865.1 bacterium | reverse complement strand
ATGAGGATGCCCTGCGTTTTGCCCTGAATCAACCCCTGGAATTCCATCAGGAGCGTGACCATGACCAACAGAAGTAAAGCCCTGATCAGTTTGTTCGCAGCCTTTCTGCTCGGATTCGCTCTCTGCTTTTTGATTTTGCGCCTGGCGGGTCCGCCGCGAGGTCACAGCCAGCGCGCCAAGCCCTCTCCCGAGCAGTTCACGCAAAGCATCATCGACAAGTTCACCCGAGAACTCTCTCTGAACGAAGGACAGATCGAAGCCTTGCGCGAGCAGCTTCAACAGCTGCGTACGCGCTATGATTCCCTGCGCGTGCAAAACGCTACCTGCTCGGCGCAGATCAGGGAGCAGTTCCGCGCGGAGTTCAGCAAGGTTCTCACCCCCGAGCAGCAGATCCGGTTTGTGGAGTTCAATAAACGCGAAGATGAAAAACATTGGGGCAAGTAATAAGGCCCGATCATCCATGAATAGTTCACCTAAAACAAGTGGAGCCCTTAACTAAATGAAGAAATGGATTTTGGCAGCAGCCGGAATCGTACTGCTGCTGCTCATCTGGTTCCTGACCTGCAGCGACAAGAAGGCGCCGGCGGCCATGACTACCCTGCCTCAGACCGACAAGGTGATGCGCGGCGATCTGCGGGTGGAGGTCTCGGCCAGCGGAGTGGTCGAACCGATCAACAAGGTGGAGATCAAGAGCAAGGCCAGCGGCCAGATCGTTGAAATGCAGGTTGAGGAGTCAGATCCAGTCCTCCGGGGTGATTTGATCGCCCGCCTGGATCAGCTCGACACGCGCAACTCTTACAATACGGCAAAAGCCGATCTCGAGGTCGCCGAGGCCAATGTCAAGCAGAAACAGAGCGATTTTGACCGCAAGGCCGAGCTGTATGAAAAGGGGCTCCTCTCCGCAGCCGATTTCGACAACGCCAAGCTCGCCCTGGTCGAAGCCAAGGCGCAGGTGGTGCGCAGCCGGATCAACCTCGACAATGCCGACATCAAGCTCAAGGAGACCATCGTCCGCTCCCCCATTGACGGCGTTGTACTGACCAAGGATGTCGAGGTTGGACAGATTATCGCCTCCGGTATCTCATCGGTCTCCGGCGGCACCCTGATTGCCACGGTGGCGAACATGCAGCGGGTTTACGTCAAGGCCGATGTTGACGAGGTCGATATCGGGGTCATTCAGCCCGGCATGCCCTCCACGGTAGTTGCAGATGCCTATCCGGACAAGGTCTTCAACGGCAAGGTGATCCGCATCGCCGCCCAGGGCAAGGTTGTCTCCAATGTCACCACTTTTGAGGTCACCATCGAGGTCGAGAATCCCGAATCGAAGCTCAAGGCAGGCATGAACACCTCGGTGGATATTCTTGTTGCCGATAAAAGGGATGTGCTGCTGGTGCCAAACGAGGCTCTGATGTCCCGCAAAGAGCTTCAGCAGGAGCTCGCCAAGCTCAAGCTGCTCACCGATCCGACGGCCAAGGCGAACAGCGTGGCACAGGGCACTCCGATGGCGGGCGGCCCGGATCGCCGCGGTGGCGGCATGCGCAGGGAGGGCGGCGGCCGGCCGGGCGCAACGGGTTCAGCGACCGCTGCCGGGGCTGATCCCGGCAAAGGCCAGCCTCAGATAGAGCATATCGGGGGCGGCGAGGAAACGCGCCGTGGTGTCATCCTCCAGAAAGGGCAGGAGTATGAAATCCGCCTGGTCAAGACCGGCGTCAGCAGTCTTGACCACACTGAGGTGCTTGCAGGTCTGGCTGAGAATGACCAGGTGGTCTACACTTTCTATTCCCGGGCGACCGAAGCCAGCACCCAGATGCGTGAACGGATGACCGCGATGCAGAGTCAGCGCAGCGGCTTTCGCAGTAATTAACGGGGCAAGCCCTTCACAGCGAGGAATTCCAGTGAAGAAAAAGCTGTTTTCAGAGTTCAGCGAGAGCCTCAAGATCGCTCTCAGCTCCCTGGCGGCCAACAAGATGCGTGCCATGCTGACCATGCTCGGCATCATCATCGGCGTGGCCGCGGTCATCGCAATGGTCGGGATCGGCTCCGGCGCGCAAAAGGCTATTGCCGACCGCATCCAGGCCATGGGCTCCAATCTCCTCTTCGTCCAGCCCGGCTCATCGCGGCAGGGACACATCCACTTCGGCTCCGGCAGCATGATCACCCTCATGCCTGAGGATGTCGATGCCCTGCGGGAGAACAGCCGCTACATCGCAGCCGTACTTCCGGAATTCAACCGCCGGGCCCAGGCCCAGTTCGGCAACAAGAACTGGAACACCTCGATCGTCGGCACCGTGCCTGAGTACTGCGATGTACGCAACGTCAAGGTGACCAGCGGGCGCATGATCACCAGGGATGAAGTCGAAAATACCGAGCGGGTTGCCGTGATTGGCACCGAAGTGCAGTCCAACCTCTTCGGCAGCGCCTCGCCCGTCAACCAGACCATCCGGATCGCCCAGGACAATTTCGTCGTCGTCGGCGTCTTTGAGAAAAAGGGGCAGCAGGGTTGGCAGAATCAGGATGACCAGATTGTCATCCCCTACACCACGGCCCAGCGCCGCGTTTTCGGCGCTGAATATCTCACCGGCATCACGGTGAAGGTCATCGATCAGGCCTATGTTCAGGATGCCCTCATCGAGGTCGAAAAGATCCTGCGCCGCCAGCACCGGCTCAACCGGGATCAGGACAATGATTTTTCGATCCGCAACCAGTCGGACATCATCAGCACCATGCAGGAAACCAACAAGACCTTTAATTTTCTCTTGGCGGCGATCGCCGGGGTCTCGTTGATCGTCGGCGGCATCGGCATCATGAATATCATGCTGGTATCGGTCACGGAGCGGACCAGGGAGATCGGCATTCGCAAGGCGATCGGCGCACGCCGGCGCGATATCATGATGCAGTTTCTGGTCGAGTCCATTATGCTGAGCCTCGCCGGCGGCACAATCGGCATCCTCGTCGGGGTGCTGGCCTCCTTCCTGCTCGCCACACTCGCTCACTGGAACACCCTGATCTCTCCGGCTTCCATTCTGCTCAGCTTTGGTTTTTCCACTGCGGTCGGCCTCTTTTTCGGACTCTACCCGGCGCGCAAGGCCTCAATGCTCGATCCCATCATCGCATTACGCTACGAATAAGCACTCTCCCGCCGGTTCCTGCCGGCGGGTGTTCTCTTCTCCCACCGTTCTGCTGTATCGGCCCGCTCCATATTATTCCTGACGCTTTATGGCCATTCTGCTTGCTTTTCTTGCCATCCCGCCGTATATTTCAGCAGCCCTTCGGCCCGCACAGGGCAGTCATTCCAACCACCCGAGGAAAATTATATGAAATATTTGTCCAAATCCGCCTCCTCCCTCCTGCTCATTGTGCCGGCACTGCTATTCTTCTCCGCCGGATTTCTGCAGGTCGCCCATGCCCAGAAGGCAGAGCTCTACGAGGTCCTCTTCGGGGAGAAAGACAAGCAGCTCAAGTCCTACAAGAACAGCCAGGCCGATCTGCTCAGCCCCGGCCATTACGCACGTGCGGTCGAAGCCTATGCCAAGGCCAAGGAGGAGTTTAAAAAGGGCAAGGATACCGGCGAGGTGCGGAAGCGGCTGGCTGAGGTCGAGGCCGCCTTCCAGCAGATCGACAATACCCTCTGGTCCGGGAAGGGGCTTTTTGATGAGGTGCTCAAGGCCCGCGAGGATGCCCTCAACGCCCGCGCCCCGGAATTCGCCCTCGAGGATTTCAACGCCGCAGAGGAGCTGCTGCGCTCTGCCGGCTCGGCGCAGGAGAGGGCGGATCAGGATCTCACCCGCGAAAGGAGCATCAAGGCCAGGGCGAAATTCAGGGAGACGGAGCTCAATGCCATCAAAAAGAGCATCATGACACCGGCCCACGAGGCTCTCAACGCCGCCCTCAAGGCCAAGGCGGATAAATCGGCGCCCAAGAGCTATAACCAGGCCCGCGAGCTGCTCACCCTCGCCGAGGAGATACTCAACAGCAACCGCTACGCAGTCTCCGATGCCACCGCCAAGGCTGAGGAGGCCATCTACCAGGCCCGCCATGCCGTCAAGATCACAGAACTGCTGCAGTCGAGAAAATTCTCCCAGGAGGAGCTGGTGCTCCTCTATGAGACCGGCCTGACCCAGGTAGCAAAGGAACTCGGCTATGACGCAGCCTTCGACCAGCCCATCGCCGAGATCATCAATACCATGGCCACTTCAGTGCGGAGTTTGCAGGAGGAAAACAAGCAGCTCGAGAGCGACCTGCAGGAAAAGCAGGAACAGCTGGATAAGGCGCAGCAGGCGATCGAGGCTGAGCGAGCGAAGGCCAAAAAACAGATTGAGGCCCTCGCGGCCAGGAGCGAGACCGATATCGCGCTGGCCCAGCAAAAGGAGAGCGCTCTGCAGGATGAACTGGCCATGAAGGAGGCTGAGCTGCTAAAAAAGCAGCAGAAGGAGGCCAGGATAGCCAAGATCCGCAGGATGTTCCTGCCGGAGGAGGCCAAGGTTTTGATCGAGGAGAACCATCTCATCATCCGGCTCATGGGCCTTACTTTTCCAATCGGCAAGGCGGTCATTCAGCCGGAATATTTCGGTCTGCTCTCCCGCGTCCAGCGCGGCATCCGCGAATATCCCGATGCCAAGATTGTCATCGAAGGTCATACTGACTCGTCCGGGGATGAACGCTACAACGAGCGTCTCTCGACCAAACGGGCGGAGGCGGTGCGCGCCTATATTCTCTCCAACATGGTTTTGGCGGCGGACCAGATCGATGCCTTGGGATACGGCGAGAGCCGTCCGGTGGCCAATAACGATACCGAGGAGGGGCGCGCCCAGAATCGCAGGATTGATGTCCTGATCGCCATCGACTAGATCAAACAAGGATAAACCCGGACGCGATGCCGGTACCATCGCGAATACTTATTATCGCAGCAGTGACCATGCAAGTCAACCATCTGAGAACAAGGAGGAAGTGATGAAAAGAGGGATTCTGGTTCTGGTCAGTTTTACCCTGGTAATCCTGCTGAACTCGGCTTTCGCGGCGGACAAGATCGTCCCCCAGATCAGGCAGGGTGACAAGGCGCTGCTTTTCACCATCAACGGACTGGGCTCCTTCGGGGTCAATGGGGCGAACGCGGGCTTGCTCGTCGAGGAAAACAGCGGCGATGTCGAGAGTTCGGCTCTCTATGGCCTCGGCTTTAAAACCTTCATTTCCAATCGAATCGCCTTGCGCGTTGGACTGTGCTACATGGGCGCCTCGGTGACCACCGAAACCGATGACGGGGATGAAGTGGAGAGCCAATCCATGCTCGGCCTGCAGCCTGCGATCGAATACCATCTTTTTCAGTCGGAAGCTGTCTCCATCTACACCGGCGGCATGATCTTGTTCAGCTCCTACTCAGCCAAATCCGAAGTGCCCGATGTCGATGAGGTGACCTTCTCCAGCAGCAGCCTCGGATTTGGCGCCCTTCTCGGCGCCGAGTTCTATCCCTGGAAGAATGTCAGCTTTGCGGCGGAATACCAGCTCGGTTTTGCGAGCGGATCTGGCAAGTACGATGATGGCACCGACGAAGTCGAGGGCCCCAAGGCTTCAATGAAGGGGATCAACACCGTCGGCGTGACCATAGCCTTCCACTTCAAATAAGCATTTCCCGCCTGTAACACTGGTCCGCTCAAATACTGCGGCCGAATCATTTTCAAAAAAAAAGAGCCGTCCCTCCCCCGGGGACGGCTCTTGCCGTTACGGCCCTGACCGATGTGCGTTTTTCCTTCTGATCCGTTTTCGCGTCCTGTTTTAGTTCTGTAGGTCACTCGGAATTCTCAGGACCGCACAGTATTATGGTGGCCGGTCTCCCCCCCTCTCATTGATAATAAGAGACAATCACCGGCCTCTGCACCTCCCCCGGCCAGAAGGGATTGGTCAAATTTTCGGAGGCAGGCCGGTAATAAATTTGCACATTTCCCTGAAAGCCCATCTGCGATTTGCTCACCACCAGGCCATGAATAACGTTATTACCTGAAAAGACCACGTCATCTACTGCATAAAACTGGCCGGTGGCGGAGGAATTACCATGAAAGGTGATGCTCTGCGCCGAGTAGAAGCCGAGATTGTTGCCGAGGGGATCGACCGAGATCGTGCTGACATTGCCGGTGACGTGTACTTCGCCCATGACGATAAAAACCCCGTAGCCCTTGAAACTGCCGCTCAGAAAAAGGTCGCCCTCGACGTAAATGATCTGCGGATTGTCGTAACTGCCCAACTGCAGCGACGAGGCGGTGATCGTAGTGCTGGCGCCCGTGAAAACCTGAGTGGCAATAGAGATATAGGAGGAGGGGTCAAAAATCGGGATAGGGATATTGGGCACCTTCTTGGTGACCGGCGCGGAGAAGGGATTATAATTGGGAGCAAAAAACCGGGCCGCGATGTTGGGATGAAGGGTTAAAAGATCACAGTAGGTGCCGAACCCTTCGACA
>JAKPUX010000256.1 GCA_029554865.1 bacterium | reverse complement strand
TTTATCAAGCACAGGGGCAGGGAGGCCGTTCTGGTTGTGCTCTCCAACTCCGGCGAGTCTGAAGAGGCGGCCATCCCCCTGCCCAAGGGCCTCTTCACCTGCCGAACACGCTGGGAGGACCAGCTCTCCAGCCTGCGCCTCAAGGCCCGCAGAGATACCCTCCACCTCTCCCTGCCGCCGCGGGCAAACCACCTCTTTTGCATCAAAGGCCGATGGCATCCTGACCTGCTGGCTTCTTTGCCCTGGTCCTGCTCCTTCACGCCGCGCATTAGCAGGGATATGGAATGGATCGATTTTTATTATCAGGGGGAGGCCCGCTCTGTCAGCGTAGCCGGGGATTTTAACGGCTGGATTGCCGGCATGGACAGCCTGCGCAGGGATGGGGATGGCCTCTGGCAGGCACGGCTGCCCCTCAAAAAGGGACGCTACCGCTACAAGATGGTCATCGACGGCAGCCGCTGGATCGCCGATCCCGCCGCCCGCGAAAGCGAGCTGGATCCCTATGGGGGGCGGAATTCGGTTGTCGTCGTCGGAGGGGCAGTGCAGTGATCAGAACCCCGGCCGGCGCCGGAGCGGCCGGTCCTGGTTCCGCTATGGGCCGTCCCCCCAGGCACGGCAGCACACCGGATGGCCGCCTTTGCCGCACCGCCAACTGGCCATAAAAAAGGCCGGGCTATAAGCCCGGCCTTTTTTTAATGGTGGATTATCTAATGCGCATCTATTTCATAAACAGCAGCCGCCTGATTTGCACCTCCTGCCCCCGGCGCAGCACCGCGTGATAGACCCCGCTCGGCAAGGGAAGGCCGGAGTCATCCCGGGCATCCCAGTTCCAGCTTCTCACCCCCGCAGCCAGTAGCCCCTCATGGAGAAGGCGCACCCTCTGACCGCGCGTGTTAAAAATACCGAGGGTGGCCTCCATGCTCTCCGGGACCTCGACCTTGATGGTCGTGGAGGGATTGAAAGGATTGGGATAGTTCTGCTGCAGCTTCAGAACAGTGGGCAGGGCTGCTTCCTCGGCCACCCCGGTGAGGGCGACCAGCACCCGCCAGTCAACCCGGGCGGTATCCTCCTCATCCATGACCAGGGCGGTGACCTCATAAACCGCCCCCATCTCGATCGAGGGATAGAGCACCATCTGGCTGTCGGTCGAGGCGACAACCTCGTTGATGCGCCAGAGATAGCGCAAAGAGTCCCCGTCGGCGTCGCGGACGGTGGTCAGCGCAAAGGTGATGGGGGTATAGAACTGGCCGTAGACCGGATTCTCGCTCGGGAAAAAGGTAAAGATCTGCGGCGGCTGGTTGGGCTCCACCACCGGCAGGACGGTAATCAGCGCACTGTCGGCCAGGGTGAGGCCGATGCCCTTGACCCGGGCGCGAACCACGCACTCGCCCGGCTGGGTGGCAGTGAGAGTGGCGGCGACGCGCCCCTCGGCATCGGTCAGGGTATCGGCGACAGTGACGACATAGCCGCTGCCGCTCACCAGCAGTTCGACCGAATAGCCGGCGCCGAGGGGCTGCCCGGCACTGCTGCGCAAGGTCACCACAATGTCGGAGCTGGTGGCGCCGTCCGCATGGATGGGCGTGGCGGCATCGACACTGGAGAGGGCTGCACTCAGGTCGGCGGCCGGGTAGGTGAAGGTGAGTGGAGAGCCGGCGATCTCAACGCTGTCCAGCCAGGCGGAAGCCTTGAGCACATTGGCGACCCCCTTCCAGGGGCCGGGGGTCCAGTGCACGCTGGCATAGCCCTCGTCATCTGAAAAGATCTCGAGGCTGGTCTCGCCGCGGAGATGGCCGCCGCCCGCGAGCACCTCAAAAAGCACCGCCTGGTTGACGACGGGCTGGCCATGCTGATCCTGGATGCGGGCGGTGAAATCCTCGGGGAACTCCTGACCCGGATGGAGTACCTGGCCTTCGCCCGATCCCTTGCTCATGGTGGGAATGCGTGCCGGCTCCGGAGGGGCGGGACGCAGCTGCTGGTCAGCGGCCGCGCCGGGAATATCGATCGTCTGCTGGTCAATGAGGATGACGCGCACATCGCAGCTGGTGCGGGTGCCGAGCCCGAAATGGAGCTGGACCGGATTCTGGCTCATGTAGCCGAACTGGCTGCCCACCTCCTGGTAACCGATGATATAGGCGGCTTCACCGAGGCGGCCGGCTTCGTAGAGGATCACCTTCGAGCCGATACCGCCCAGATCTCCCTTTGGTCCCGTGCAGAGGAGGTCCAGCCAGTGATAGTCGTTGTCGAGGTCGTTGCGCACGAGGAAATTGGCCCCCTTGGCGCTGGCCATATAGATGTCGAGATCTCCATCCCGGTCGACATCGGCCAGGGCGGCGCTGCGCGCATCGGCGGCGGCGACCTCCACCCCGGAATCAGCGGCCAGGCTGAACCGGCCGTCTCCGTCATTCAGGTAGAGCTGGGGTCTGGCGCCGGCGTCCTTCTCCCCGTTGCGCAGAAGCAGGAGATCGAGGTCGGCGTCGTTGTCCATATCCCCGAAAGCCACGGTATAGCCGCTGATGGGCAGGTTATAGGTCGAAGAGCGGTCGATAAAATGGCCGGTGCCGTCGTTGATGAGGACGTTGAGCAGGGGTACATTGCCCGTGGTCAGAAGGTAGTTAACGACGAAGAGATCGAGATCGCCGTCATTGTCAATGTCCGCGAAGGTGGCGCCGTGGGAGCGGCCGTTGATCGCAGCATTGCGCGCCGCCGCCTCTTCGGTGAAGCGGCCGCTGCCATCATTGATGAAAAGCCAGTTGGGTGCCGCCTGGCTGGTCGACTCCTGGCGGCGGCAGATATAGATATCGATATCGCCGTCATTGTCAACATCGCCGGCGGTCGCGCCCTGGCGCCCGAAATACTGGGTATCCTCGACGCTGCCCTCGGCCCCGCGCTGAACGAGGGTGAACCGGCCGCTGCCGTCGTTCTCATAAAGCTCGTTTAACTCGCCGGAGGTGACGACGAAGAGGTCAAGGTCGCCATCCCCCTCCATATCCAGGGCCACGCTGCCGTTGGAGGTTTTCGGGGTCTGCACCAGTCCGGCCGCAGCTCCGCCCTCGTTGAAGTAGCCGCTGCCATTATTAAAGTAGAGGGCGTTGATGCCGGCCGGATCGCCGGCCTCGAGGGGGACATTGCCGAAAAAGGCGTCCAGGTCCGCATCGTTGTCAAAATCGGCGAGCAGGATCGCCTTGGTCAGTCCCCTGCTTTGGGTCCCACGCGCGGCCGCCTCTTCGCTGAAGGTGCCATTGCCCTCGTTTATGTAAAGAAGATCGGGCATGGGAGCGTAGCTGGTGCCGTTGCTAACAAAGAGATCCATCCAGCCGTCCTTGTCGATGTCGCCGAAGGAGCTGCCCTGACCGTAGCCCGAGGCGGAGTAGCCGCCGGTGAGGGAAGAGGCGGTGATATCAGTAAAGCCCTTGCCCGAGGGATCGGGCACTTCGGTGGTGTCGGGGGGCGGAGGAGGAGGCGGCGGAGTGCTGCCGTCCGGCCCGTAAATGGTCAGGTTGGAGTAGATTGGTCCGACCTGGGCCTCATATCCCCAGATCAGGTTCTCCTTGCCGAGAAAGATATAGCGGAAGGGTTCGAGGCGGCCGGAGAAGGGGTGATAGGTGCGGTTTCTGTAGTAATCGCCGAGGAGGAGATTGTCCAGGTAGAGATAGGCACGGTCGATGGTCCAGACGATGCGGAAGGTATAGGTTTTTGATTTGTCCCAGTCCTTGTTCAGGAGGTAATAGTCCTCCTCGCGGGAATCATCGCCGGAGCCGTGGGTCTGGGTGAGCCATTTGAAGCCGGCGCGGCCGTCGCCGTCGTTGTATTTGTCATGTCCGGAGGTACGGATCTGGGTCCACGAAGCATCGGTCTCATAGGCATCCTTGTCCGCCTCCGGCCGGGACCAGATGTTGATGCAGTGGTATTTGATATCCGGGTCGTCGGCCTGTTCCGCCGGGTCGAAATTGGTCACGTCGACCTCCATGGAGCCCTCCCAGGGCAGATCGGCGGGCAGGGTGATGAAGAGCTTGCTGGTGGAGGCGACTGCCTGCCACCCCCTGCCCGAGATGAAGACCCCGTCCGTGTTCTGCATGGCGCCGAGGGCCATGGAGTTGGGATTGTCCAGGTTGTCGTGATAAAGCACCTGGGTGTGCCAGGGCTGCCCGAGCGAGGGTGTCTCCAGAAGGGTTAAAAGGGATACAGCGATCAGGTACAACAGCGTAAAGCGTTTTAAATGCATGACGGGATCTCCTGCGCATGATACACGGCTTAAAATCATCCCCCACGACTGCGCCGGTCCGGAGCCTGGTTGCCGGGCGCCATTCCGGTATCTATTAGTACCGCCACCACGGTTGTTTGCGTAAGAAAGAGTCGCTGTTCTGTGCGGGGGATCACATGGACGGGAGAGGATGAAGAGGGCTTTCGCCGCCCCCAAGGGTGCGGGGCGGCGAAAGGAAACGGCATCAAAATTTATCTGGACGGTATGGTCTCACCCGGAGCACGCTCAAAGATGACCCGGCCGTCGAGTACAGTGAGATCCACCTGCACCTCCCGGATCCTTTCAGGCGGAATGGCGAAGAGGTCCTCGGCAAGAACGACCAGATCGGCAAGGTAGCCCTTTTTCAGCGATCCCCTGTTGCCTTCGTCACAGGAAGCGTAGGCGCTGTTGAGGGTGTAGCAGGCGATAGCCTCGGCGAGGCTGATTTTCTGTTCAGGGATCCAGCCGTCGGGATGGCGGTCATCCAGGGTGCGGCGGGTCACAGCGGCGTAGATGCCGAGCAGGGGGTTGAGCGGTGCGACCGACCAGTCGGTGCCGAAACAGAGATGGACGCCCTGATCGAGAAAGCTGCGGAAGGGGTAAGCTTCGTGGCAGCGCTTCTCGCCGATGCGCTTGTGGGCCCAGCGGCCGTCATCGATAGCGTGGAAGGGCTGGACCGAGGCGATCACCCCCAGGCGGGCGAAGCGGGGAATATCCTTTGCGGCGATGTGCTGGGC
>JAKPUX010000250.1 GCA_029554865.1 bacterium | reverse complement strand
TACTCCCTACGACGATCACCTTGGGGAGATCCGGGTCCCGATCCTCAATCTCACGCCGGCCGGCGGCTATGCTGATGCGACCTTTTACGGATTGAGCCTGCTGGGCAGCAGGGACAAGGAGACCATCATGCCCTCGATGGGCGGGCCGGTGGAGCAAGAGTTCGCCCACATCGACCTCTTCACCGCTCCGGAAGCCGTGAACCTGGTCTGGCAGCCCATGCTGCGCTGGATCAGGATGCATACCCCCGGCTACTGACGGACGGGCAGACGCTCCTCCTGACCGCCAAACCGGTGCTGCCTGTCTCCTTGCTGCAGCCCGGGGCTATTGGAGATAATAGTCCGGCGTCAGGAGGGGCAGCGGCTGCCCCGGATGCCGGGCGATTTTTTTAAGATAATCCATTTCCGCATCCTCCCGGGGGAGGGGCAATGCGCTGCCCAGCAGCCGCGGCATCCAGACTGAGAAATCGAAAAGGGCCGGCCGGGGGTATTCAACGATTGTGATCTCCCGGCCGGCAGGAATTCCGGCCGCCTCCCTGGCCAGTGCGATCGCCTTCTCCATGCCGCCGATGACATCGACGAGGCCGATCTTTTGGGCGGCCAGGCCGCTCCAGACCCGCCCCTGGGCGATCTGCCCCACCGAGTCGGGGCTGATGCCGCGCCCGGCGGCCACCTTGCCGACAAAACCCTCGTACATCGCGCGGATCATCATTTCCATGCGATCGCGCTCCTCCGGGGTCAGATTGCGGTCCGGCACCTGCACGCCCAGCAGGGGCAGCTGAATGCCGAAGCCCAGATCCGCGTGGTCGCCCACCTGAACATGATCGGCCCTGAGTCCCAGTTTTTCTCCCAACCCCTTGTTCCACACCCAGCCGCCGATGACGCCGATCGAGCCCGTGAGGCTGTAGGGCGCCGCGACGACGGTGTCGGCGTACATCGAGAGCCAGTAGCCGCCCGAGGCGGCCAGGCTGCCCTGGCTGACAATGACCGGTTTTTCCCCGGCACATCTTTTCATCGCCTCGGCGACCAGATCGGAGGCGAGGCCGTCGCCGCCCGGCGAGTCGACGCGCAAAACCACTGCCCTGATGCTTTTGTCTTCAGTCAACTTTTTAAAGGTCTTTTCCAGCTTGCGCGCCTGAATGCCGCTTTCCAGATCGCAGACGCCGATGGCGTAGACCAGGGCGATTTTCGGCCGCCCGCCCCATTCCGGCCGGTGCATGGTATGCTTCGCCAGCTGCCCGGCCGAAATGAAGGGCTTTTTGCCCTTTTCAATCGACTCGACGATTTTATCGGCGTCGATCCAGCGGCCGAGGGTGTCGGCCAGCCCGTACCTGAGGGCATCGGCGGCATCAAAGAGCACGGCGGTGTTGATCAGGGAGTCGAAGCGCGCAGGGGTGATATGGCGCGAGGTGCAAATGTCCTCGCGGACGACGGCGTAGAGGTCGTCGAGCAGGGCCTGGCGCTGCTCGCGGTCCGCCTCCGACATGCTGTCGCGGGAAAGGGACTCGTTCGCCGATTTGTATTTGAAGAAGCGCCATTCATCGAAGCCCAGGCCCACTTTTTCGAGCAGTTCCTTCTGGAAGGTTCGGCCCATGATGTAGCCCTGGAGCTGCAGCATGCCCTCGGGATCGAGGACGATGCGGTCGGCGATGCTGGCGAGGTGGTATTCCGTCATGCCGCCGCGTTCGAGAAAGACGATGATCTTTTTATCCGCCCGGCGCACCTCCTGCAGCTTTTCGCGGAGTTCCCAGACCAGCTCATGATTGGCCGCCATGCCGGAGAGGTTGAGCGCGACACCGGCGACGGCGGGGTCCTCGATGACGCCCTGGAGGTCGGCGAGGAGGGTGCTGAGGGAGAGGGATTCATCGTCGAACCAGCGGAATTTCTGGTAACGGATGCCCCCGCGGATATTTTGGGCATAATAGCGGGTGTTCCTGCGCAGCAGGATGCTCTCCCTTTTCCCGCCGAGGCGGAGGCCGTAATAATCGCGGTCGGCTTGGTCATCCCCGGCGATAGCCCGGCGGGCGTAGAGCCCGGCCGAGCCCAGGCTGAAGGAGAGCCCGGTGCTCCACGCCTGGGAATCGAACCAGCGGGCCGTGAGGTGGAGGCCGGGGAGGAGCTTGACCACCGCACCCAGGCTGTAGGGGGCGGTTTTGAGATTATCATGATCAGCCATAGCGAGGTCGCCGAAGAGGGTGAGGCGGTCGCTGCCTAGGGGGCGCAGGGCGAGATCGAGCACCCCCTCGCGCTGCGCATCATCGAGAGAGAAGAGGCCGCTGAGGCCGATGGAGGCATAGCGGCTCGGGCGGATGAGCGCCCCGGCCGACACCATGCGCTGCTCCTGCAGCCCACCTTTGGTCCAGCCGTAGCCGAGGCCGATAGCCAAGGCTTCGCCGCCGCCGGCGAGGGAGGTATGGTACTCATCGACATCGCCCCGGCGGACCCAGCCCAGACCGAGATTGGGGGCGCCGGCGAGCAGGCCCCACTCCCGGTTGGCAGAGAGATGGCCGGCATCCGCGCCGAAAAAGAGGCGGGCCTCAGGGGTCAGCAGCAAAGCCGTCGCCGCCGGATTGACATAGCCGAGCATGCCCTCGTCGAAAGCCCCGGGGGAGGCATGGAGAAAAGCAGCGCTCCGGGGGTAGCGCGGAAAGGAGGGTTGGGCCTGGAGCATGCCCGGAATCCCTGCCGCCAGCCAAAACATCAAAATCCATTTTTTCATCTGTTCTCCTTCCGTTCCCTTGAAAACTGCAGGGTGGGCGCTAATTGATATCAATTAGAGTATACTTTAAAAATGATCATGAAGCAAGCGGAAATTGCTGTCAATCTGCACCTGTTTACTCGACCATGTCCAGGCTACCCCCCGAAATCTCGTTTCCACCCAAAATTGACTAGTCTTCCAAATCTCGTTCCTCCCCGGAATTGAATAATAAATGTTTTGTACCTGCCAGAAACAGCCTGTAAAAAGATTGCCTCCTTGTCGAGAGCACAGGCCGCAAATATGCTGGAAAGGATAAGGAAGGATTGGGGTACGCAGCGCAAGGTATCAGGTGGGTGCCAGATTTTCGTGGTATGCGGCACAAGGTGTTGGGTGGGAGCCAGATTTCGGGGGGTATGCGGCACAAGGTGTCGGGTGGGTACCAGATTTTTGGGGTTCGCGGCGCAAGGTATCAGGTAGGTGCCAGATTTTCGGGGTACGCAGCGCAAGGTATCAGGTGGGTGCCAGATCTTCGGGGTATGCGGCACAAGGTGTCAGGTGGGAGCCAGATTTCGGGGGTACCTTGAAGAATAATTTTCCCCTTGCCTGATGCAGAAAAATGGAGTATAATAAGATTGGGTCCGCTTTACCGCGCCGGGATTGTTCAGGAACTCCGCTGATTAGCCCCCCCTTCGATCAGACTAGACCTCCACGCCGCCTCCGATTTGTATTTCACCGCTGCTGTTCGCGTTCGCCGGTTGATGCCCGGCGCCGGCGGTATACTGGCTGAGCCGACTCGGCAGCAAGCAATGAGGAAAGGAGATGTCATGAAGAAAAGAAGCGCGTTCTACCCTGGAGTGTTTGCCCTGGCAATGGGCATGCTGCTGGTTTCGAGCCTGGCGCAGGAAAAGGGAGCGCAGGGGCCGCCGCCGGCGCGCAAGATCCCCGGCATCACCGCCCCTGACGCCTTCCCCAATGCCTGCGTCGATTGCCACCTCAACTATGCCGAGATGCAGATGGACACCCGCTTCAGCACGCTCCTGCAAAGACTGTGCGAGAAGGTTGAGCCGGGACTCCTGGCCAAAGCACAGGCCGCCGCCCCCAAGGCTCTGATGCTGGAAGGCCGGCACCCGGAAGTCGGGGATATATTCGACAACGTCCCGGCCAGCTGCCTCTCCTGCCATGGTGAGGGATCCGAAACCTCCCCGCCCTTCAGCAAGATGATCCACGCCATCCACCTGACCGGGGGGGAAGCGAACCACTTTCTCACCCTCTTCCAGGGCGAGTGCACCCACTGCCACAAGCTCGATCAGGCCACGGGGCTGTGGACGATTCCGAGCGGAGCCGAGAAAAAATAACCCGCCCGCGCTCTGCCTCTATTTTGACCGGACAGTTTATCCCCGGGATCCGGTCTGCTGCATCTGAAGTAAAAGCAAAGGGTATAAGGATAAAAAAAAGGCGCCGACAAACGGCGCCTTTCGTTTTATGTACAGGTATCATGAAGTGATCAGCGCACCAGGATCATCTTGCGCAGGGCCGTGTAGCTGCCGCTGGTCAGCCGGCAGAGATAGACGCCGCTGCCCGCTGGCATCCCGCTCTCATCCATTCCGTTCCAGCTCACCTGATAACGCCCCGCCTCCTGCACCCGGTTTACCAGGTCAGCCACGCGGCGTCCCAGCAGATCGTAGACGGTCATCCTGACCAGACCCTTTTGAGCGATTTCGTACTGCAGGGTCGTGACCGGATTGAAGGGATTGGGATAGTTCTGCGAGAGGCTGCAGACCTCCGGCAGCGCCGGTTTTTCCTCCACCGCGGTGGTGCGTTTGATGCCGGTGTAGAGGTAGCGGACGTCGTCGGCGCTCAGGCCGGCGCGATAGATCTGGACGTTGTCGATTTCGCCGCGGAAGAAATTGGCGCCATCGTTGCCCAGCCGCGCGACCTGGTTCGGTTTGACCCTGCCGGTGAGGGTGTGGGTATCCATCAGCTCGCCGTTGAGGTAGATCATGGCCTGGCTGCCGTTGTAGACCCCGACGATATGGAGCCACTGTCCCGTCGTCAATTTGGCCTCAGGAATGCCGGGCCGTTCGGCGCTCTTGTCGGTGGTCACTTTGAAGCGCAGTTCCTTGTTGCCCTTGTCCGCATAGATCACATAGCAGTCCTGCGCGGCGTCATAGATCGACCCGATGCCGATGGGCATGGCGGTGGGCAGGTCGACCAGTTTGACCCAGAGCGAGAGGGTGACTGCGCTGGTATCGATGTTGAGGCTGGGCGAGTTGGGTATGGCGACAAACTGGTCATAGCCGTTGAAGCTCAGGGCGTTGCCGAAGAGGCCGGGGCTGCGCAGCGGGGCGCCGCCGAGCTTGCCGTGGTTGCCGAGTCCGGAGACATCGAACGCCGTCGAATCGGCCTCCTCATCCAGCGGCCAGTAAGCGATGAGGCCGGCGAGAGGCGCATGATAGACGAAGATGCGATTGCTGCCTGCCGGGATAAGGTTCGGCACCGTCGCCAGGTCGGCGACCTGGTCGACCGTCAGGGTATAGACCGTGCCGCCTGTCAGCCCGCTGACGGAGAGCAGCACCGTGCGGCCGTCCAGGGCGAGGCGGACCGAATCGACGCCGCCGCCGTTGTCCAGGGTGTAATGGGCCGCTGCGGTGGCAGAGGCTGGATCGACCTTTTCGCTGAACTGAGCCAGCACCCGTCCCGGTTCACCGGTGGACATCACCTGCAGCAGCTGGGGCGGCGTGGTGTCGCTGCCGGTCATGACTTCCACTTCATTGCTGAAGAAGGGGCTCTCGACCCCGGAGCCGTCGACGCTTCTGATGCGGTAGTGATAGGTGATGGCTTCGCTTTTGGTCTCATCGACATAGTGCGTGGTGTCGCCGAGTGACGCCAGCAAGGTGGCCGGCGCTTTGGTGGTGTCACGATAGACCTTGTAGCCGGAGAGGCCGAGCAGGGGATCGGAGACGGGATTCCAGGCGAGGGTGACTGCGGTCTGGGTGACCGACTCCACCGTCAGATGGGGGACCTGGAGGCCGGCGTAGAGCCAGATCACCTCCTCGCGGCTGAGGCCGCGGTTGAAGAGCTGGACGTGGTCGAGGGAGCCGCTGAAGCGCGATCCGCCCTCCACGCCGAGGGTGATGATCGTTCCCGGCTTGATATTGCCGGTGAGGCCGGCGTGGACATCCTTGAGTTCGCCGTTGAGATAGATGCGGGCGCTGCCGCCGTCATAGACGCCGACGACGTGGAGCCACTCGCCCACCTTCAGGTCCGCGGCAGGAATGCCGGGCCGCTCCGCGCCCTTGGTGGTGGTCACCTTGAAACGCAGTTCCTTGTTGTTTTTGTCGACATAGAGGACGTAGTTGTCGGTGATACAGTCAAAGATGGGGGCGAAGGTGGTGGGTTGGTCGGCCGGCAGGAAATTAAGCTTGACCCAGGCCGAGACGGTCACACCGCTGGTGTCGATATCGAGGCTGGGTGAATTGTGCACGATGGCATAGTCGTCGATGCCGTCGAAGCTCAGGCCATTGCCATATTCCCCCGGTGACCACTCGGCGCCGTTGCGCAGAAACATGGTGTTGGCGTTGGCCGTTCCATCCACGGAGGTGGTATCGGCGCCCTCATCCATCAGCCAGCTGCTGACCAGACCGTCGGGAAACTCTTTATGGACAAATTGGGCGCTGCTGTTGGGCGCGATGAGATTGGGCTCCTCGGCCAGATCCTCGATCCCGGTGACCGACAGGGTGTAGACCATCCCCGGTGAGAAAGGCGAGGTGGTCAGGATAGCGCTGCGGCCGTCGACCGCCAGCTGGGCAGACTCCACGCTGACGCCGTTGTCGATCGCATAGTGGGCGATGTTTTCCGCGGAGGTTTGGTCCACGGGTTCGTTGAAGGAGACGTAGAGGCGCTGCGAATCGCCCACCGAGGCCGCCCTGGTGAGCAGTGGGGGTTCAGCATCGATGATGGCGGTTTTCGCCTCCTTGTAGAGGAAGAGGACCTCCTCGGGGGCCAGAGCGCGGTTGAAGATCTGGATCTCGTCGATGGAGCCCTTGAAATAGGAGCCGGGGCTGTCGCCGATGAGGCCGATCTGGCCGGGATTGACCGTGCCGATCAGATTATGGGAATCCTTGAGTTGGCCGTTCATGTAGATCATCGCCTTGGCGCCGTCATAGACCCCGACGATATGAAGCCAGACATTTTTCCTGAGATCGGCCGCCGGGATGCCCGGCCGTTCCGCGCCCTTGTTGGTCGTCACCTTGAAGCGCAGTTCATTGTTGCCCTTGTCTTCATAGATGACGTAATTGTCGCCCTGGGAGTCGTAGGTCGGCCCGTAGGAGCCGGGCAGTTCGGCAGGCAGGTAATCGAGCCTGGCCCAGAGCGAGAGGCTCACCGCTTCGCCCTTGATGTCGAGCGTGGGGGACGCAGGTATTCGTGCGTAATCATCGATGCCGTCGAAGATCAGGCCGTTGCCCGACTGTCCGGCTGCATAGCCCAGGCCGTTGAAGAGGGTGGCGTGGTTGGCGCTGCCGGAATAGTCGGTCAGGGTGGTCAGGTCGATGTCGTTCATATCCCAGGCGGCGATGGTGTTGGGCAGGAAGGGTTTGAAGGTGAAGGGGATCGCCTCGGGTTCGACGATGGGATTGGGCAGTGTAGCGAGGTCCTGCACCCCGGTCACGGTCAGTGTGCAGGGGGTGTTCTCCGCCAGGGGGGAGAGGGTGAGGATGACCGACATCGAGTCCAGGGCCAAATGTGCTGCGGTGACGGTGATGCCGGCATCGATCTGGTAGTGGGCCGGATTTTCTGCGCTGGCGGGATCGATCCGCTCATTGAAACCGACAACCATGCGGTCCGGCCGGCCGAAGGCGGTGATGGCATTGACCTTGGGCGGCTGCTGGTCGAGGAGGGTGACCGCCTCGACCTCATTGCTGAAGTTGAGACTGGTCATGCCGACCAGATTGACTGCCTTGATGCGGTAGTAAAAGGTGGCGGCTTCGGTCAGGGTCTCGTCGACATAGGTGGTGGTGTCGCTGACCCGCGCCAGCAGGGTCGAGGCGCCCGGGGAGAGGTCACGATAGATCTCGTAGCCGGTCACGCCGCTCTCCGCATCCTCGGCTGGCTGCCAGGTCAGTATCACCCGGGTCACCTTCACCGCCGGCGGCAGGAGCACGACATCGGAAGGGGGCGTGGTGTCCATGACAGCTTTGGCGATGTCGGGGAAATTGGTGGTGATGGCGTGGACCCCGACCTGCATGAGGGCGATCATCTCCGGAGCGCTGTTCACCGTCCACTTGTTGACGCGGACGTTTTTCACAGCCGCCGAGTCGAGCAGGGCGGTGGTCACGGCGCCGCTGGTGCCGACCCATTCGCCGCCGATCCCGGCGACCTGGTTGATGTTGGCCTGTGTGATGGTGCCGAAAAGCTGGACCGGGATCGAGGGGTCCAGTTGTTTGGACTGCTGGATCTGGGCGAAATTAAAGCTGCTGATGATCACCCGGTTCTGCATGTTGCGTTTTTGCACCTCCGCGAGGGTGCGCGGGACGATGGTGGCATGGGTCGCCTTGATCTCAATGACCACGCCAACAGGGTAGGGGCTTCTCAGGGCGAGGTCAAGGGCTTCGCCCAGGGTCGGTATGCGTGCGCCGGTGAATTCCGGGCTGAACCAGGAGCCCGCATCGGCGCCGCGCAGTTCGCGGAACTGCAGTGCGCTGATCGAGCCGCTTTTGTCAGTCGTCCGGTCGATGGTGTCGTCGTGCATGAGGACCAGCGAGTCGTCCGCGGACAAGCGCACATCGAGTTCAAAATAGTCAGCGCCGAGGTCGACCGCTTTTTGGAAAGCAGGCAGGGTGTTTTCCGGGGCCAGGCCGGAAGCGCCGCGATGGGCGATGATTGCGGTCTGGGCAGCCAGTGCTGAAAT
>JAKPUX010000232.1 GCA_029554865.1 bacterium | reverse complement strand
GCTGGTCACGGGCAAGGCCCAGGAGGGGCTGCGTTATCTGGCGGATGCGGTCAAGGCCAATCCCAACAATCTGCACGCCCGTTTTTATTACGCACAGGCTTTGCGCAGCACCGGTGATCTGGAATCAGCGCGGCAGAATCTTGAAGAGATACTCTGGAGCAAGGTGGAGACGCCGTTAAAGGAGCGTGCGCGCAGGGAGATGCAGGCCCTGGCCGGGTGAGGTCAAGGCCGCCGGGATGGAGCTTCCAGGGCTCTGGTCATGCGTTTGCTGGTTATGCATAATATTAGTTATGTTAATATTCGCTTGGTCGATAGAGCATTTCAGGCTGCTGCTCCCCTCTGTCTCGCAAAAGTCCCTCTGCGCATATAACAGAAAAAGTGTAAACACTTGAAAAAAAAGCCGGACGGGTAATCCCATCCGGCTTTTTTTAACCGTTCATGCGGCGCCGTCTATTTGATCACCAGGCTGACCAGACGCTTCTGCACAACAAAGGATTTTACCACTGTCTTGCCCTCAAGATATCCGGCAACCTTTTCCTCCTTCATTGCAGCCGCGATCACCATCTCATCGCTGCTCCCGGCCTCAACCTCAATCTGCCCACGCACCTTACCGTTGATCTGCACAGCGAGCTGAACTTTCTGCTGCACCAGCCATTTCTCATCCCAGACCGGCCAGCTTTGATTAAATATGCTGTAGGGTCGCCCGATCTGAGCCCAGAGCTCCTCGGCAAAATGAGGTGCAAAAGGCGCCAGCATCAAGAGAACATTCGGGATTACTTCGCTGCACAGCCGGCGATCCTGGCGGGAGGCCTCGATCTCCTGCATATAAAGTGATACTTCATTTATCAGCTCCATCTGGCGGCTTATTGCAGTATTAAAATGAAATCGCTCAAGGTCGGCAGTGCTGTTCTTGAGGGCGTAGTGCATTTGCTGCAGGACCCGGTTGAAGCGTTGATCCTCACCGCCCTGGGGAGGTTCCTCAACACTTTGCTGCACCAGACGCCAGACGCGCTTGAGAAACCGATGAATGCCGACAATCCCTTCGTCGCTCCAGTCCCCGCCCTCTTCGTATCCCCCCATGAACATCATGTACATGCGGAAGGTATCCGAGCCGTACTTTTCGACAAATCGGTCAGGATTGACGACATTGCCCCGGCTTTTGCTCATCTTGGCGCCTCTGGCCGTGATGATACCCTGGTGCACCAGTTTTCGGAAGGGCTCATCAAAGTTGATATAGCCCATGTCATGCAGGGCTTTGGTGACGAAGCGGGCGTATAACAGATGCATGACTGCGTGCTCGGCACCGCCGACGTACTGATCCACAGGCAGCCAGGCATCGGCAAGGGCGCGGTCAAAGGGCGCCGTCGCCAGCTGTGGCGTCAGGAAACGCAGGAAATACCATGAAGAGCAGACAAAGGTGTCCATGGTGTCGATTTCGCGCCGGCCCATTCGGCCGCAGCGGGGACAAGCAGCGGCGACAAAGCTGGGCGAAGTCGACAGCGGCGACTCCCCTTTTCCTGTAAAAACAACATCTTCAGGCAACAGAACCGGCAGATCGCTTTCAGGGACCGGCACCTCACCGCACTCTTCGCAGTAGATGATGGGTATGGGCGCCCCCCAGTAGCGCTGGCGCGAAATAAGCCAGTCTCTCAACTTGTAATTGATCTTGCGGCCCCCCCAGCCTTTCTCTTCCAGATAGGCGATAACCTTTCCGATCCCCGTGGTAGAGTCGGTGCCGTCGAAAGCGCCTGAATGGATCATCACACCCGGCTGTACATAGGCTTCCTTCAGCGCCTCGGTAGAGGCCTGGCCGGTCGGGGAGATGACCTCGCGGATGGGCAGGTCATATTTCTGGGCAAAGGCGAAATCACGGCTGTCATGGGCCGGCACCGCCATGACCGCGCCGGTGCCGTAAGTGACCAGTACGTAATCGGCGATCCAGATCGGCACCCGTTCCTGATTGACCGGATTGGTGCAGTAACTGCCGATGAAAACCCCGTTCTTCTCCTTTTCGGTCGAAAGGCGGTCGATCTCGCGCTGTTTGCGCGCCTGCAGGACATATTCGGCGACTGCGCCCTTGTGTTCCGGCGTGGTCAGGCGCTCGACGAGGGGGTGCTCCGGCGCCAGCACCATGTAGGTAACGCCCCAGAGGGTGTCCGGCCGGGTCGTGAAGACCTGGATATTCTCCTCCCTCCCCTCGAGCTTGAAATCAATGGTCGCGCCAACGCTCTTGCCGATCCAGTTTTTCTGCATCAGCAGGGTTTTCTCCGGCCAGTCGATGGTCCGGTGCCCCTCCAGAAGCCGTTCGCTGTAGGCGGTGGTCTTGAAAAACCACTGTTTGAGATCCTTGCTCAGCACTTCGCTCTCGCAGCGTTCGCAGTGACCGTCGATCACCTGTTCATTGGCGAGAACGGTCTTGCAGCCGGGACACCAGTTGGCCGCCTGCTGCTTGCGGAAGGCAAGGCCGTGTTCATACATCTTGAGGAAGAGCCACTGCGTCCAGCGGTAGTAATCGGGATGGCTGGTGTTGACCTCATGATCCCAGTCGTACATTGCCCCCATGGCCTCGAGCTGCTTGCGGATATTGGCGATATTTTCCGCTGTGCTGACAGCGGGATGAACGCCCTTTTTAATGGCATAATTCTCGGCCGGCAGGCCGAAAGCGTCATAACCCATGGGCTCGAAGACGTTGAAACCCTGCATGCGCTTGAAACGGGCCCAGGTATCGGTCGGGGCGTAGTTGTACCAGTGGCCAATGTGGAGCCGGTCGCCCGAGGGGTAAAGAAACATCACCAGGCAGTAGAGTTTTTTCGCGGTTTCGCTCAGATCCGTCCGGTAAAGGCCGCTCTCACGCCAGCGGGCCTGCCACTTGTGTTCGATCTCGGTAAAGGTATAGTCGGAGCTCATGTGCATATTCCTGCCAATGGGTGCAAATGTTTTTAATCTTGAAATATAGGTAATATTTATTATAAAATCAAGAATTACGATGGAAAATTCATGCCAACTAAAAAGCCCATCCGGCGAAAGCCGGATGGGCTTTATGGTCGGGGCGAGTGGATTTGAACCACCGACCTCCTGGTCCCGAACCAGGCGCGCTAGCCAAACTGCGCTACGCCCCGAAAATGGATAAAAATATACAACAATTAAGCGATGATTACAAGCAAATATTTGTCTAAATACACGGACGGTGCCGCCACGGCATGCACTAGCATTCTACCACCACAGCGAACGCCAGAGCAGGCGCAGGAAAGCGAGGGTATCACGAAGATAGCGGATACGGCTCGAACTGCCGATATAACGAGTAGCGATGGGGATCTCGTCGACGCGCAGATCGAGGCGGCCAAGGCGCAGCAAGAGTTCGCTCTCATACTGAAAACCCTGTTCGCGGCAGGCGTCAAGGCCGGGAATGGCGGTACGATAGGCGCGGAAGCCGCACTGTGCGTCATGAAAACGGACACCGGCGAAAAGGGAGAGCAAAACCGAGCTGATGCCGTTGCTGATCTGTCGCAGGGGGGGCATGATGCCGCCTCTCCCCTGCCGCCAGCCGATATAAAAATCAGCCTGGTGCGACCGTATAGTGCGGATAAATACCGGGAGAGCGGCGGGATCGTGCTGGCCATCCCCATCCATGGTGATGATCCAGTGATAACCCCACGCCCGGGCGGCCTTCAGGGCGGAGCGCAGCGCCTCCCCCTTGCCGTAGTTGCGGTTGTGGCGAAGGCATGACGCGCCCACTCTCTGCAGCACAGCTGGCGTATCATCTTCCGAACCGTCATCGATGACCAGTATATCCAGGTCTGTCACCTTCCGCAAATCGGTGATGAGCTGCCCGAGGTGCAGCGCTTCGTTGAAGACGGGGAGGGTGATGAGGATCCGCTCATTCTCGCCTGATGAATCGGGGCTATCCTGAACTCTGCGAGGGTCAGGATTCTCTGCAGGTGCGCTTCCCATGCCCGTTGCCGCTCATTCTGGTCAGAAGGACTTGACCCGGAATCCCTGGATAGCGGGATCATTGTTAAAGACCCACCCCACCATCTCACCGATGCGAAGGGTTTCCGCCGGGCAGGGTCCACGGCTGATATCGCTGGCATCCACATTAAAAAAGTTCTTGCAGGAATCGAACATCGCCTCGATCCGTTCTTGCCATTTGGCCATGTTTGCCGGACGCAGATCCACCCAACCCTTTCTAGCCCATGCATCTATTGTCTCAGGGGTTACATTCAATTCATCCTTGACACGGCCCGTGGGTACCTTGATTTGGGGGCCGCGCAGAAGTGTCGAGCCGTCCGCAAGCAGGATGGGTATGCCGATGGAGACGATGGTATGGCGAATGGGATGATGCAGCAGGTAGTTCTCCAGTTCATGGCTGATCAGAGCGGGATCCGCAGAGAGCACTTTTTTCATGCTGCGAAACTTGGTGCGCAGAAGCCAGGCTTCATACAAGAGCTTGGAAAGCTCTGGCGGTCCAAGCTGCCCAAGCGCCACACTGGGGGTCTGTTTTTCGTCGCTGAGCCGCTGCATCTCTGCGATAAGGGGTTGGCGCAGCACTCCAGCCCGATAACTGGGATCCATGACGGCGGAATCCAGGGCCGTGATGACCTCATAGCCGGTTGTATAGCCCTTAATTTCCATAATAACCGTATGGGCGACCTCTTCCGGCGTCAGGTATTCCATCTGGAAGAGGGTCGTGATCGCTTCAAATTCTCCCTGGGTTATAAATCCGGCGGAAGCGGTCTGAATGCCAACCATGGAGAGGTCGCCACGACGGGCATAGCCGACGTCGGTGGAGAGCGGCAGCTTGTCCCCCAGTACCATTTTTTTCGCATGAAAGAGGCCAACCGGGCTGCCGTCGCATTCTACAGTGCGATAATTAATCATACGGCTGCTGACCAGGGCGCCGATCTTTACCTCTTTGACCACCGGCGCTCCGGGGGTTCGCGCCATGCTGAAAAGCAGACCGGTCTGGCCAAAGGCGAGGACCGTCCGTTCCATTTTTAGGTTTAATACCCTATCATGCTGCCCCGTATAGGGGTTTTTAAAGCCCATTCCTCCCATACCCGTGAGGCCGATCTTCAGGTAGAGACTGGTGCCAACATCACACATCGCTTCGTAGAGGATACGGACATGCTGGATCAAAAGTGGCAGCGGTTGATAGACCAGCATGTGTTCGATTCGATCAATGGTCTGCGAGGACAATCGGACCTCGTCATGCAGCCGGCGTTTGCCGCGCTGTGACCGCAAATCACGGGCGATCACCTCCGGATCCCAGCGCTCCCGCAAGGCAGCGATCAGGGGCGCGGTCGGCACGGCGTCGATGATGATATCCGGTTTGTACTTGTGGATCAGGTCATTGAGTAAATTCTTTTTACCAGCATCTTCAGGAGCCTCGCAGAGATCCGCAATCATCTGCGCAATGTTTTCATGGACCGTTCTCAATTCCTTGTGAGATTTTCCACGCCATGAGCTGAGTAAAAAAAGATTGCCCCAGGCGCCGTCGAAGGTGACCTTGGGGAATTCCTTGCGCAGGCTCTCCAGAGAGCGGCGCATGCTGGACTGGTGCAGGGAGACAATGATGATGGTTTTGGGTTCCAGATCACGCGCCAGACGGCGCGCCACCTGAAAGCCCAACACGCCGCTCCCCCCCAGTACCATGACACGTCTGGATTTGCTATTCATGAACATTACCCCACGTTATTGATTACTGCAAGTTATAATAATAACATATCATTCTGCGGGCCAGTTGTTGACTTCGTCGATCAGCGTCTGAACGATTTCATCCTCGGCGATCTTGCGGACGATTTGTCCCCTCTTGATGAGCACGGCGCTGCCCCGTCCACAGGCCACGCCGAGATCTGCTTCCCGGGCTTCGCCAGGGCCGTTGACGACGCAGCCCATCACGGCCAAAGTGAGGGGTTTGCGGATATGCGCCAGCCCGGCCTCCACCCTTTCGGCGATGGTGACCAGATCGACCTGGGTCCGTCCGCAGGTCGGACAGGAGATCAGGGTGATGCCCTGTTCAACCAGATTGAGGCTTTTGAGAATATGCCGGGCGGCGATGACCTCCTCGATGACATCACCGGTCAGGGAGACGCGCAGGGTATCGCCGATGCCCTGGTGAAGCAGAATGCCCAGGGCAACAGCCGATTTGATCGTCCCCGATTTGACCGTTCCGGCTTCGGTGACCCCGATATGGAGGGGCAGATCGCACTCCTCGGCGGCGAGCTGGTAGGCGGCAATGGTCCTGAGCACATCCGATGATTTTAGGGACAGGACCAGATCTTCGGCGCCGAAGTCACGGCAGAGCTCGACGTTACGCATGGCGCTGCGCACGATGGCGCGCACCGTCGGCCCCCCTTCCTGCTGCAGAATCTCCTTTTCGACCGAGCCGGAATTGACGCCGATGCGGATGGGAATCCGGCACGCGACCGCCTTTTCCACCACCTGCCGGACCTTGTCGCGCGCGCCGATGTTGCCGGGATTGATGCGGATTTTATCGGCGCCTCCATCCATGGCGCCGAGTGCGAGACGATAGTCGAAATGGATATCCGCTACCAGGGGCAGGGGCGAGCGTTTTTTGATCTCCTCAAATGCGGGCAGGGCGTTGGCATTGGGAATGGCCAGTCTCACCAGCTGGCAGCCCGCCTCTGCCAGACGGCCGATCTGCAGCAGTGAGCCCTCTACATCAGTGGTCTTGCTGTTGAGCATGGACTGGATGACGATCGGGGCCTCCCCGCCCATGGCCAAAGGCCCGATCTGCACCTGCCGGCTTTTACGGCGTGTGATGGCGATCTCGCTCATGGTCTGGCCGTCACTGGATGACTCCCATCTGCCGGCCGATGGCGGTAAAAGCCGAGACGGCCTTGTCGAGATCCTCCGTTTCGTGGGCCGCGGAGATCTGCACGCGGATGCGCGCCGCCCCTCTGGCGACCACCGGATAGCTGAAGCCGATGACGTAGATCCCCTCTTCTAGCAGCCGGTCGGCCATTTCGTGGGCGAGGCGCTCCTCATAAAGCATGATCGGCACGATGGGATGCACCCCGGGACGGATGGCAAAGCCCGCGGCGCTCATTTTTTCACGAAAATAAGCAGTGTTGCGCTCAAGCGTGTCGCGGAGCGTGGTGGTCTCCGTGAGCATCTCAAGTACCGCGATGGTGGCGCCGGTGATAGCCGGGGCGAGCGAGTTGGAAAAGAGATAGGGGCGGCTCTTCTGCCGCAGATAGTCGATCATCTCTTTGTGGCCGGCGACGCATCCTCCCATGGCCCCGCCCAGGGCCTTGCCGAAGGTGGTGGTGATGAGGTCCACACGGCCCTGCACCCCGCAGTGCTCGATGGTGCCGCGGCCGTTCCGGCCCAAGAAGCCAGTGGCATGGCTGTCATCGACCAGCACCAGGGCCTGATAATTCTCCGCCAGATCGCAGATCTCGGCCAGGCGGGCAATATCTCCGTCCATTGAAAAAACTCCGTCCGTGGCGATGAGACGAAAGCGGGCGCTTCGGCTCTCTTGCAGCTTGGCCTCGAGATCGGCCATGTCGGCATGCTGGTAGATCAGGCGCTGGGCCTTGGCCAGGCGGATGCCGTCGATGATCGAGGCATGATTGAGACTGTCGGTGATGATGGCGTTGTCCGGCCCCATGAAGGGTTCGAAAACCCCGCCATTGGCATCGAAACAGGCAGCGTAGAGAATGGCGTCATCCGTGCCGAGGAAGGCGGCCACCTTTTCCTCAAGCTCCTTGTGGATGGCGAGGGTGCCGCAGATGAAGCGGACCGAGGAGATTCCATAGCCCCAGCGTTCGATGCTCTTGCGGGCGGCTTCGACGACCCTGGGGTGGTTCGCCAGGCCGAGATAGTTATTGGCGCAGAAATTGAGCACCTCGCGCCCCCCCCTGACGGCAATGCGCGCGCCCTGGGGGGTTGTGATGACGCGCTCCTGTTTATAAAGGCCGGCCTGGCGGATTTCGCCTAGCAGCCCTTCAAGTTCCTGTTGTATAGCACCGTACATATGGCCTCCGATTGTCGCTGCTTATCCGATCTCGAGGACCACCTTGCCGCAGTTGCCGGAGAGCATGGCATCGAATCCCTGCTGGAATTCGGCGAACTTGAGGCGGTGGGTCAACACCGGAGCGATATTGAGTCCGCTCTGGAGCATGGTCTGCATTTTGTACCAGGTTTCAAATATCTCGCGCCCGTAGATCCCCTTGAGATGGAGCCCCTTGAAAATGACCTGATCCCAGTTGATCTGGGTGCTGTTGGGCAGCAGCCCGAGCAGGGCGATGCGGCCACCGTGATACATGTTTTCCAGCATGCCCTCAAAGGCGGCGGCATTGCCAGACATCTCAAGGCCGATGTCAAAACCGACCATGCCCAGTTCCCGGACGGCATCCCCGATCTCCTGCCGGGCGACGTTGATGGCCAGGGTAGCGCCCAGCTTGCGCGCCAGTTCGAGCCGGTATTCATTGACATCAGTGATGACCACATTTCGCGCCCCAACATGCTTGCAAATGGCGACCGCCATACAGCCGATGGGCCCGGCCCCGGTGATGAGAACGTCCTCTCCGACCATATCAAAGCTGAGGGCGCAGTGGGTGGCATTGCCGTAGGGATCGAAGAATGCGGCGATTTCCGAGGGGATAGAGTCCGCGACATGCCAGGCGTTGCCGGCCGGCAGGCAAAGGTATTCGGCGAAACAGCCGTCCCGATTGACGCCGACGCCGACAGTGTTGGTGCAGAGATGGCGGCGGCCGGCGCGGCAGCTCCGGCAGAGGCCGCAGACGATGTGCCCTTCCCCCGAGACCCGGTCGCCGATCTCGTAGCCGACCACATTCTGCCCCCTGGCAGCGACGACGCCGACAAATTCGTGCCCGATGGTCATGGGTGTTTTGATGGTGCGCTGCGACCACTCATCCCACTTGTAGATATGCAAATCAGTGCCGCAGATCGCCGTATGGGTAACCTTGATGAGCAGATCATTATTACCGTAGGCTGGCACAGGGACCTCTTCCATCCAGATCCCCATCCCCGCCTGCTTCTTGACCAGCGCCTTCATTAACATACCATTAGTCCCTCATTTACATGATTCACTTAAAGCGTGGATTACCTGATCAGCAGCATCTTCACCACTTGCGCGGGCTCTCCACGAAGGCATGCGAAATAAAGTCCCGAAGGCAGTGCTTTGCCGCTGCGGTCTCGCGCCTCCCAGATCACCTCATGAGGACCGGCACGACACCCCGCGAAAGTGAGGCGGTCGACCTCCACGCCTGCCGCATTATAGATTACCACAATCGTCTCTCCTTCCCCTTCAGCCGGGAAGGAGCAGGGGATGACCGTCCGGCTGTTGAAAGGGTTGGGATAATTCTGTCCCAGGATAAAGCGAAGGGGCTGCTGTTCCTGTGCGCTTGCTGCGGCGATCCCGCTGGTGATCTCGCCGGTTCCGCCCGATTCTCGGTAGCGGGCGGAGAATTCCTGGCTGTAAAGGTTGGCGAGATGGCGGTCGTGGATGATCAGGGTGTTTTCGTCGTTGCGGGTATTAGCCGCATTGCTCCAGTTATGGGATCCGGTGACGACAGTCGGATCGGAACTGGCGTGGTTGGCGTCGACGATGAGGTACTTGTGATGAAGGTCGGCGCTGAGGATATCGAGGTGAACATCGGCCGGCGGCGCCCAGGCGGTGGAGCCGCTGCCGGCCATGGCGTCATAGACGCTGTAGTCACTCGAAACGCTGCTGCGGTCGAAGACGCCGCGAATGGTCAGGCCCGGAATGGCGGCAAACTGGCTGCGCATGGCGTTCAGGATGGTGTTCTGGGTGAAGGC
>JAKPUX010000225.1 GCA_029554865.1 bacterium | reverse complement strand
GATGGACATCCCGGCCGCGCCCGGCCGCTATCTCCTCTGGGACGGCATGACCCTTGAAATAAACCGGGTTGCGCCGCCGTTAGAGCTGATAGAGAAAAACCGCGACCCCCGCCTCGCCTGGATCGACGCCGGCCTGGTGGGAAAAGTGCTGCAGCTGCGCCCTCCCCGGCCGGGCGACCGGTTGCGGCCGCTGGGGCTGAAAGGGAGCAAAAAGGTGGCCGACCTGCTCGCCGGGGCGGAGGTGCCCGTCTACGAACGGGGGCGCATCCCCCTTCTCTGCAGCGGTGATGAGATCGTCTGGATCTGCGGCATCCGCGCCGCCGGACCGTTCCGCGTAACCCCACGCACTACGAACATTTATCAGCTGAAGGTGGACATCAACCGTGACTCAGCGCTCTGAATTCGAGAAGGTGGTTTATGACGGCGGCTTCCGCACCCTGCTGACGCAGGAGGCGATCAAAGACCGCATCCGGGAGATGGGCCGCCAGATCACCGAGGATTACCGCGGCCGGCAGCCCATTATGATCGGGGTGCTCAACGGGGCTTTCCTCTTCATGGCCGACCTCATCCGCCACGTCGAAATCGATCTGGAGGTCGATTTCATCAAGATCTCCAGCTACGGCAATGCCAAGGTCTCGTCGGGGATCGTGCGCATGCTCAAGGACATCAACGCCGACGTCAAGGGGCGGCATATCCTGCTGGTGGAGGACATTGTCGACACCGGCGGTTCGATCAAGTTTCTGCATGAAAAGTTCATGGCCCTCGAGCCCGCGTCGCTGCGTTTTGTCACCCTGCTGATCAAGCCGGCCAACGTCGAGACCGATATTCCGATCGATTATGTCGGTTTCAGCATCGCCAATGAATTTGTCGTCGGCTACGGCCTGGATTACAAGCAGATCCTGCGCAATCTTCCGGCCGTCTATGTGATGGATTAAGAGAGGATATCGATTTGCACAAGCATACACGAGATCTAAACCAGCCGCTGCGCCGGCAGGAGGGCGGAGGGGATTCGCGTCCCCCGCAGCGCCCCGGCCAGCCGCCGCGGCGGCCGTCCGCTCCCCAGCGCAACCAGCCTGAAGGGCCGCAGTGGGGGCGGATGATCCGGCCGCTTTTAATCTGGGTAGGACTGATTTTTCTCGCCCTGGCGATTTCGCAGCAGTTCGCCCGTCAGGAGCCGCAGGAGAGCCTGCTCACCTACGACAGTTTCAAGAATTTTCTCCAGATGGGCAAGGTCGAGACCATCACGGTCGAGGATGATGTCATCCATGGCCGGCTCAAGCCGGATGCCGCCCTCGAGGGCCAGCGCGGTTTTCAGGTGACGCTGCCGCCGCGCGCCAGCCTCGAGACCTTTGACGATTGGATCCAGAAATATGATGTCGAGGTCCTTTTCAAAAAGAGCGGGCCGAGCATCTGGAGTTCCCTGATCTACATTTTGCCCTGGGTCCTCTTCATCGGCATCTGGATCTTTTTCATGCGCCGCATGCAGGGGGCCAACAACAAGGGCATCTTCGCCTTCGGCAAGTCGCGGGCGCGGATGTGGACCGA